>NZ_DAGK01000031.1:182460-217071 GCF_002495725.1 Methanosarcina sp. UBA411
CGGAATGTCCATAAATTCCAACCTTATCCAGATCTATGTAAGGCCTATCTTTGGCAAGCTGTTGTAGGCCATTGACATGGTCAGCCAGCCCTCCAGCAATGCCCAGGTGCCCATAAGAAACATCGTGAAAGGCTTTGGAACGACCAGGAGTTCCAGGAGCGTCCATAATTACCACAACGAACCCCATTTCAGAAAGAGCCTGGTTTAACCATACAGCCTTCCAGGTCTCTGCATCTTCATAGGGAAATGTCTTTGGTGTTATTGCAGCCTGCGGACCAGGGTACACGTACTCTATTACCGGATATTTCATAGATGCATTGAAAGTAGTTGGTCGGATGATTATGCCATAGATATCGTACTGACCATCTAATGACTTTACACTGAATCTTTCAGGAAACTTCCAGCCCATTGAGAGCAGGTTGTCGATATCTCCCTCTTCCAGAGTGAGGAGTGTCTTTCCATCATTTGATCTAAGAACAGTAACTGGCGGAAGATCCACTCGGGAATAAGTATCAACAAAGGTACTTCCATCCGGTTCCATACTTATTTGATGATCTGCATCCTCAGGGGTGAGGAGTTCCAGGTTGTTCCCGTTTAAGTTAACCCTGTACAAATGTTGACAATAAGGGTCTCTACCTGTCTCCCTACCTCCAGCAGTGAAATATACCAGTGACCGGTTTTCATCCACATATAAGAGATTTCTTACAGTCCAATTCCCTGCTGTAATGGGATTTTTCAGGCTGCCGTTCTTATCATAGAGGTAGAGATGACCATAGCCACTGCGTTCAGAGAACCAGATGAAATCGCCGTTATCTAGTACCTTGAAATTTGGTTGTTGCCACTCAATATAAGTAGGTGCGCTCTCGTTAAGGATCTCTTTTGCTTGACCGGTTGAAGGATCTATTCTAAGAAGGTGAAGCTTCTTTTCATCTCTTTCGTCATAAACAGAGTATAGAGTATCGCCAGCTTTGTTCCAATTATAAGAGTAGGTTAGCTCCTTGGTCTCAGGGTAAGCACTATGTTGAACAGGAATGACCTTCCGCGAAACCACATCCAGTACCATGGGCTCATACATTGGTATATATTCGTCCCCTGGCATGGGATACTTATATGTCCAAACCTTTGGCCTGGAGCTATTCTCGGGCACATATTGCAGCAGCGAGATAGGAGTGACATTCCTTTCATCCATTTTGAATGTCGCTATTCTTCTTGAATCGGGAGACCATATTGTAGATTCAGGAAGATCAGGTTTTATCCCCAGGCGCTCATCAGTAACAGTATCGTTGAAGAAATCTGAATCCACATAGCCATAATCCTTAGTGCCGTCTGCAGTTAGAGGATAAATCTTGCCAGTTTCCATCTCCCTAATCCATATATTGTGATTCTTTACGAAAGCGGCAAGCTCTCCATCAGGTGAAAGCAACTCTCCCTTAGATTCCTCAGCCCAGGGTGAAGCATTACTGACACGGTAGCTCTGGAGATCGCACTGCCAGGAATTATTAAATGCAGAAAAACGTATACTTTTCATGTCAGGCATGAATGTGATCTTATCGAAGGGAAGATCTGAGGAATTGACTTCGGTTTTGGATGCGTTAGAGAGAGCCTTAGCAAGCAGCTCATGGTCGAAGGCTTCATCCTTAGTTAGGTTTACAGTATCTACAAGCATGAACTTCTTGCCTTCACGGTCATTCTTTGTGTACCAGAAGGAATTAGTGCCCTTTATCCAATTGGGAGTGATGCTGACGTTGAACATGGATGCTGCTGCATTCTCAGGTAAGAATTTATCCGCATTTTCATAGCCAGTGAGGGTAGCTGAGAACCCAGTTGCATCATCATTAGTTCCAGCTTCTGCCAAAGGCGTCATCGCGGGAAACATTAGAAGGCATACCAGGGCTAAGGAGAAAAAGCAGATGCTTGTAAGGCTCTGCCTTTTAGGTGGCTTAATGCTCAATAGCCATAATGCTCTTGGGATCAGCATATTGATACCTCGTATTCACTCGATCACTCAAGAAAATGCTCATTTTTAGTTAAATAGCGGCTTCAGATCTACCTCAGTCCATTCCTGTACCTCTGGTACTCTGACCCAAACCTTCAGCTCTTTGGGCACGGCGACTATTTGATAACTTGTGACGTTGGGAGCTCTAAATGCTCCACCTTTCTCCAGGGGAATGCTCATAGTCTCCATCATGACCTCGGGATTAAACTTTCCTTTATATTTCTCACCCAAGGCAAGCAGATTTGCACGCCTATGTGCCGTAAATGCAGGATCCTGATCATCTAATGCAATAGGCGCTAATCCCCAGAAAGGATCAACGAAGTGATTTGTGGCTACCAGCAGGCCATCCTTATCGGGCGCCCTGCGCACGACATCAGAGGTTGCCCATTCGTAAGAATAGGCCCCTGTCTCGTTAGCTACGTTCACTATGTACGCATTATCAGGATAGGATGTATGGAATTGTGCGTCAATCTGATCGAGATCAGTCGAACTCTCCAGGAATGAGAATAAAGAAACTGGAGAGAATACTCTATTATCACGCTGCATATTCTCGGAGATCTGGCCGTTGTTAAGCTCCAGGAACATCCCTTCTTTATTCATGCCTGAGGTCACATAGATAACTCCCGTGTAGGTTATGCTTGCTACTGGGACACTTCCGTCATCGGGGTTGTAGACGGCTACAGTTGCGTAATTAGCGAATTTTGGCCCCATATCGTAGTTTCGACCGAAGACCAGAGGGCCACCTGAGGTATAGTTGCCCCAGGCAGCGACTCCTGAGCACTGCCCTTCCTGTAAGTTTACGTAGGTTTCTAAATCATTGACTATCAGCTGCTTATCAAACCCCAGACCTGAGGTCTCAGCCATTCCGTATATGATCTCCTTGTATCTTTGCGGATAAAACCTGAAGTTAGATCTTGCATCCTGCAGCATGACATCATATGTAAACTCTGGATCTTTGCCGAATTCGGCGCTTATATTACTGTAAATTTCGTTCAGCTCCTTCTTTTGTAGCGCCCCATACTGTCTTCCCATTTCCCTATAGCTACCGTGAAGCTCGACTACGTTTAGAGATCCAGTTTTGTAGAGCTTGCCGCCCTCAAAGGTCATTATAGGAGTTTTGGTATTCAGGACTAAACTTTCATTGTCAGCACTTGCTCCCATTACAGGCTGCCAAGCTATAGCCAGGAGTATGAATAGTAATAAAGAATGAACTATCTTCTTTGCAAAAAATGCGCTTCGGCTAAATTGACTCCCCCCCAGGATCAAAGTATGATTATAGATTATAATAGATTAATTATAAAATTTACCTTTATAATTCCTACTCCTAACATTACTCAACATTACTCTGATCTGATGTTATCATCCAAGATAAACGCAAGTGGGGAGATTTGTATGAAAGCGATAGAGCTTCTATGTATTGCGCTAATGGTCGCCCTGATAGCACCATCTGCAGTTGCTGCTTCTAATAATGTAACCAATGCCTCTAATGTAACCGATTTCAGTTCCCTGGATGAGACAATCCAAGAGGAGCTTAACGTAACCAACACGCCAGGATGTGCCGTTGCCATAGTTAGCGGCGATAAGATCGTTTATGCAAAAGGTTTTGGCGTGGCTAACGTGGAGACTGGACAGCCCGTAACACCAGAGACTCTATTCATGATAGGCTCCACTACAAAACAATTCACTGCCTATACACTTCTATCTATGGCTGAAGAGGGGAAGGTGGATATCAACAAGCCCGTGGGCTATTACATAAAAGATCTAAGCCCGAGACTGTCCAATGTTACAGCCAGCCAGCTTCTCAGCCATACAGCTGGCCTCAAAGAAGAATCTGGAGATTACGAGAAGGAACGCTTCGATGTAGAATCCGGTCTGGAAGAGTATATAAGGACATTGAACGACTCGAGTTTCTTCACTGATCCCGGAGAGGTCTTCTCTTATTCAAACACAGGTTTTCCCTGGCTGGCTACCTGGCTCAGATTGTGGGAGAAAAGCCTTATCCTGATGCTGTGGATGAGAAAGTCTTTAAGCCTGTGGGCATGAATAACTCTACGTTCTATCTGGAAACTGCTGTGACCCATCCAATGTCTATGGGACACATTGGAAATTCATCGATAAATGTGACGGTCTATAGGCCTTTTGAGGAGGATGTTCCCGAGTGGCCTGCTGGATACCTCTTCTCCAATGTCAATGATATGGGTAGATTTGCTACGGCCATGATGAATAATGGTACCTTGGATGGCAAGCAGGTTCTCTCATCTCGGGTGATAAATGAGATGTCCACGCCCCATACTCCATTGTATAGCTATTATCCTGATGGAAGCTATGGCTATGGTTTAATTTTGCATAACTACCGAGGTGTTGATGTAGTGGAGCATGGAGGAAACCTTGAAGGCTTTTCTTGCGTTTTCAAGATGGTGCCTGAGCACAAGTTCGCCCTGATTATCCTGGACAATGGCGCAGACAGAAATATGCCTAACTCCACTAAGAAAGCTTTTGAGCTTATGTTGCCTCTAAAATCGGAGGTTCAACAAAAGCCTATGGAAATGAACGAGTCTGAGATGATCAGGTACGTAGGTAACTACTCAATGGAACAGAATCAGAACCCTCAACCCGAGAACATCACCAGTGTCACAATAAAAGATAACAAGCTTATGATTAAGACTAAGGATCGTGAGGTTGCTTTAGAGAAGGTAGGTAAGGACCAATTCACTCAAACTATTCCTGAGAATCCCGAGCCAATGCATATCAGGTTTATACCAGGCAAAGATGGGAGGATCAAATACTTGCATACTGGTTTCAGAGCCTTCCCGAAGATAGAATCCTAGGAACAAGCTGGCTAGAGGGAGTATCCCCAACTCCCTCTCTAAACTTTTAGGGCCTTATTAAGTCCTTTAAAACCTCGCCTTAAAACCTCGTTTTATCTGTACATATCTTAGATCTAATTATCTTAGATCTAATTGATTATGTGTAATCTATGGATTAATCTCTTCACTTTAGCACTTTTTATTCAAGAGCACTAATTCATAAGTATCTTTTTGATTTCGTGACCCAATATCTTTGCGCTACAGAATTTTTTGAAAAAGCTGAAACCAGCTAAAGAAGATATAATTTTAAAATTTTAAGAAAATATATGAAAACTTGATTTAATAACTTCAGGCTTTAATTATTATTAGTTTCTTATTTATATTTCTACTGTACTTTTATTCATTGAAAAAATTATATTTATATATTTATATACTACTGTTGATTCTCAATAACACAATAAAATATAATTTAAAAAAGAAGATGGGGGTTTATACTTGGAAACTCAAACATTGAATAAACTTAAAAAATCAATGGCCATTTTGCTGGCTGTTTTGTTTTTAGTATCATTGACAGCCGCAGCGACAAGTGCAATACCTTGTAAGGGACCGGCACCTAAGTGTCCTCATCATGATAAAGCGATATGTATCAACGGACAATGGAAATGTTTAGAGACGCCTTGTAAGGGACCAAAACCTGTGTGTATTCATGGGACAGCGATATGTATCAATGGGCACTGGTACTGTAAGTAAGGAACCAGCAATTTGTGTATTCATGGGGAAGAGGTTTGTGTAAATGGAATATGTTTATATTGGACACAAGCCTGGTTGTCCTATTGGATAGCATGCTGTCTGTCTCAATGGAAATTGAAAATATATGCGGTACTAGTAACAAGTCATTAGATATGGATCATTTTTAATATTATATTTATTTTCCCTGAACTTTACTAGATATTTTTATGAATTATTCATTGCACGTAACTACTAACTTGATTTTGCACCTCGTCGCTTAAGTCTTGACATCTTAGATTAAAGCTCATCTAAAAAGCCGTTTTACCTTTCTAAAAGCCATTTTATCTTTATCGTTAATAGTCCCCAGGATTGTTTTCGTGATCATGGACTTGATTGATTATTCAAAGTATAAGTTTAGAAAAACAAACATTGAGGTTTAAGATTCATGTGCAGTGATAATGGCTGCCCTGATATCACTATCTATAGTTTGCCTCTAATGTATCCTATGCCTCTAATGCAACCGATTTCAGTTCCCTGGAAAAGGCTATCCAAGAAGAGCTTAACGTAACCAACACACCAGAATGTGCCGTGGCTATAGTCAGTGGCAATAAGATAGTTTATACCAAAGGCTTTGGCGTAACGAACGTGGAAACTGGACAACCCGTAACACTAGAAACTCTGTTCATTATAGGCTCCACTGCAAAAACTTTCACTACCCACGCTTCTATCTATGGCTGAAGAGGAAAAGATGAATATCAACAAGCTAGTGAGTTATTACAAGATCTAAGCCCAGGGCCGTCCAATATTACAGCCAGCTCTCACTACAACTGTAATAAAGAGCATTCTTATTAACTTAGGTTGGAATTAGTCAGATCTGATTTTGATTTCATGCGGCAGAGCCTTGTGTGCCCCTGTTTGTGACGTGGTGCTCTGCCATCTTTTCACTGGCACTACCTCAGTCACTCACCATTCTCTTCCATAGACTCCTCTCAAGGAAGCTACCCTCTACGTTTACCTCCATTTCCAGGAACATCCTGTATGACACCGTCAAGGTTAGGATATCCTTGCCAAGAAGGCCTCTGACTGCCATCCTGGGTTCAAGATCAGTCAATCCAAGGATAGCCCTGGGAGTCTCGGACTTTGCTTCCATGAAGGCTAAGATGCCTATCTGGGTGCAGCCAGCCCCCCAAGGCACTATAACGTTATCGTTCTTCTCTTTGTCATAATTAACTAGAGTAATCAGGGCAGAGAGCTGGTCGGGATTGGCCACAAAGGATATTACCACAGGCTCTTCACCCTCAGCTAAATCTCTTAATGGCTTGAAGACAACGTACTTTGATGGAACATCCATCGTCGGTAGATTCTCCAAATATTTACCTACCATATTTGGGCTCTTCTTATAGCCTTCTCCCTTCAGAAAATACTCGGCCATTTCCTTATTGCGTAGCCTCTTCGCCCCCTCCACCATATCCTCTTTTCCCGAGGATTCGAGCCCTGTTGAAAGGAAGTATTTAAAGGCCTCTACTCCCAAAGGAAAGTTCTCATATTGCTTTCCGAAGCCAAGGCCTATACCACCTCCAAAGCAGCCAAAGGTAGTCTTACTGAAGGCAGAAGTCTTTCCTTTAGCTGCTGCCTTGGCGAACATGCTCATAATACATCCGGTTCCAACTCCCTTGAACTGCAGAGAGCCTTCTGGAAGACAATCGCTCCAGAGAATAGCCACAGGCTCAAATTTTAGTCTTAATGTTTCAGCGATCTTACTTTTCATGAATGTTCCCCATCCATTGGCCAAGTATGCGCCCTAGAGCCCTGTACTTAGATATTAATACACTTTTTGGATAATGTTTAGTTTATAGACCAAAATTACACATTTAAAGAAATCTGAAAAATCTGCACTTCGATATATTTTTAAAGTAGCTTGAGAAAGCTGATGACTTTCATCCTCCACCTGTTGGGCTGACACTCAGAGAAAAGAAACTTCATGCCTGAAAGCTAAAAGATTGGGTCGTCACTGTTATTAGGATAACTCTTATTACTTTTCAATTACAGAAACCTCTTTCCAGTGATTCTCTTTGCCCAATATTGTCTTCTCCCCATTTTTGTTTAACCGCCTCACTCCACTGGAGTTTACCATCTCCAATCATGGATTTTGGAATTGCAAAAATGTTTTCTCTAGTGGTTCTGGAAACCCCAGACTTTGACAATTTATACTGATTTGCTTTTTCATCATATACCATCTGATGATCAAGTTTAAATTCACTCACTATCTCGGAAAATTTGCCGCTAACTTTATTTAATTCTTCTTTTGGCTCTTTTCCTCTCCTTCGCTTCATTTTCTCAATTTCAATTTCTTCTTTTCTTATATCTTCCAAATACCACAAGCTTCTATCAATTTCACTTTTAAATACAATCATATGCCATTTCAGGGACAGAGAATATGGTTTTCTTAGAAGTTCATGTAATTCATTGATAAGATTATAATCATCTGTCGTATTTTCAATTTCTTCCATTACTCTTTTCATTCTGGCAAGATTTGCCCTCTGTCTTTCTTGACTTGTTGCCATAACTATCAACGACATAATAATTTTAATTAGACTGTTATATACCGGAAGCATATTTTAAGCCTTTGTTAGTAGAGAATAAAGAAGAAAGTTAGCCAAAAATTCGGCCTTTCATGTTACATAATGTCAAAAATAGATATGTATTAATGCCTAAATAGTTTCATCACATTCAAGATAAAGATAAAATGTTGACCTGCAATCTTTGCACCAGTTGATCACGCCGTCCACTTTGTTGCTGGAGTTTCTTGGTCAAGCCTTTTTTGAAAAAGCTTGTGATCACGACGGATAGAGTTGGAGGATATGTGTCTCAAACTCAAATGTGAGCCGTTTTCGCTCAAGCCTTTTTTGAAAAGGCTTGCGAGCAAGCATTTTTCAAAAGGCTTACTTCAAGTCTCCACATTGTTTAAATAATTGAAATATGTTAACAGTTTATATGCGTAAAACCACAGCCATAATCACAGGATTGATCCTCCTTTCTTTTATAATTTCAATCTATTTTTACCCGCTTGTGCCTGAAGCTATGGCAACCCACTGGAATTCCCGGGGAGAAGTCAATAGCTATATGTCGAGGTTCTGGGGACTTTTTTCCATGCCTTTACTAATTACCGGACTTGCAGTATTCTATCTAGCAATTCCCAGAACCGACCTGACGAGGATGAATCTAGTAAAATTCGGAAAGCATCATGAAGGATATGTAATTTTTTTAATTTTCTTCTTACTTGCCGCCCATCTCCAGATACTACTCTGGAACACAGGAATCCGAATCAATCCGAATGCCGTGCTTCCTGTAGGCATAGGGATTCTATTTTACTACATAGGAATCCTTATGCAAAATTCTGAGAGAAACTGGTTTCTCGGCATAAAGACTCCCTGGACCCTCAGTAGTGATAAGACCTGGAAAAAAACTAATCGGCTTGGAGGAAAGCTATTCAGGATTGCAGGAATAGTTGCTGTGGTTGGAATCTTTTTCCCTGGATTTGAGTTTATATTCATTCTGGGGCCTGCCCTTTTTATTGTAGGGGTCACGACTGTTTACTCATATCTGGAATATCAAAAAGAACTGAAAGAAACCGAATCTCAAATTAAAATTTAATCTCAAATTAAAACTTAGAAAAGAAGATTTCAAGAATTCCTCTAATTTTTGAGATTAAATTTCCCATTCAATCGATCTTTTGACTATTTTATCATCACGTTTATCTAACATGTTCTCGTTTATTTTATTGATTCTTATGGCTGAGGATATAGCAAAAGACACCAGCAAAAAAATTGAGAATGGGGATACAATCTCAGTTAATTATGTAGGAAAACTTGAAGATGGCACAATTTTCGATACTTCCTTAAAGGAAGTTGCTATCGAGGCAGGGACATACAATCAAATGAGAAATTATGAACCCCTTACGTTTACCGTTGGCGCAGGCCAGATGATAAAAGGGTTTGATGAGGGCGTTGTCGGAATGCAAGTTGGGGAGGAAAAGACTCTTACAATCCCGCCTGAAGAAGCTTATGGAGAATACAGGGAGGAATTCGCAAGAGAGATCCCGATCGATGCTGTAGATTTTACTCCAGAAGTTGGAATGCAGCTGGCCACGGACAACGGTCTGATGGGTTCTATCACAGAGGTAAGTGAAAATAACTTTGTTGTAGACTTCAATCATAAGCTTGCAGGAAAGAACCTGGTATTTTTAGTCAAAGTCGTTTCTGTGGAGGAACGAAAGGGATGAAGACCAGAAAAGGAGCAGTTTTCTTCATAGCGATACTGCTCCTTGTAAGCACAATTTTAGGCAGCGGATGCGTGGATAATAGTAGCAAAGAAGGAGACAACAAAGCAGTAAAATCTGGAGATACAGTCCAAGTCGACTATACCGGGAAGCTTGAAAACGGCACTGTTTTTGACACCTCCAGAGAAGACGTTGCAAAGCAAGCGGGCATATACGTTGACGGAAGGACTTACACTCCTCTGACATTTGTGGCCGGAGCAGGTCAGATGATAAAGGGCTTTGATAAAGGTATAATCGGGATGAAAGTAGGAGAAGAAAAAATTATCACGATTCCTCCTGAAGAAGCTTACGGAGAATACGATAAATCAAAAATCCTGGCTGTTCCAATTGAAGAATTGAATCTAACCGAACCTCCTGAAGCAGGGCAAAAGCTCCCTACAAATTATGGATTGGTTATTATAACTGATGTAAATAAAACACACGCAATGATTGATTTTAACCACGAGCTTGCAGGAAAGACCCTTGTTTTTGATATAAAAATCATCTCAATAGAATAAATTTAAGTTTCTGAAACTCAAATTGAGAATTATAGTATTTTCTGCAAAATGTGTATCCTTTCAGTATCCAGAGAGACTTTTAGACAATATGGATACTAAAAGGAAAATGCACAGGAGAAAGGGATAATGGAAAATTCTCGCATTGTGAAAAAAGGAGATTACCTTCTTATTGATTATACTGGAAAATTTGAAGACGGAACAGTCTTTGATACCACCTTGAAGGAAAAAGCCCTCGAAGAAGGGATGTATGAAGAAGAAAAGGAATACAGACCTTTATTTTTCAGAGCGGACACACGCCAGGTAATAAAAGGCATCGACACGGGTGTGCTTGGAATGAAAGAGGGAGAAGAAAAAACCCTTATAATCCCGCCTGAAGACGCCTATGGAGAATATAAGAATTATCTTGTCCAGGAAATTCCCCTTGCAAGGCTTGAACTCCAGACTCCTCCTGAGCCAGGAACGAAAATCATAACACCCGCCGGGAGTGAAGTTAAAGTGCTCAATTCCACTGAAACTTCTGCCACTCTAGACTTTAACCATGAACTTGCAGGTAAAATTTTGATCCTTGAAATAAAACTCGTTTCAATTATAAACTGATTCCAGACCCTTTAAAAGCAGGAGATAATGTATGGAAAAAGAAGAAAAAGTCATGGTACTGCTGCTATTTATGACATTAACTTCTCTTATGACCGCTTATCTTTGCTTTGGATCGGAACTTACAGATTCGGGAAAGGAGACAGGAGAAAAAGCCAATCCATACACCCGGGAATCTGGTGAAGGGGAGAAGGTATTTCTTGAAGCCGAAGTTTTGAGTAAACGGTTTACGTACACCGGCGAACACTTGCTTTTACAGGTAGACTGCAACTCCGAAGTCCTGAGTGTTTTTATTCCAAAAACCGCGGGCGCTGAAGCCCTTAATAATTCAATTCAGAAAGGAGATTTTATTAGTATAACAGGTACTGTCTCGGAGTATGAAGGCACAAGGGAAATCAAAGTGGAAAGCAAAGAAGATATTCTTTTGAGAGAGCATCGTTCTTCGGAGTAATCATTGTCAATAACCTTTAAGATAACAATAATAAAATCGTTAATGATATATTCATATAAGAACATCTGGGGAAAATATGAAAGCATGTATTATGTGCGGAGGGGCAGGGACAAGGCTCAGGCCGCTAACTTTCAAGCATCCTAAACCGAGCATACCGATTCTCAATAAGCCGTCAGTCCGACATCTGATAGAGCATCTTTCAAGGGAAGGGTTCAATGAAATAGTCATGACCCTGGGGTATATGGGAGAGCGAATAGAAGAGCAACTCGGAGATGGGCATATGTTTGGGGTGCACATCGATTATGTGTATGAGAAAGAAAAGCTCGGAACTGCAGGAGGCGTTAAAAATGCTGAAAAGTACCTGAAAGGCGAGTCATTTATCGTTCTTGGGGGAGATCATGTCCTTAACCTTGACCTGAGAGAGATGTACCGTTTCCATGAAGCAAACAATGCCCCAGTAACCATTGGGCTTCTTTCGATTGATGACCCGAGAGAATTCGGAATTGCAGACATGGATATTAATAACCGGATCCATCGATTTCTGGAAAAACCAAAAGCAGGCCAGATATTCAGCAACCTTGCAAGCACAGGCATTTATATTTGTAGCCCCTCGATATTTGAATGGATTCCTGAAGGTAGAAAATACGACTTTGCAAAAGATCTTTTCCCCTTCATGCTTGCAGCCGACAAAAAAATCAATGGTGTACTTGTGCGGGGAAAATGGACTGATGTGGGAAGTTCGGCGGCTTACAGGCAGGCACAGCGCTGGATGCTCGATGCCCTTCCAGGAACAACAATAGAAGGAAATTTCACAACCAAGAACGCAAGAATAAAAGGCCCCCTATCCATAGGAAACAATGTGTGCATAGGTTCGAATTCTTCCCTTGTAGGGCCAATAGTGATAGGGGAAAACACAACTATAGGCGATAACGTTCTTATTGGGCCTTACAGCGTGATAGGCTCAAACTGCACTATAGAGGATAATGCAAAAATTCTTTCATCATATCTTTTTGATAATGTGTCCATAGGGAAAGATTCCAATATCTCAGGAGGGGTAGTGGCCGATGAAACGGTTATCGGAGAACACTGCTTCCTTGAAAATGGAACCGTTATCGGGCATAAAGTACTGATTGGAAGTAATTCAACAATACATTCTGGAGTTAAGATCTGGCCCGAAGTCGCTATAGATAAAAACTCAAGCATACAGGATACCGTAATCAATTCTGGTTATGATGCTGCGAGTGAAGGCTCGTGAAATCAGGTCTCAAAATTTCAAAATCCGGGCCTGAATATTTCTCTTTCTGCTGTTTTCCAGGCCTTTTCTTTGTTTCCTGCGTTTTTTCCAGTTTTTCCTTATTTCCGCTTTTTCTAGTCCTCCGGTCTGTCCGGTTTTCCTTGTTTTAGAGGACATTTATTAATTCATTTTCTCTTTTCAGGCCCATTTACTCACTCATTTTTTACAGATTGTTTTTCAGATTTTATACAGTTTGCATTTCTATTAACCTCCTAACAGTATTTTGAGCATTAGGCTACATAAAAATAAGCACACCCAGAAATAGATATAACTTTATATTAGATCCTGACAAGTCTTTTTGCCATGCCGTCCAGAGAATTTGTCCTGGAAATCCTGAGAAAAAGTGTGCACCTGGTTTCAATCCTTATCGTGCTCATCTATGAATATTACGGAAAAGAAGCCGTGCTCTGGGTGCTCATGCTGTTTCTTGTAACTGTTCTCATTCTTGACTACTTCCGGGTTGAGCACGGAATTCGAATACCTTTTTTCTATATCATATACAGAAAAGCTGAAGCTGACCGTTTCGGAGGCCACGTATTCTTTGCACTAGGAGCAATTTCAGTAATAGCCCTGTTCAGCCGAGAAATTGCTTATGCCGCAATCCTTATGGCTACCTTCGGAGATCTGGCTGCAGCACTTATTGGAAAATTCTATGGAAAAAGGAGAGTTTTTCAAAAGCTCTTTAAAAATGATAAATCGATTGAAGGCTCAGCTTCAGAATTTATTATTGATTTCCTCATCGGGATGGTAATTCTAGGAAACCCGATTGTTTCCCTAGTTATGGCTTTTCTTGCAACCCTTACGGAAACTGCAGTCAATAAAATCGATGATAATCTTATAGTTCCGGTTTTCGCCGGCTTTTTTGGGCAGATAACCCTGACTCTTCTAACATATTTATAATATTTCAAAGGAATACTCCAAGGAAAATTTTTCAAATGCTTTATTGAATTTTTCACCTAAAATCGACACTTTTTGCTACTCTCTAAAAATGAACTATTTTCCAAAATAGATGTTATATTTAAATGGAGTAAATAATCTGAACAATTTCAGGAATGACTTTGTGATCTATTGAGCATACTTAGTTTTTTCATTTTAGTAAGTTTAATCTTACTCTCAATTCATTTATCAGTCTTGAACTTTTTCTTACTTTTCATTGAATAATATAAAAATAGTACTTTTTGATCTTGGAAGTATAAAGGCCATTAGTATTACCACAATTTGAGTGTTTGTATCGACCAATCTTGATTTCTTCAAGACATTGTTTAGTGTATAGATTATAGCCGTCATGGCCATAGGAGTGCTGCAAATAGGACAATCTGGGGGAGTTCTTCTATGAAAAACTCTTCTTGTGATATATTCATATCATTATTAAAACCATCAAAAGGTTTAAAAGAGAAGGAGTTCCAAAAAGTTATTAAGAGTAAGACTTATTTACCATTGCTATGCCGTAACATTATTACATAATTATAAATTTGCAAATCTATATACTGGCGTTACGCTTACTTTTATCACTAGATTTTGAAACTGAGTCTTGCAGCAAGCTATAATATTCAAAAAAGATGGGGAGATGAATAATGGACAAAAAGCAATTGCAAGAAATTTATTTGAAACCTGATTACTATTGGGGTAAAAAACCTAATGAGTTGGTAGACAAGGTTTTAGAGTTTATTCCAGATGGCCAAATAACCAATAAAAAACTGATTGATTTAGGTGCAGGAGAAGGCAGGGACAGTGTTTTCTTTGCTCTACAAGGTTTCAATGTTTTAGCTGTTGAAATTGCACCTGCAGGTTTAGAAAAGGCGGTTAAATTAGCCAGAGAAAACAACACAACTATTGAAACTATGGAAGCAGATATAAACGATGTTGCTTTACCAAAAATATTTGACGTTGTTTATTCAATTGGAACTTTGCAATACATTAGACCAGAAAATAGAAAACGCCAGTTTGGGAAAATAAAAAATAATACAAAAACTGGTGACATTAATGTAATGTGCACATTTGTCGAACATCCGGATGTTGAGATCGCCCCTGACTGGGGTAAAAATGAATGCCTTTATGAGAGTCAGGAACTTCAAAGCTATTATAAAGACTGGGAACTGCTTTATTCTAATGAGTATATATTTGATTGTAAATCAAGTAATATCCCCCACCAGCACGCAGTAAGAATTATAATAGCCAGGAAACCTAATAATATTGGTTAATAATATGGCATGTAGAGAGGTGAAAAATAGATTTATTAACGAATCTATCCCAAACCCATTTTATTCCAAATCATTAAGAGTTTCAGGACTGTTTTTCATGATCAGATATTCTATTGACTGTCCCAAATAAAAGATTCAAAAATCAAATTTTGAGTTTCGGGATCGGCTCAACAATGGACACCAAAAGAGCTGGTACAATAAAGTATGAAACTTCTACTGTTTTGACCCTTTCTCTTATAATATGCAGAAATCATAATTTAAAATACTGCTCCTACTTTCTGCAGTAAATTTTAGTATATTCATAATTTTTCGTGCTATCGATTCTTAATCTAGCGTGGATTTATTTGGCTTTTATGCAGAAGGTAAAAGCAACTGTATGGTGTATTAGAGACCAAAAATTATCTATTCAATTTTCCCCAAATGACATTAAGAACTCAGATTACTTAGATTTTTTTCGAAAGCGCTATCTGATAAAATATCATTTTCGAAAAAAATACTGCGGAATGTAGAATTTACATTTAACCTAGTAAATAGCCCCATTAACTCCCCAAAAACGGATCATTTTTGAGAACTCTAGAAGGATTGTGAGTCCATAGTTCCGTTTATGAGACAAGAGAAGAAGGGTCTCCTTGATGGGCTCTTGACTTCTCTTATGTTCTAGCTTCGATCTCAACCTGCGCATTCTTGAGCTTTCTCATTTCCCTTATGCGCCTGGCAAGAATTTCTCCCAGATAGAGCACAAGCGCAGTAATGAGCACATACATTTTCAGGCTTACCTGCTCCTCAGCCTGTCTCTCTGAGTTCTGCCGCGCATCTTTCAGGAGAAGGGCTCTTGCCTCCTTTTCATTGTAAATTTTCCCTCCGGTTGCGACGATAAGAGACTCTATATCTTCATTGAGCCCAACATCTCGAGACTCAAGCTGGTAATTTACCGCAAGCGGGTAACCTGAGATATCATGGATTCCGGTGGTTTCGGGATTTACACTTGTCTCGTAGGTACTCCTTCCGGTTAAAGCAAGGTCGAGGGAGCTACCATCCAGCTTTAGCTGCGGAATTCCCTCGTCATACATCGTAAGAGTCAGGTTGGAAGGAGTCCCAAGCCAAGTGTCCGGGCTATCCACAACAGCTCCTTCTTCAGCTCTCGGGTTTGCTATTGCCCAGTTTATAGTGCCTGAAATAAGTCTTGCGCTTGAGCCATTATAAAGGGCAGTTGCCCAGCGAGAACCTTCTCCGTCTCCATCGTCCGTTGTAAAGGCCGCAACTCTTCCAAGCCCGAAACGCCAAGTAGTAAGCACAGGCTTTCCGGTAGATGTAATAACCAGGCGCTCAGCCCCAGCCTTTGGAGTTACTTCATTATATCCTGTAACACTGGCATTTGTGAGATTCACATTTTTCGTGATAAAGTGGTCAGGAGAATACTCAATCAGAGGGTAAGTGTCAAGTTCAGCTTCCTCTTCTTCGTCCTCTTCAGAAGGCTTTTTTGTAGGTTCAAAACCTATGTTTGCCCTTTCGCCCATATTAATATGGAAATAGTTATCTTCAAGCCCAAGTTCCTTCATCAAGTTTTCAGCATAATACTGTCTGGTTTCATTCGTTTGGGAAGGAGCTACCGAGCGAATGTGGACAAAATACAGATTCACACCGAGGTTCTTAAGTTCTTTTGCAGCCTGAAGGCTTGGACCGTAGGAATCCTTGATTGCTCCGTCTGAAATAACAATAGCATCAAGTTCGCCGTCCTTTCCGGTAAGCATGTCTTTTGACGTGTTAAGTCCTGCGTCTAAGGAAGTCTTGCTCTTCTCGTCGGGAACCAGCTGCGAAATCTTATCTTTCAGAGCTTCCCGATTCTGGCCAAGGCCGAGAAACATAAATCCTCCTGAAACATCATATCCTTTACTTCCGAAGGCGATAATTTCGGCATTTGCATCTCTGAGATTTTCGTTCTGGATAATATAGACAGCATTTGCCAGTATATCTCCCTGAGATTTGTGGGCTGCAGTACTAGGAGAGACATCAAGAATCAGGACTAGGTTTCTTCCTCCCTTATATTCAGAAGGCTTTGAAAGCACAGGCAGGATTTCTTCAAGCGAAGAGTTAAGGTATCCTCCATAATTGTAAGCCTTTTCTCCTCCCACGACAACCAGTCCACCTCCGTTGCTGACATAGTTTTTGATTTCTTTCATCTGGGCTTCGGAAAAGGAATTCATGAGCTGGTTGTCAAGCACCAGAGCTTTGCTACCCTCAAGAGCCGCTGCTCCGGGGTAAGTGCTAACTGCTGAGACATTGTAAAGGCTGTCCAGAATCCTGCCGAGAGGAGAATCGAGCTCACTTGTAATAAGTGTCAGCTTCGGTTTTGGAATGACATATACGGACTTGGAAAATTCATTGTTAACCGCATTTTGATCCTCTCCATGCGGAGTGATCTTTGCCCTGAGTTCATGGGCGCCAAGGGTGTTAAAAGCCTGATTAATCTTAATGGGATCATCAATGTTGTTCCTGCCATCCAGAGTAAAATCCCTGCTCTGGGAAAGCTCTCCGTCCACATACACCTCCAGGAGATAGCTGACACTCTGGTTTGAAGCCTGGCGGACAACTATATTGAACTCATTCTGGTTATCCACAACAACCGTCTTATCTCCGAGCATTTCGACACTTAGGTCATTCACCTGAAGTTCGGACTGGACAAGATAGACAGGCGTGTCGGTTTCTTTTGCAAACTCCAAAGCATCTGTGAGATCCTTGCCTGTATTACTGTTTCCGTCGCTGACAAGCACGATCTGGTTCCCGCTGCCCGCATACTGCGTAACGGTATCTCCAAGTGAGGTTTTATCTCCGGTTAGCTTGACTAAAGTTGTAGGGGTATTAGCTACCAGGGCCTTATACAGTTCAGTACCTGCTCCTTCAGGAAAGAGACTCATACTTGAGGTCTGGTCCTGAACCAGCACAAGAGAGGGATCTTTTTCGTTAATTGTCTGTGTAACCGTAGTATATGGAGAAGTCAGGGCAAGCACAAGCAGAATAGCGACAAGCATTCTCCATTCTACAAGTTTCGTTTTTGTCTTCCGCAAGAGATAGAATCCCGCAATAAACACAGGGATTATCAGGAAGAGCATTTCGGGATGTTCAAGAGATAAATTCATAGTTCACCCCGCTGGCGCACAATAAGAATTTCAAGCAGTATGAGCAGGAACATAATTCCTATAAGATAATGAGTAATGTCATTTTTGGCAGTGTAGGAATCTTCCTTCACAAGTTTGGGCCCATCTTCCGCAACAGCCCGCTCGGTCAATTCCGAAGCATCAACTGTAGTGTTAGATTCTCTGTCATTGTATAGATTCACTGCAATTTTCTTCCCTGAAAGTTCGTAGATCCCAGCCTCGTCAAAGAGAATGCGGTTTGAAGTGAAAGTCTTAGAGGGTGTACGGATTTCCTCGGTCTTAGAAAGGGAGTTCAATGTGCCGGTATTCAGATTATATTCGGAAATATCTCCTGTCCCTCCGAGCCATTGAACAAGTTTAATCCAGAAGACAGGATACTCGGGAAGGTTGTGGAAATTGTTCCAGGAATTTTCTCCTAGCTCATCACTCAGCCCCATATAGAAAACCGTTCCCTTGCCTGTCTGCCAGTAACTCAGTACAGGAACTCCATTCTTAAGCTTTACAAGGGTCGTCGAATCGGTCCTTTCGGTTGCATTAAGGTATTTACGGACCGAGATTTCTTCGCTCCTTATGTCCTTCGTTATACTGCTTTTCAGGACTTCCTCAACTCCAATTCCGTTTTCGTCCTCTTCAAGCCTCAAGGGTTTCACAGGCAGGATCTTGAGAAGGTCGACTTCGGTTTTCTCGGGAACAAGGGCTCTGCTTGCAATAAAGACCGCGTTTCCTCCGTTCCGGACATAACTTTCGATTCTTTCGACCGAACTATTGCCGATTGGTGTCTCTTTCTGTGCAAGCACGACAAGAGTATAATTGTCAAGCTCGGCAGGCACGGATTTTGAAACGGTCAGGTTACTGTTCGGAAGCAGGGAAAGTGCGGTTTTCGAAGGCAGTTTTCCGTTATCAGTAACATAGAGTATACGCTGGCTTGAGGTCTCAGGAATGGAGATATAGGCTTTATTGTCAACAGGCAGGCCATCTTCAACATCGAGCCGGACTGTTGTAATGCCTGGCCCCAGGTTTCCTAGCGTGAACTGGTTTGTCCCGCCTGCAGGGATCTCAAGGGAGAAGGACTTTGAGGCGTTTCCTGAAGTTCCTCTGCCAGTTTCGATTTTAACACTCTCATTATGATCCATGTAATTCTTGATTACCCCAGTATAGCCGTATTCTCCGTCTGTGGCTTCTATCCAGCCATTGATGATTCCGATATTATCGGCAGGCTTTCCTACTTTTATGAAATTCACCTCAATCCCGTAGGATTCAGCCAGGTTCTTGGAAGCAACCGGGTCATCGCCTTTATAGTTGGTGAAATCCGAAACAACGATAATCCTTCCTCCTTCCGTGGAAAGATACCGCATGCCTGTGGTAATTGCTGCAGACAGGTCGGCAGTGCCTGCCCCTGACTTAACCTTCTTGAAAATATCATGTGCAGCCGAGGCATCTCCTCTTTCAAGAGCAAGCAGAGGAGTATCAGAAGCCAGAATTATACTGTTTTTCTTGCTTACATAGCCGTCAGCAATCTTAACCGCATCCTCAAAGCGGGAATCAGTCTGCATGCTTGCAGAAGTATCAAGGATTATTACGGTATGTTCTCCGCTAAGGGGCTCTTCCGAATTGTAGTAATAGCCTGCTGCCGCAATGGAAAGCAGGATCAGCATAAGGAGCTGGATAAGGAAAAGCGGGTCCCGAACAATTTTGGTGAGTGAGGCATAAACCCGTTTTCTTTCCCTCTCGAGTTTAAGGACAAACATGAGTGAGGGAATCGAAAGTACCGCCGGCTTGGGACGGAGCATATAAATAATGATAAGCGGGATGACACTCAGGAGAGCGGCAAGAGCAAGGGGATTTTCAAAAGGCATTTTTAGCGTCTCCTTCTCCTGATGGTATAGTAGAAAGCGTCAAAGATAGGAGTATCGGTTGTAAAACTATAGAATTCGGCTCCGGTCTTCATGCAGGCTTTTTTGATCCTTGCACTGTGATCGTCAAGCTTTTCAAGGTACCGCTCTTTGAACTTTTCACTAACATAAGTCCTGATCTCCTCTCCGGTTTCAAGATCTACAAGTTTACTGTTACCTTGGACGGGAAGCACTTTTTCCGTGGGATCGAGTACCTGGATCAGAATCAGATCATGGTCAGATAGCCTGGAAACTGCGGTTTCTATTGCTTCGGGTTCCTGAAGAAAGTCCGAGATAAGGATTACAAGAGATCTGGACTTGATTTCCCGGCTGTATTTTAGGACAGCTTCCCCAATGGAAGTTCCTCCTGAAAGTTCGAGCTCTGTCAGCCTGTCGATCGTACGCAAAAGGTTTTTTCGCCCGCGACTGGGTTTATTTATATCGATTTCCTGTGTAAATGTTGAGATTGCAAACCTATCATTATATTTTGTCACCATGTAGGCATAGCCTGCCGCGAGCATGGCAGCATATTCGAACTTCGAAGTCCCTTTTTCAGGGTAATCCATACTTTTGCTGGCGTCCAGAAGGATATGGGTCGTAAGGGTTTTCTCTTCCTCAAACTGCCGCACATAGAGCTTTTCAGTCCTCGCATAGGCTTTCCAGTCTATGTCTTTCAGGCTGTCGTTAAGATCATATTCCCGGAACCCTATGGTATCGATGCCGTGACCGCTTCGGGTGGAGGGCCGGTTTCCGGCATAAACGGTCGAGACTCTTTTTCGGACAGAGAAGGTAAAGCGGTCAAGCTGCCTGAAAAAATCCGTTTCAATATTTTGTTTTGTGCGAGTCATTCAGGATCGTCAATAAAAAGCCCGGTTTATTCAGGGCTCGGGAAACCCTTCAGGGTTATTTTAACTTTTTCTACAATTTCTTTCCTTGCCTGGTAATTCAAGGCAAAATTTTTTACTTGAGCTTCCGGATAATCTCCTCAATAGCCTGATCAGGGGTCATCCCGCTTCTTTCGGCTTCGAAAGTCAGGATAAGCCTGTGCCTGAGAACCGGATATGCCATATAATCAATATCTTCTTTGCTTACGAAATTCCTGCCTTCTACAAGGGCTTTAGCTTTTGCGGCAAGGATGAGGCCTATAGATGCTCGCGGGGAAGCTCCGTACTCGATATGCTCTTTGTCCTTCCTTGTCATGCCCACAATAGAAAGAACGCGCTGCTTGAGCTCTTCGGAGATCGGAACCTGTCTTGTGAGTTTCTGCAAATCGAGAAGTGTGGATTTATCAAAACCCCTGGAAATATTGGGAACTTCGGATTTCGTATACCGATTTATTATTTCCATTTCTTCTTCATGAGTAGGATAATCTACGAGTACTTTTAAGAGAAAACGATCGAGCTGGGCTTCAGGCAGGGGATATGTGCCTTCCATTTCTATGGGGTTCTGGGTGGCAAGAATAAAGAAAGGACGATCCAGCAGGAAAGTATCATTTCCAACAGTTACCTGTTTTTCTTGCATAGCTTCCAGCAGGGCTGACTGGGTCTTAGGGGATGCTCTGTTAATCTCATCCGCAAGGATGACATTTGCAAAGACCGGGCCTGGCTGAAACCTGAATTCTTTTTTGTTGTCCTTATCTTCGATAACGTTTGTACCTGTAATGTCAGAAGGCATTAGGTCAGGAGTACACTGTATCCTGCTGAATTTCAGGTTCATTGCCTGTGACACTGTGGAAATCATAAGCGTTTTTCCAAGCCCTGGATTGCTCTCAACAAGGGCATGCCCTTCACAGAGTATTGCAATCATAATTTGCTCTACTACTTTATTCTGGCCCACCACAACATTTCCAATCTCTTCAAAAAAGTTTTTGAAAATTCTGCCTGCGTTCTGGTAGGTCGTAGTTGCCTGCCCTGAGCCAGTATTAATCTCGTTCATATCCACTTCACCCTTTAAGTTTCTGTTTTAGAGGTTTAAAAGCCCTATTTTTCTGGACTTTACCTGCTCCTGCAACAGTGTATCTCCATCACACGGTCTGTTTTTAAAAACTGCTTTCAGACAATCTTCGATTAAACTGAGTGCAGGTAAATCCGGCTTTAGACAAATATTTCAATTATTCTTCTGCAAGTCCTTCAAAATAATTTTGGATAACGTTCCTGTATCCTTCCGGCAAATTCTCATAATAAGCCTGGGAAGCAGTCGCTTCAGGATTTACCAGGCCTGACTGGATGAATGAATTGTTCATCTGTTCCGCTGTTTCCTGGTTTGTAAAGCCCTGCCCTGAGCCCGGAGGAATCTTCAGATCAACTTCTTTGCCTTCCACTACAATAACAGCAGGTTCCCCGAAGATGTTCTCCTGACTGGTATTATTCGAGGTTCCGCCGTTTTCCTCTACAGGATAAAGGTCAGAATGCGAATCAGAAAATGGAAGCTTGTCGATCACTCCGTTAAGGTCAGTTGGGCTGAGAGTTGTCTGGTATCCGGTTCCGGCAACGTATGCAAGAATGGAAACTGCAAACACTATTACAAACAGGTCTTTTGCAAGTTTTCTCCTGTTAAGAAAGGACGAGGACTGTACGGATTTTGAATCGATTATGACCCCGCCTATAAGATCCCGAACAATAATATTGTCCGTATTGCGGTTATCATAGGCAGTCCTCAATCTCTCCCTGAGTACGGGGTGCGTCTCTTCTATAAGGGCAATCGCATCTTTCTTTTCAGCCCTGTAGTGCCTGATAGCTGTAAGGATAATAGAGAGGGCAAAAGCCAGAAAAATGAGCCCCAGAGTCTCAAAAACAACCCCGAAGCCCAGAATGTTGTATTTTGCACCGGTATAGGGTTCAAAGGTGCTAAACATTAAGAATAAATCTCGCATGTTGAATAGCACGAAAAGGGCATAAAGGACAAGAGAAGTTGCAAACAAGTCTGCAAAGGCATAGAGTCCCTTATATTTTTTCAGGGCCGATTCGTGTTTATTTACTATTTCTTCAATACTCAGAGCCATCCCGCTCCCTTTTATAGCCTCGAAAAACGGCTGTGATCATAAATAATCATAAGTAAGGATTCTATACAAAACATACAAATATACTATAAGAAGATCTTCTTGGAAGATACTATAGAAAGATAGTATATAAAAGTACACGTTCTAGAATATGTATTTTTTAGATTAGTATATCTATCCGATTTTTGCCGATCTTTTTCTTTACATTCACAGGTTTGGATCTTCAGAGGCTTCGACACTGCCTTATACTAAAGTTGCAGGATTCAACCTCTGACCTTTTACTTGTTTTAAGGAATGATAATTACGACTTCTGAAAGATGGATAACTAGATCTTTTTAAAGAGTGATAATTACTGTTTTTTAAAAGCGGGATAAGAACCCAGCACTTTTAGAGTATCGATTTTACCTTTTATTTCTTTTAAAGTTTCTATTATCAGTGCGTCGCTGGTGTGCCCTTCAAAATCGATATAGAAGTAGTAATCTCCAAGTTCTTTTTTTGAAGGTCTTGATTCGATCCTGGTCAGGTTAATTTTATTTTTCGCAAAAGCTCCAAGAATTTCGTACAATGCTCCTGGCCTATCTTTTTCCAGATATACTATAATGGAGGTTTTGAATGCTGAAAGGCGCGGATTATCAGGTCCGATTTTGGTTTCAGGCTGAAATTCAATTTCTTTTTGAGATCGAAACTCATTCCCTGATTCATGTCCAGGGCCAGATTGTGATTTTATTTTATTCGGTTTATCTTCTTCAGTACATAAAACCTGCTTAGCAGAACTCTTTTCTACGGCTCGCAAGACAATGAAACGGGTGTAGTTTTCTTTCCTATCCTGAATATTTGGTACTAAAACCTTCAACCTGTAGCACTCGGCAGCCTCAGGAGAAGCTATTGCTGCCATCTCTTCAAATTCTCCTGCAAGCCTTGCTGCATGGGAGGTACTGCCTGTGCTCCTTAGTTCGGCATCAGGGAAATATTTTTTTAGAAAATATCTGCACTGGGCAAGCCCCTGAGGATGCGAGAGTATGACCTTAATTTTATCAGGCCCGCCTTTAGAGAGCAGGCAGTGCTCGATTTTGACAACAATCTCTCCAACTATCTCAACCCCATTTTCAAGAAGAAGGTCGAGAGTAACTCCTACTGAACCTTCAATGGAGTTTTCTATCGGAATTATCGATAGATCGGATTTTCCCTGTACCACAGCCAGAAACGCGTCCTCTATATCTGGGAAATAATGGACTTCTGTACTATTCAGCCCGTGTTTCAGAATCCATATATTTGCAGCCTTTTCCGAGTACGAGCCTTCGGGCCCCAATACACCAATAATCATCTGAGTGGTTAATTGCGGGGATGGTAATAATATTTTTTGATGGAAAATTTTGGACAACTTAAGAATTAATCATTTATTTTCCAAATTTAATGAAGTTGCGGCTGATTATGAAAAGTTATGAAAATAACGTTTTGTAGAGAATATCTAATTAAGACAAATTATAAACATTTATTAAGTGCATAATAATTAATATTATATAAGGAGGTATTATGCCATCAAAAGTAAACTTGGATGCTATTATTCGGAGAGAAGATTTCGAAATACAAGATAATACTAATGTTAGCATTAATAAGAGTTCAACTTTCTCCATTAGAGATTTAGAAGAAGACTCTTTTTTCTTACCAGTATTAAGAAAGCCTGATTTTCAAAGAGAAACTAACGAGTGGGACTCAGAAAAAATTTGTGACTTTATTCAAAGCTTTCTTGATGGGGACTTAATACCAGCTATTATTTTGTGGAGAAGTGCAGGAGGCACCATTTTTGTCATAGATGGAGCTCATAGAATTAGTGCTTTAGCTGCCTGGGTTCATAATGATTATGGAGATGGTGAGTATTCCAAGTTATTTTATGACGGTGTCATCCCAGAGAAACAAATTGAAGTTGCAGAGCAAACAAGGATTCATATTCGAAAAGAAATAGGCACGTTCAAAGACTATAAATTAGCACTCAAACACCCTGATAAAGTAGATGACAAAATAGTTGAGAGAAGTAAATCATTAGGTGTTTCTGCAATCCAACTACAGTGGGTTGAAGGTAATTCTGAAAAAGCAGAAGCTTCGTTTTTTAAAATTAATCAGCAAGCTTCCCCAATAAATCCAACAGAACTGTTGCTATTGAAAACTAGAAAAAAACCAAATGGTATTGCGGCAAGAGCTATAATAAGAAGCGGTAAGGGACATAAATACTGGTCAGCTTTTTCGGAGGAAAATCAGTCAAAAATACAAACAATCGCAAAAGAAATCAATGATCTTCTTTTTACTCCTATCCTTTCTTATCCAATTAAAACACTAGATTTACCAATTGCAGGGAGTATAAATTCAGCAAGTAGTTTGAGTCTTATATTTAATTTTGTTAATATAGTAAACGGAATAAAAATAAAAAATGAAAGTGCAGATTCATCATCTGTAGCAATAAAAGATGAAAAGAATAACGACTTAGAAGACGACATGAATGGAATTATAACGATAGAGTTTTTGAAAAAGTGTAGAAAAGTTGCTCGAAGAATTAACAGCATACATCCATCTTCATTAGGCTTGCACCCTGCTGTGTATTTTTATTCTCTAAATAATGGAAACCATAAAACGGCTTCTTTTTTTGCAATAACATCTCTTATGTTGGACTTCGAGAAACGTGATTCATATAAAGATTTTATTAAAGTTCGTGATCATTTTGAAAAGTTTCTCTTAAAATATGATTTCTTTATTCCGGAGATAGTACGTAAACATAGAAGTGCTATGGATAGTTATGAACATTTGAGAGATTATTTTTTGTTACTCATCGAGAAAATGCTAGAAGGAAAAGCAGAAGAGCAAATTATTGATGAGATTATAAAAGATTCAAAATTTAAATATTTAAAAATTGAAGCTGAAAAGAAACCAGAACTTGAAGACAAAGAGTTTTCAAGCGGTACAAAATCTGCAATATTTATTAAAGAGGCTCTTCCAAAGGCACTTCGATGTAAAATATGTAACGGATTTATTCATAAAAGTTCAATTTCAATTGATCATATTCAGAGAAAGGAAGACGGAGGGATGGGGTTAATTGATAATGCACAATTAACTCATCCTTACTGCAATACGACAATAAAAAACTAACAACTGTAAAAGATTTATCAACTATTACTTCAGTTAAAAATCCACGAAAAATACGAAATAAAAAAATAGAGGCACAGTTCTTCAATGCATTCGTTCCTTCCTTGGTTAGAGATGCTGTATTGAATTTTCCGTGCTCTCTATGGTTTTATAGACTCCAGATTTGGCAGTTTGCTGCTGTCTCTGGATTAGTAACTACGTTCTACAGTGTAGGTAACTTTCTTTGAGCCATCTGCGGGTACGGTTATCTCCCATTCAGCTGTATAGGCATCTTTTTTCTCGTATGGGTCAGAAGTGGCTGTGATTTCCCAATCACCGTAGAAGTGTTCTACGATTTTTACTTTTTGGGGCTCAGATTTGTGGTTTTTGATTTCGGTTTCGTAACTTTCTCTCCAGATATTCGAGCTGATTTTGTTGTAGCTGGTCTGGGTTCTTGTGCCTGTTACATCAAAAGCATTTCCGATAACAACCTTTACCTCTTCATCCTTTGGAGTGTGCTCTATGCTGTCTTCCCCGAGGAACTGGAGCTGGCCTTCTGAATCGGCTTTGTATACCCTTAGAACTCCGGCAGGAAGGGGCATTCCAAGGCCGTTTGCTTTTGAATTGTTCAGGCTCAGGGCGGCCTGCACGTCATTGCTTTTTGAAACATCAAAAACGAGTTCCTTTTCTACAGGTATGGAATCAACAGAGAGCAGGGAAAGTTGTTTTACCTGATTATTCCTGAGGGTAGCCGGCCTTTCAAGAGTATAAAGGTGATACTCAAAAAGGGATTCCTCAGCAAAGCTGTCCTTTGCCCCTTCATACGTTTCTTCTGCTGTTGCTGTCACAGCTTCATCTCTAGATATATGCGCAGGTTTGACTACACGGTGGACTTCCCCTGCTACCAGTTTCAGTTTAGCATTCTCGTAGCTTGTTCCTGCTTTATTATTAACAGTAACCCAACCCTTGATATCGGCTTTCATATCATCCGCACTGGTCTTTAGGATGTAGTTTGCTTTCCAGCTCATCCCGTCTGTAAGATAGGAAGTAAGGACATTCCGCTTGCCTGCGGCTGGCGAGTAGACCTGCCATATAAGGGTAGGTTTTGTAAGCAGACCGGCAGAGTCAGGAAATTCAACTTTCGAGATATTGGAAAGAGTTACAACTTTCCCGTCACTTAACTTGAGCACCAGTCCTCCGTAATCATCATAATTCATGAGAATCCCTGTGTATGTACCTCCTTCTTTTTCGGTTACAGTAATTTCCTTATCAAGAAATTTCTTAAGGAGTTCCTGACTGCTCACGAGATCGTATTCATAATTCTGCTCCAGTACGACAGTGTCTTTATTTTTCGTATCCTCAAACATTACTGAGGTCGGATCAATAAGAGCAGCAACATTTGTATATTCGACCTTGTTTACTCCTGAATTAAGCTCGAGTTCCCTCTTTTCCTTTACGAGGGCAAGGTTATCATTATAAATAGTAACCTCAGTACCTGAATCAATTGCCTGAGCACCTGCTGTAAGAATCTCCAGGGGATTTGAGGCTTGTACCTTGGTAACTGTACTTGAACTGGATTCTATCCCATTAATTGAAGGCTCAGACCCATTTGCCTGAGCTGCTTGAGCCGTGCTTTCCATAAAATCAGGAGGGAAAGTGTAATCAGAATATACGAAAGCCGCAGATGCGGTTAAAATCAAGCATGACACCAGAATAAACCAGAGGTAACTTTTCCTTATTTTCATAAAGGAATGATAGGCAACTGTTTTATTTATATTTGGCTTTAGCTTCAGTTATGTTTGAAGTTATCTATCTTGTCTTCAATCTATTTCTATAAGGCTTTAGAAAATATCGATTCCGGATTTTGAATAGCTCCTAAACTGACTCCCGTTCCAATTTATAATTTTCAAAGATACCAGCTGTAATAATTCTACTTTTGATTTTTAGAACAACAAGATAGAAGACAGTTATAAATAATATACACGACTACATAAGTAACAGTTTTTTAAAGTTTTGAGAGTTTAATTGGTATTAAGAATCTGGAAAAGAATTGAGGATCCATCCTTATGAATCTTATAGCCTTTAGGATTGAAAGCCGGATTAAGCTCTCAAGCCTTATTTCAGCTTTCATCCTTATTTTTCTGTTTGCCAAAATAGTCCTCCCTGCCTCAGCCGCCACAATAGAAGCAAGCAGGGAAATCTCTGCCGAAACGGTTTATCCAGGCGAAAATTTTGCAGTAGTTGTACATATAAGTACAGACCAGAATGTTGAAGCCCTGGCTCTCGATGAAAATCTACCTAGTGGGTGGCAGGTAAGCCAGTTAGAAAACAATGGAGCTGCTTTTCAGGAAAGCAGCACATTCAAAGAGTCCACTTTAGAATGGATCTGGGTTGACAATCTTACAGCAGGGGAAAAAAAGAAAGTTGTATATAACGTGATTGTGCCTTTGAATTCTGAGCCTGGAAACTTTATAGTGTCGGGCAGAGTTTCCGCTTATTCCATTCCTGCTGCCTCTGTGAAAGGATACTCAGAAGTAATAGTTAATTACCCGCAGACTGAAGCAAACTTTTCTGCAATCCCTCTCCTGGGCCTTGCTCCCTTAATTGTCCAGTTCACGGATTTATCTACCCCCAATCCTGATTCCTGGGATTGGGACTTTAACGGAGACGGAATAATTGACTCAAATGAAAGAAACCCTGTTTATACGTATGGGAGCCCTGGAACCTACAATGTTACATTAAAGGCAACTAATAGTACGTATGGAGATAGTACTTGGACAAAAATAGGATATATAACTGTGACCGAAAACCTCTCCAGCTCTGTAGAAAGTAGGGAAAGCGATGGAAGTAATGGAGGAAATGGGAGTAGTGATGGAAGTGGGAATAGCAGAGGAAGTGAAAGTAGTGGAGGAAGTGGAAGTGGGGGAGGTGGGGGAGTTGCAAGCTCTCCAGAATCAATTAAAAATATAGAATTGAAGGAAATTGCAAATGAACATGTTTTCAAAGGAGTTCACACATGTTTTACGTTTAAAGCTGGAGATAATGAAATCGTCACTGTGGAGTTCAATCCGAAGAAAAACTTCGGAAAAATAACTGCTATAGTAGAGATACTAAAAAACACATCTTCTATTGTTAAGGAGCCTGCTCCTGGAATTGTCTACAGAAACGTAAATCTCTGGATTGGAAATAGCGCTTTTTCAAGCCTTGAAAATTTTGAAAATGCTCAAATAAATTTCAGGGTGAAAAAGACATGGATTACCGAAAAGGGAATCAGTGAAAATACCATAGCTCTATACCGCTACAGTGAGGGGAAATGGAGCCCGCTACCTACAACTCTCATTAGAGAAGATGAAGTTTACTTTTACTTTACCGCAGAAACTCCGGGTTTCTCTCCATTTGCAATTTCAAGCGCTGAAATGAATATTAAGTCGATTGAAATTTCTTCAATCAGAACAGGAGAAAACCAGACATTGAATGGGGGAAAGCCGTCTGACAATGAAAAACAGGGAATTCCTTCATCAGACATTGAAAAAGAAGAGAAAAAAAGAGCTCCAGGACTTAAAACAGCCTTTTTAATGACTGAATTACTGGTTATATATGGTATATCAAATAGAAAGAGATAACCCGGAAACAGAAGAGATAATTCGAACAAATTATCTAGACCCGAATACCTGAAGCATAAATCTCCTTGAATTTGCGTTTCTCTTTTTCAGCGATATCCACACTGCTCAAGCCAGGTAAGAGATCTTATCCATTCTCCTTTTGGCTCCCTTGAGGTACCCACAACAAGCCTCTTGAGACCTCCTACTTCTTCGATGATACCACGGGCTTCTATAAGTTCTCCGGGAAGCGCCTGTCCTGCGTAAGTATGGGTGTATGAGAGAACATGGTCAATCTCATCGTGTTCGACCTTATAATATGCAGGACTGTCAAAAGCAAAGTCGGCATTTGTAACTTTGGCTTCGATTTTCATTTTGACAGTATCCTTTCCTCGCAGGAGAGGCTCTTTTATCTGATCCCATTCCCTTACAAAAAGGAGATCAAAATAAGTACCCTCGACCATACCTCTGTTGCCTTTTCTGGACTCGTGCAGCATGAACTCGTCAAACGAAATTTCAGGAATTCTCTTGGTGTAGATTCTCTTCCACATCTCCTCATCGATTTCTTCAATGGGCCCTTCCTGCTGTTTTGCAGCGCTTATTGCATCCCTTGCCCTGAACCATACTGGGCCGTACACGACGAAGTCAATATCCGAGCTCTCGTTCTGGAGACCTGCAAGCATAGAACCCGTAACTCCCATACTTGTTCTGGGAATGCCGGCCATATCAAGAGTCTTTACGATTGCCCTTACGCGGCTGTCAGAATTTACAAGCCTTGGAATCGTATCAGAGGGATGAAGCACCTGTTTTACCTCAGATTCAGGCACTACGTGAACATCCTGCACCCAATCAGGCCTGTGCTTCTTCATAAATTCAAAAGCCGGACCGAAATCATATTTTTTATATCTAATTCCGTTTAACTCTCTCTCTCCGTTCTCATCGGGAACGTAACGGAGAGTGGCGCGGATTCCATCACTACGGAAGTAGTCGGAAACCGCAAAAAGCCAGTTATCTTTCGTGACAAGAAAATCCCTCAGGCGTGTTTTGAGCATTTATACCATCATCCCTGGAACTTGTAAGAGTACTTCATAGAGTTTATAAGAGTACTTATGAGTGTAATCGGAATTTAGGAACCTTAATTGCGGGCTTTATAATGTTAGGACTTACGCACTTGAAGTACAAAATCAAGTACACTGGACATTGTAGTTGAACTTATGTTTTATATAGTTAAAGGTTTAATGCTATTGACTTATCAGTTCAACCGCGTAAGTCCTATTAAAATATTAATTCATAGTGGTCGGTCTCAATTTTCTTACCCAAACAACACTTTTTGAACTTTGTTCCAGAACCGCATGGACATAATTCGTTTCGACCAACGTTTTTGTATTTCGTAACTAGTTTTTTAGATTTTTTATAGCTCCACGGTTGCCAAGGAGAGTTCAGTTTATTAACCACATACCTCACAGAATCGTAGTTGTAGTTATCTTCTCCATTTACAAACACCACTGAATTTTTTTGAACTGGGTTTTCTACGATTGATATCTCGTTAATCTTAACAATACTACTAGCTACCTTAGTACACATCACACCATCATATATTTCCCCTACAATGTGCTGGCATTGACTACGAGGTGTAATCGGTGTATTGCAAACAGAACAACTAAACTTCAAAAGGAAACTAGGACTGAAAAATTGTCGGTATGGAAAAAGGTCTTGAAAGTTCTTCACATGGACACGAATGTATTCAATCCCATAGTCATTATTTGTATCTATAAAATGCCTATCCAAGAAGCCGATGAGAATCTCACATCTCTCAAGTTTACCCCATCCTTTATAAAACTCGCCGTTGAGAAAATGAGTATATGCCGATACAAATGTATCTTGAATTTCACCGATGGTCTCAAAACACCAAGCAGTTTTTGCAGTCAATTGGTCGGATTCAAGAACAGCGTCTTTTTTGATTAGCTTAAGTTTTGTCCAATATTCTTCGGGTAATAGATTGCAACTTCTACTTTTATAATTTCCTGCTTGAACTCTTAATGGGTCGAATAAATGACTTCGTTGAATTGTTTCTACCAGTGTTTCACTTTTCATAGACATCATCAACATTTTATCTGTTTTTTAAAATCTCACGTACTGTGTCGTAATATTCTTTTGCAGGACCGTTGTACTTAATTGAAGTGCTACTCCCATCTTTGTTGACTATTACCATCTCGCTCTTAACTCTACTTCCTTCTTGCCTTATTGTGTCATATATATAATTTGTAATCAAACCCAGTAATATCGAAGCAACTGCCTCATCTGCAATAGTAGTCGCCAGTTCAATTAAAGCGCTGTGTTGAGCTAACTCTAAGTATTCATCATCTTTTGTTGCTATGTTTATCATGACGTTATCTGGAGAATTTTTCAGAAAATAACGATATAATTCAACAGTTCCAACTGGAAAAATGTTGGTTCTTCCATCATATTTCATCTCGTGAGGAATTATGAGTATACTGGCTTCAGCTAATTGTTCTCTCAATTCTAAGTCAGCAGAAAAATTGGACAAAACAGTCTCAAACGTTATAGAGCTTTTTTCTTCTTTAACCTCAATTTCATCTGAATACATTGAAGATGTCACCTACAACTTAATGAAATATTATAATCCATATCATCTTAGGATTTACGCGGTTGAACTGAGAATCAATAGCAATGAATCTTCAGCGGGATAAATCACGCCTTTGACATCGATGTCTATTGCATTTGATTTTGTACGTCAAGCGCGTAAGTCCTAATAATTATAATAAATAGCATAAAATGTATTGTATACCATTCAGGTATATAATTTCAGGTATTTTGGTTTTTGAGTAAATAACATAACAAAATGGAATAATATATACCCGGAGTAAGAGATACTGAATGGATATACTGAAGGATTATAATAACTCACAGTAAAATAAAAGTTACTAAATGATGCTTGTAAAAAATAAAATGTACTAATAACATAGGACTTACGTGGTTGAACTGAGAAATCAATAACATTAAACCTCCAACTGTATAAAATACTAAACAAGCCACAAAGCTGAATGTGCTTGATTTTGTACGTCAAGTGCGTAAGTCCTATAACATTATAGTGAAGATTACATATCAGTAAACGGAATAGACTGCAAATGCAGAACATCCGAGGGAATGCTTTTGAGAGAGAATCCGAGTGCAGAAGCGATTGAAGCCTGGATTATACAGCTCAGGCGCGAATTTCACAGATACCCCGAACTCAGTTTTGAAGAATATGAAACCCAGAAGAGAATTCTGAAGATCCTTGGAGATCTGGGAATAGAAGCCAGAAAAATTGCGGATACCGGCGTACTTGCAACTATCCGGGGGAAGTTACCCGGCCCCTGTATTGCACTTCGATCAGATACGGATGGATTGCAGGTACAGGAAGAATTAACCGAAAGAAATAGTGAGTATATCTCCAGAAATGAGGGAGTAATGCACGCCTGTGGGCACGACGGGCACATGACAATGCTTTTTGGGGCTGCAAGGCTGTTTCAGGAAAATCTGGATTTTCCAGGAGAAGTTCGCCTTATCTTCCAGCCCGCCGAAGAAATCCCACCAGGAGGTTCGGAGAGGGTAATTGCCGAAGGGGGACTTGAGGATGTGGACGCGGTTATGGGCATGCACATCTTTACTAATCATGAATCCGGAAGTGTAGGGCTCCGTCCCGGACCTTTCATGGCAAGTACCAACAGGTTCGAAATTATCTTAACGGGAAAAGGAGGGCATATCTCAAAGCCCGAAAGCTGCATTGATCCTGTTCGAATGGCAATGGATTTTATGAGCAACTTTTACCCTGCCCTGGAAAAGCAGCTTGAGTCGGATAAATATATTATTGGAGTGGGAAGGATTCGAGGAGGAGCCCAGTTCAATAGAATTCCTGATACTGTAGAGATTCTCGGAAGTTACCGCACCTTTGACAGGGAGACTACAGACATTATTGATAGGACAATAAAGGAATGCCTAGATGAGGTAGTAAAAAGATACGCAAAGCCAGGAGAAGAATTTTCAGGCTTCCCTGACTATGAACTTGATATATTACACGGCTATCCTGTTCTTGTGAATGATCCTGTGTTTACAGATGCTGTAAATTCAAAGCTGCATGAGAGTTTCCCTGAACTTATAGTCTACCCTGAAATCGAAAAAACCTTTGCCGCCGAAGATTTTGCAAGTTATTTGCAGAAAGTTCCAGGAATTTTCATTTCGCTGGGTAACCGAAACCCGGAAAAAAAGATCCTGGAAATCAATCACTCATGTACATTCGATATTGATGAAGAGATCCTTATCACTGGCACGGAGATACTTTATACCGTTTCTCTGGACTTCCTTAAAAACCCGGAAAAATATCTCAATTCCCAGAGCAATTTCAACCTCGAACCCTTGAAAAAGAGACTGAAGACCGACAGGTAAAGAAGAAGTGAACTGTCCGCTGTGGAGTGAAATAAAAAATGATAATCCAGAGATACGATGATTCCAGAAAGGAAGAGGTCTGTGACGTTGTACTTGGAGTTTTGATGGAGCATGGCTTTGAGCCCGACAGGCTAAAAGACGCCGACCTCAATGACATAAACGATTATTACTTTGGAAGCGGAGGCACATTTTTCGTGGGAATCGTCGACGATAAAGTCGTAGGCACAGCAGGCGTCCGAAAACTTGATCGAAACCTGTGCGAAATCCGACGCATTTATCTCAAAAAAGCCTTCAGGAGCAAAGGCTACGGAAAACAGCTCTTCAGGACTGCTCTCGATTTTGCTGAAAAAAGCTGCTCAGGCGCGATCCTTAAAACTGATTCAACCCTCATGAAAGCGATAGACATGTATCTCAAGCACGGTTTCACTTTCCAGAAAGAAGAGAGAGGGTATATGTATTTCGAGAAAATGTTTTAACGCCCGAGTTCCGTCACCCGAGT
>NZ_DAGK01000031.1:217213-290650 GCF_002495725.1 Methanosarcina sp. UBA411
AGTCCCGTCTCGGGAGGACGGGGCCCTTTTCGCTGCCCGAATTTCGCTTCGGGAGCACGAGGCCCTTTTCGCTTTGCTCAAGAGGGCTGAATTATAATGAAGATACCGAGTTGAGCCAAGAAGACTGATTTATGGGACAGAAATTGTAGAATCTTCCGTATTTTCGTGGTCATTTAAATGACGTTTATTTTTCCGGATAAGGGCATGAGCTGCCTTCTTTTTTCTCAAGGGCTTGCAGGTATTCGAGAACTGCGAGGACGTATGCTGAGTGGGACCATGCAAGGGGGAGGACCGAAAGAGTTTTTCCTTTGTCATCAATCTGTTCGGACAGAAGGCCTGTTGGATGGGCGTGAGCTGCGCACCAGTCTAAGAGTTCGAGGGCGCGATCAAGGTTACCGACTGCGGAATGCCATTGTGAGAGCCAGAGAGTACAGATAATCCAGCTGTTCATATAGCCAAAATAAGTGTCGTGAAGATACCTGGCAATCCCACCTGAAGGGCGCTTAAGTTCGCGTTCAATAGCTTCCATTGTCCGGACGACTCTGGGATCATCGGGTGGGAGAATCCCAAAGTACCAGACTGCAAAAACCGAAGAATCAAGAGTAGGATCGTTAAGTGAGCGGCGGAAACGCGTTAGTTGGTCATCGTAAAGTTTCTCAAGAATCGATGCCTTGATAAGGTCTGCAGCTTCCTTCCAAGCGTTTGCGTTGTCATAATCGCCAAGGGAGCGGGAGAGTTCATAGGCCCCATTGAGGCCGGCATAGACCGTACAAGCGCTGTAAGTATGCACGCCTTTTCGTTCTTCCCAGAGGTCAAAACTCGAAATTGGAAGGCCTGTTTCCAAGTCAATTGATTTTACAAGATAGTTAGCTGTGGGGATTACAAGCCTTCTGTAATATCTGCCTGTTGTCCAGACGCTCTTTGCAATCTCCCAGTTGTTATAGAGTGAATAAAGAGGAAGCCCTGTCTCATCTATCTGAATCATAGGGATAGGATGCCATGTGCTCCCGAAATCTCCAGCAGGCGTGTACTTGTGAAGGAAGTTACCTCTGGGGGTGATGGTTTTTGAGAAAAATTCAAATGTCTCAGTACTCAGGTGATGATACCGAGCCCTATCGAGTGCAAGGCAAACCCAGGCTGCATCCCTTGGCCAGCAATAGGTGTAAAGGTCTGCTCCGAATTGCTTTATATCCGAATCGCAGGAGGCAATTATCGAGCCTGTAATATCCATGTGGGAGACAACTGCAAGGAGGCTCCTGTAAAAGCACTTTAAGACATTCTGAGGAAGCTGAGGCATCCGGGAAAATTCCGGGAGGATGGATACTCTCTCAATAAATGAATTCCAGAAATTGAAGTTAAGATGGAAGAGGGCTTTTCTTCCGGCTTCCTTTACCTGTTTATGTATCTGAAGAACGCTGCAGTACTTTTTCCCAAGAACAATCCAGTAGTGTACCCTTGTCGATTCTCCCGGCTTTAGTTCTGGAAGAGTCCAGCCAAGGGTGGAATCTACCGAGCCGTGGGCAACAGGGTTACCGCTAAGTGAAGCGTCATTTTCCATATCTCTCCAGGTACCCTCAAACTCTTTCCATTCTGCAGTCCCAACTGCATACTGGTCAAATACAGGGTCACTTGCGTGCAGGAAATAACGGTCGCGCTTGTAATGGATGAGCGTATGTTTATCAATTACAGCAGTCTCCCCAATTTTGGTCTCAAGAATCCTGTAGTTCTGGTTTGAGAAAAGGCGCAGATGTTTGGATTTATTTGAGATATTCATGACCTCAAAAATCCTATAAAAAATATTTACCGAAGGATGGACAGCTTCCCAGACCGTAATTCTGAGCCCTATTTCGGAATTTTCGAACACCGTATCTCCTATATTCGAGACAACTCCCCTGCAGACCTCCGGAATTTCCTGGTTGCCCTCATGAGTACCGTCTTTCCCTTGTAGAGTTTCCCTAAGCTCTCCATAGGTTTCAAGAAGACGCCTACAGAAGTCTGCCTTAAACTCGGATTTATATCTTTGTCGGATTTTCCAGTTTTCAAGCCAGCTGCAATAAAGGGAATCAAGATCGCATATGCCAACCTTTATCGAGTTACCATGATTTTCAAGCCCTACATATGGAAAATAAATATCCCTTATAATTCCTTTTTCATCTTCACAAACCAGGATTCTTCCATTTCCGAAAATTAGCGGCCTAACTTCGGATACCTCCTGCTTTCCTTTGAATTTCCACTACCCCGTAATTTAACAATAACTCAGGTACGTAAAATCCAACCCATCTCTCAAAATATATTGATTCCATCAGGTTGAATTCTCCTTCTTACCCATCACGAGAAATGAAAGTATTACCTAAAATAGTTTAGTATAAAGAATTATTTAAAAACCAAATTTAAAAAATCTTATAAGAACTGGATTTTAGCAAGAACTGGATTTTAGCCTTAAAAATTCCTTACTTAAAAGAGCCTGTAGAAAGAAAGTTAACTATTGATTAACGTTTAAAGACAGTACCAAAAAGGTACCTCACCTGAACTTTTCGCTGGCTGGAAAATAACAACATTAATCTCAACAGAACCATCATTACCTTGGGCGGGTTGAATATTTACTTAATCAAAAAGTATTGTATCTTTGAGGAAGAACTTATTTGGATTTTTACGGAGTTATCGTGCCCCCTGAATCAGAAGTTTGAATTCAGGGTTTATACTCCTTATTTAATTAATAAGTACATATCCAAAGACCTTCTCCCAAAATTACACCTTTAAGATTTGGTTTCTAAGAAACTAATTTCTAGTAGGTTTTAAAATGATATTTGAGATGAATTGAATCTTTAATATTTATAAACTAAATCTTTATAATTAAGGCTTCAAGGTTTGTTTTTCGCCATATAAAATGTTTTGTGCATAAAAAAAGGAATAAAAAATATTAAATTCAAAATTAGAGGAAAATAAAACCTTTAAACGTAAGATAAAATAGTTATTACTTGTTATTTAACCATGAAACTCCTATCAATCCATTTAATCTATAAAATGAGGATAAATAGCTCCTAAAAAATTGATACTTTTTTGAGGACTCTAAAAAATAAATTTATATATAAGTCAGTCAATTTTGGGACTGTCAAATGGCAAATAGCCAGCAGACAAGAAAAACAAAATAGGACTTAAGCAACCGAGCTAGAATCAGCGGCATGAAAATTCAAGCTGCCTAAATCCTGATGTTCAGGATAAACTTGCTCTTGCTTTATTTTGCACATCAAGTACGCTAGTCCAAGGAGAATTACATATGAAAAAATGTCTTTTACCTATGGTTTTATTAGTACTATTTATACTTCTAATGCCTACAGCTTTAGCGGCAGGCAACGTAACAATTAATGATTTTTCTTCTAACGTTACAAATGGAAGTGTTATACTCTATACTAGATTTACTGGTAATGTTACCGGGAATGTCACTAACTGGTATTGGGTATTTAAAAATGTAGAAACAGACGCTACTACTTACAGCTCTGCACCTCTAACAACTCATCATAATTTTAAAAAGCCTGGTGTCTATAATGTTACATTGTCTGTATGGGGACCTGAAGGAAGTGACATACTTACTAAGGTAGCTTATGTAACTGCCAATAATAATAATTTAAGCCTGCCAGTTGCAGAGTTCTCTGCATCTCCCACCTTCGGAAGTGCACCATTAGAAGTAGCATTTACTGACAACAGTACAGGCGCAACTTCCTGGTACTGGAACTTTGGGGATGGAAATACATCAAAAGAGAGAAACCCGACGCATAATTACTCTATAGCAGGAGACTATACTACTCTTCTGATAGTTAAAAACAAAAGTGGCTGGAGCACAAAAACTCAAGAAATAGTTGCGCAGGGTGAACCGAATCCGGAAATAAGTGCCCCAGAATCAGAGTTCAACGTTGATACTATGATTGGTGCACCATATTCTGTCCAATTTACTGACCTATCGCAAGATGCTGAGGGATGGAACTGGGACTTTGGAGACGGAAATACTTCAACCGAGCAGAATCCAATACATAATTATTCCTTAGCAGGAGACTATACAGTAACACTGACAGTGAGCAACGAAGGTGGAAATGACTCAACAGTTGATACAATAAATGTAATGGAGGAAAGTGTTTCCAGCGGCAGTAGCCACAGCAGTAGTGGAGGAAGCAGTCACAGTAGCGGTGGTAGTGTCGGTGGGTCTCCTGAACCTCAAAGTAATGTTGAGACTAAACAGATATCACAGACGTTTGTCTCAAGTGGAAATTCTGTTACGTTCAATTTCTCAGACAGCGCTACTCCTGTCGTAGGCATTATCTTTGATTCAAAAAAGACCGTTGGAAAGACAACAGCTATAGCCGAGATGCTGAAAGAAAAATCCGATCTGGTGTCAGAGTTGCCTTCTGACGAGGTCTACAAATCTATAAATATCTGGGTAGGAAACAGCGGATTTGCAACTCCAGATAATATCGAAAATGCAGTTGTCTCTTTCAAGGTTGAAAAATCCTGGATACAGGATAAAAATATTGACCAGCCTTCTATCACCCTCAATATGTACAATGATATGGAATGGGATCCACTCCCAACAAGCCTAACGAGTGAAGATGATGAATATCTTTATTTCACGGCCGAAACCCCAGGATACTCCACCTTTTCAATAACAGGTAAACCCGCAGCCGAAGAAGCTGTAGATGAAACACAGTCCGAACCTGACACTCAGGACCTCGAACAAAATAACGGAAGTACAGAAACAAATGCTGAACAGATACCTGAGCAGACTCAAAGCCCAGATACTTCTGACAACGAAAGCACAAAAGCGCCTGGGTTTGAAATGATTTACGGGATACTAGGACTTCTTGGAGTGTTTCTCTATATAAGAAGGTAAAACTCAGTTAATTGTAGCTCAGTAGTGAATATTTGGATCAAATCTGACAAAAAGAACATTCTCCTTATTTTGCCAGATTTGAAATTTACTTTTCTTATTGTGTGTTTCAGTAACTTATATCTAAGATCTTGTCTAATCATCACAGGAATAAGGAAGTATTCGAATCGATTTGGTACAAACGATTTAGATATAAAGACTATTAATTTTTAAGATCCCTCTAAGCCAACATCTATTTCTTAGTATACGTTTTTTATCCAATACAGGTACTTACCAAATGAAATTTATATTAATTTCTTAATAAAAATATATACAAGCTTGATAAGAAAGTTTATATTTTATTGTGCTATTTTAGTAATGCCTTGTAAAAAATATTAAAAAATTTCTTAAATACAGAGAGCACGTGTTTACAATGTCTTACGTGAAAAAAAAATGCCCTGTTTGTGGGAAAGAATTCTTTGTCCTTAAAAAGGCTGAGGAAAAGGCAATTTACTGTACCCTGGCATGTCTGACAAAAGCTCAGGATAAACTTGAATCCAGAGGTGTAGGCCTTCTTGAGTCTTGTTGAGCGTTTGTAAGGTCAAAACTTAAAAATGCGGAGAACTCCCTTACAAAGGGAAACGTTTTCCAATTTTTTTATTTTTAGTCGTATGCAGAGTTGTAGATCAACTATCAAGTACATTCATCCTATTCAAGGAAAATATAAAAGAAATATTATATTTATAGTTTGATTACTTGCGTCAACTATCTTTAATAACTATTTATCGCCCAGAAAGTTTTTTTGCAATCTGGGTTACATATCTACCCTGATACCGAGCCATTGCAAGCTCATTTTCTGACGGCTGGCGGCTTTCATCCGTTCCTGCAATTGTTGAAGCTCCGTAAGGACTGCCGCCTGTAATCTCATCCATCCTCCTCTGCCGAGTTTCGGAATATGGAAGTCCAACAATGATCATTCCGAGATGAAGTAGGGTAACATGCGTCGTGAGGATTGTAGATTCCTGGCCTCCATGCTGTGTTCCACTGGAAGTAAAGACACTCCCTATCTTTCCAACAAGAGCATCTCTACTCCATAGCCCTCCAAGGCCGTCAAAAACTGTACGCATCTGGGCAGTCATATTTCCATAACGTGTAGGTGTCCCAAAAATAAGGGCATCAGCTCCTGCAAACACATCTTCATACATGCTCCGGGTTACCACAGGAATATGAGCAAAAAGATTCTTTGTCTCGATTGCCCCCATTTTTTCCAAAACTTCGTAAGGCAGAGTTTCAGGCACCTGATAAATCTCTACTTCAGCTCCTTCGACTTCTCTTGCTCCCTCAGCTATAGCTTCTGCCATTTTGTAAATGTGACCATGAATACTATGGAATATCACGTTTACCTTAACCATTTGTTTAAGACCTCCATTAAAACCAATTGAAACGCAAGTAAAGCGCTCTCAACCACATATAAAGTGGATTGGTAATTCCCGAAAAAATCCAGTCCCTTCTTAAAATAGTTATCTGATGCCTTATATAGCTTGTTAGCAAAAGTTAATTTTCTCTTTCTTGTCTTCTGTTCTTGGTTTCTTGGTCTTTTACTCTTGATTTCCGATTCTGTTTCCTTTCTTGATCTTGTATTCCTGATCCTGCATCCCTGTTTTACCTTCTTATCCTTCTGAGAATTATTTAATAAATAAATTTCAGAGCTACATATTTCTGAGAGATGAGATGTATCAAAATAGTTATTAGGCTAAATGCTGTATAGGCTGGACATGCCCTCTCTTTCTATCGTAATGCCTTCCATGAATGAAGAAGAAACCATCCGAATTTGTATAGAGAAATCTCAGTCTATATTCAAAAAATATAGTATAGAAGGGGAGATAATAGTTGTTGACAATTCGTCAGACAGGACTGCAGAGATTGCAGCGTCTATGGGTGCAAGGGTAATAGGTCCGATAAAAGGTTACGGAAACGCTTACCTCAAAGGACTGGCCGAAGCAAAAGGAGATTATATTGCTATTGCCGATGCCGATAACACCTATGACCTGCTTGAGCTTGATAAATTCCTGGATCCGCTTATGGCAGGAGAAGCGGATTTTATAATGGGCACCAGGCTTAAAGGCAACATTAAAAAAGGAGCTATGCCCTGGCTGCATCAGTATATAGGCAATCCTTTCCTGACAGCAGTGTTGAATTTCCTTTTCAAGACGAAAATTTCGGATGCTCATTGCGGGATGCGAGCTTTTACAAAAGAAGCCCTGGGAAAAATGGACCTTAAAACTCACGGCATGGAACTTGCATCAGAGATGGTAATCGAAGCTGCAAAAGCTGGGCTGAGAATTAGAGAAGTCCCCATAACTTATTACTCACGTAAAGCGCCCTCCAAACTGCGTTCATTTCAGGACGGCTGGCGGCATATGAGGTTTATGATGCTATACCGTCCTCTGCCGTTTCTTTTTCTGCCTGGAGCTGTGGTTTTTGTCCTTGGAGCCCTGATAACAGGTTCTCTCCTGCTTAACGGAGATGCCACAGAAAACAGATTGCATTCCTTTATTTTAGGCTGTATGCTTCTAATCCTCGGAGGACAGACCCTATCTACTGGCGCCTATCTGAAAACATATGGTCTTGTCCGCGGCATGTATCCCAATAATAAGGGACACACTGCAAAATTGCTGGATTACCATTCTCTTGAAAAAGAACTACTTGCAGGTTCAATCATACTCGCTGCAGGCCTTCTGCTCGGGCTAAAAGTAGTATATACCTGGATCAGCTCAGGATACGGCTCTCTCTCGGAAGTGAGAAATGCAGTTATTTCAATGATTCTTGCCTTTATCGGGCTTCAGCTGATTTTTTCGGCAATTCTCCTGAGCGTAATGCTCCTTGAAGTGGACACCGACTGGTAAGTGATGCAATGAAAATCGCCTTCGTGTACGATGCTGTATATCCATGGGTCAAAGGCGGCGCAGAAATGCGCATCCATGAGCTGGGAAAACGGCTCTCAGACCAAGGACATGAAGTACACATTTTCGGAGTCAAATGGTGGGAGGGGAAAGATACCTTCGATTATGAAGGCATGACCCTTCACGGTGTCTGCAAAGCTCGAGACCTGTATGTAAACGGCAGGCGTTCGATCTCCGAGGCAATAATCTTCGCTGCGAAATTGTTTCCGAGGCTAAGGAAAGAAAACTTTGACCTAATAGACGTGAGTGTCTTTCCCTATTTTTCCTGTTTTACAGTAAAAGCAATCTCAATTCTGGAAAAAATACCTTTAGTATTTACCTGGCACGAGGTATGGGATGATTACTGGTATGAATATTTAGGAGGGGCAGGAATTTTTGGACAATTGGTCGAGAAAGCGGTCTCGAGGTTATCAGAGAATAATATTGCGGTTTCGAGCTGGACAAAGGATAGGCTTGAGGGACTCGGGGTGCCTGGAAAAAGAATTACGGTTATCCCTAACGGGATAGACCTTAAAAAGATTTCCGAGATTGAAACCGAAGTAGGAAAATCCCCTGTGGGTCTTGAAAGTAAAATTTATGATATAATTTTTGCAGGCAGGCTTATAAAGGAAAAAAATGTTGACCTACTGATTAAAGCTGTAGCTCTTCTTAAAGCCGATTTTCCAGACATCAGGTGCTGCATTGTAGGGGACGGACCTGAAAAAGCAGCACTGGTAGAACTCGCAAAGAAAACCAAGGTTTACGAAAATATCGATTTTGCAGGTTTTCAGGAATATGGAGCATTAATCGGGAAAATCAAGGCTTCAAAAGTGCTTGTTCTTCCTTCAAGCCGGGAGGGATTCGGGATGGTAGTTATTGAGGCTTTTGCCTGCGGGGTACCTGTGGTTACGGTAAAGGCAAAGTATAATGCCGCACAGGGACTTGTTGAAGATGGAGTTGACGGGTTTATTGTAGAGCTTGATGAAGGGGAGATTGCAAAAGCCGTGGTAAAAACGATTGGGAAGCCCTCAGGGAACACAAAAACTTCAGAAGCCGCATTGCAGAAAGCTGAAAACCATGACTGGGAAGAAATAGTTAAAAATATTCAATTGGTGTTTGAAGCCTGTGTAAGAAGAAATTAACACTGAGTTTCTCTGCATAAAAAGGTCGGAGGTTTCTTGTTTAAATAGGACATCAGTGGTTCTGATTCAAGCACCTCTAACGCAAGTGAGTTCTAACACAAACAAATTGTTCAAACACAAACAAATTATTCAAATAAACGTAGAAAGTTTCTATTTTAGGATATTTCTGTTATGTCTTTATTTAAATAGCTGGTAATGTCTTTATTTGAATAGCTGATATTATGTTTAAGTTCTAAATAGATTAAGATTTGAAAAGTCTTTGTTTGAAAATCATGTTTAAGACGATATTTATCTACTTAAGTAAACATATTTTACTGGAGTAATTATTTTCAACCTATGAAAAACAGCGAGAGTCAGAAAAATAATTAAATTCCTATCTATGTTATTTAGTAGGGATAGGGGAGAATAGGTAAATTTTGTAATTATATTTTGATATCCTGAGAACAGATAGTTTGGATTGCTCTGCTGATGCACTATTCTGGAATTATATAATTAGGATTACTGGACAGCGCTCCCAATTAAGTAACTCATAAGCAGTAATCAACACAATTATATTTTTTATGAGTAATGGACATGTATATACATCTTAAATATATACAACTCGAAAAATCAGTTAAAACTCCTAGAAATTCATGAAACAGAAGTAATTTATGCAGTAGAAACTCCAACATTCTTGCAGGAGTGCATTCTATTCCAGAGGATTATGTATGTCTAATAAACCCCATCTATCAATTATAGTCCCAGTCCATAATGAAGAGGAAAATATACTAGAGTTATACGAGAAATTATATAATACTCTTTCAATAATTGAAAAAACATATGAACTAATTTTTGTTGACGATGGATCTACAGATAATACCTTTGAAAAAATAAAAAGTATTAAAGATTCTAAAGTTAAAGTTGTAAGATTTCAGAGAAATTATGGAAAGGCCGCAGCTCTTTCCTGCGGATTTAAAAAAGCAAAAGGAGATATTGTCATCACCCTTGATGGGGATCTACAGGACGATCCTAAAGAGATTCCCAGATTTCTAGAAGAACTAAAAAAATACGATATGGTTTCCGGCTGGAAAAGCAAAAGGCATGACCCTATTTCAAAAACTGTGCCTTCCAGATTCTTTAACTGGTTAACTCGACTCATAACAGGGGTCAAAATTAACGACTTCAACTGCGGGTATAAAGCATACAATAAGTATGTTGTAAAAAATATAAATTTGTATGGAGAGCTTCATCGTTACATCCCGGCTCTTGCTTACTGGAAAGGTTATACCGTAGGAGAGATTGAAGTCGAACATCACCCGAGAATACATGGAGAATCAAAGTATGGGGCCGAAAGGCTATTGAAAGGGTTTCTGGACCTCATAACAGTCACATTTCTGATGATGTACAAAAAAAGGCCTCTGCATGTTTTTGGAGGCATAGGAATTCTTCTCGGATTATCTGGAGTGATCATATCCTTATACTTAATGACTTTATGGGTAACAGGAATAAAAATAGGAGATCGGCCTCTTCTCATGCTCGGAATCTTACTCATAGTCATTGGAGCTCAGTTTATTTCCCTTGGTCTGATAGGAGAACTGATAACAAACTCGAGAAATAACGATGATTATATTATAAAGTACGATAGTTATGAACTGGAAAACGGCAGGTAAAATTGCAGTTACTTCAGGTTTAATGCTTTACCTGATAAGCAAACTTGACCTGAAGGCAATTTATGAAACCTTTACTCAAATGGATCTGGCATTACTTTCCCTTTCACTGCCCTTTATTTCGCTGATGTACTTGATAAAAGCAAGAAAATGGCAGGAACTGCTTGATTGTATAAATGTCCAAATCCCCTTAAAACGGTCACTTGAGATAATCTTGATAGGTACGTTCTATGGGGCGCTTACTCCTGGAAGGGCAGGAGAGGTTTCAAGATCATTCTATCTGGATACTGAAAAATCAAGGAGTATCCCCACTGTAATAATAGACAGGGTAATAGACATTATCTGCCTGATAATATTGAGTATTATATCAATTGCTCTCTTTTTTAAAGACAGAAATCTGATTTATTTAATGATATTAGTCGTTCTGCTCTTTACTGCAGGAATAACTTTCATAATGAACGAGAGGATAGTAAACTTTGTATTTAAGAGCTTATCCAAAAGGAAGGAATACACAGAAAATTATATGAAAACAATTAGGGAAATTACAGGAAACAAAAAAGCAGTGTTTTTTGTTTTTTCATTAACTTTTGGATATTATATCTTAAACCTAATTGTATACTGGATAGTAATAAAATCACTAAGTCCAGATTTAAGTAATATTCTTACTTTTTCCCTGCCGATAATTGTAGTTTTAGGGAACGTTCCAATATCCATATCAGGATTTGGAATAAGGGAGTTTGCAAGTGTTATTATCTTTAAGATGTTAAATGAGAACTCAGCCTATGGATTCTCATGTCCTATAATTCTTTATTTTTTAACATCCCTATCACCTGCACTACTTGGATTTCTACTTACTTTGAGGAAAAAATATTAAAAAATCAGGTTTTAAAGATTAAAAATTCTTCGAACAATACAGCGAGTTGACAGAAAAATGAACGAGTTAAAAAGTAACTCGCTTACTAAAGATCAATATCAGGATTTCAAAAATAGTTATATATGGGATTGAGATGAATCGAAATTCAGACAGTGGAAATTATAAAAAGTATACTTCAAAAAATCCACTAATGGGGATAGTCATATCCAAATTTATGAAAGATTTGAGTGAAACTATAGCTCCATTAGAAGATTTAAAACGCATCATCGACATAGGCTGTGGAGAAGGATTTATTGTTAATAATTTAAACCGGCCAGATATTACAGGTGTGGATATCTCAAAGAAGGCACTGAGTATCGCAAAACAAAAAAATCCCGGATGCAATTTTTGCACAGGAAGCATATATGACCTATCATTCAAAAAAAACAGTTTTGACCTTGTAATTGCAACAGAAGTCCTGGAGCACCTTGAAAATCCTGATAGAGCTCTTAAGGAAATCAAAAGAATATCTAAAGATTACTGCATACTCAGTGTACCCAACGAGCCTTACTTCCGCATAATGAACTTCTTAAGAGGTAAAAACCTCACGCGTTTTGGGAATGATATTGAACATGTACAGAATTGGAGCTCAGGAGAGTTTGTAAAATTAATAGAAACACAGTTTGATGTGGTGGAGTTAAAAAAACCATTTCCATGGACAATGGTATTGTGCAGAAAATAAAAAATAACAGATAGAAAAAACTATAGATTCACTTAAAAAGATAAGAATAAAATTACTTAAGACTTTCAGCAGGATTCAAAATATTAATTCATTTAACAGCATAACTCATCTAACAACATAACTCATTTAACAGCATAATTAAAATCTTTACAAAACTCAGAAATATAAAAATGAGTACTATAAAAAAGATTATAAAAGAAAGTGTTGTAAAAAAGATTTATAAGCAAGATCTATAAACTATATAATAATATTAATTTCTGAAGTAGCTAGTTAGAGGCTGATCAGAAAGACAATTAGAAATAATAAATTTTTACCCTTGCGAGGTACAATGACATCTGGTACGCAGAAGTGGCTAAAAAAAGGTTTAATTAATAGCCAAATATTTAATTTTCAGAAAAAAAATTTGAAAGAACATGCTGGAGTCTTAATACTATACACTTTAATAACCTCTATACTCACCTATCCTGTGGTCTTTAAAATAACCACACATATCCCGGGAGGGGGAGATGCATTTCACTGGATAAGAATACTCTGGTACATGCCAGTAGCCATATTCAACCATGATCTTACAAGATTAACACATGACTACTTGATATTCTATCCAGATGGGATACCAGCGTCCCCTTTCCAGTCAGCGTTTAATCAGATACTTACATGGGTATTATCCAGTCTGATAGACATTCATATAGTATACAATATACTATGGTTATCCTCGTTCATTTTTGGTGCATACGGTACATACTTACTTGTGAAATATTTAACTAAGGACAGAACTTCTTCATTAATAGCCGGACTTGTATTTGCATTTTCACCGTATCATTTTGTACATTCTTTTGGTCATTTTGGGGCAACTAGTATTGAGTGGATACCTTTCTGTGCCCTATATTTAATGAAAATGTTTAAAGAAGGAGGAACTAGAAACAGTTTTTTTGCAGGGATATTCTTTATTCTCGTAGCCATGAGTGACCTTCAATACATGGTATTCATGGGAATTTTTGTGATGTTATTATTTGTATATGAAACGTATATTTGCTTAAGAAAAGAAAAAAAGGATTATAAAGAGATATTGAGGCGAATCTTTTACAAGTACACTTTATTTGGAGTTATCTCTTTCATAGGTTTAATACCACTCACACTTGAAAACATTTTAACAGCAACATCTAGTGAAAATTTTTTGAGATTAGACCCGTTTGAAGCTGTAATGTACTCAGCTGATTTACTGAGCTTTTTTCTTCCATCGGTTTTACATCCAGTGTTTGGTAGTTTCACGACAGACATTTACAGCAATTTTTCAGGAAATACCAGTGAAAATACAACTTTTATTGGATACACGGTAATCTTACTCTCTTTATTTGCAGCTCACAGACTGAAGGGAAACAAAAATGTAAAATTCTGGTCGATATCTGCATTGTTTTTTTCATTAATCAGTCTTGGCCCACTTCTACATATAAATGGTAATACGTCATTTACAGAATTCAATACTAGTGTCCCTCTTCCACATTTGGTTTTGTATTATTTGATTCCATTTCTGGATAATTGCAGAACAACTGGAAGATTTTTTGTAATCGCGTCTCTCTCATTCGCAGTTTTGACGGGTTATGGAGTTTCAGAATTACTAAAGACTAACAAAAGTAAGAAAAAGGTGACTGCAGTTGTTATAAGCAGTTTAATAATTTTTGAGTATCTGGCAATTCCGATACCGATGTCAGAAGTCAACGAACCATCGTTTTACAAAGAGATCTCACAAGATAAAGACAATTACGCACTACTTGAAATACCTGGAACTCAGGATTATGAAGCAGGTGTAACTATCATTTACTACCAGACAATACATGGAAAGCCTGTCGTAGGTAACTGGGCTGCCAGATACCCATCTACTGCAAGAGATTTTGAATTAAATACACCTGTGGTAAGAGAATTAACCTACCTGCAACCATTTACTGCTGATATCCTAGACCAGGATGTGGATCAAATCGGAACGTCGATTTTAAACTATTATAACATATCGTATATTGTTTTGCATACAGATTATATGAACGACAGTGAAATTAACTTGGCCGAAAAGCTGATACAGAAAGCACTCAGCACAGAAAGGAAAACGTACGAAAAAGATTCTCTAATTGTATATCATGTCAAAAAAGAACCTTTAAAGTCGTTTATGGTTTTAAAAGATGGATGGAATTCGCTGGAAGAAATGAATGGAGAACCTACCAGATGGATATCAAATAACGCTACAATACTAATTCATTCAGATAATGCTAAAAATGCTACATTAAATATTGAGGCATCCAGTTTCTACCGTCCAAGAACACTGGAGATCTACAATGGTGAAACCCTTGAAGATAGACAAATAATCAGTATAGATTCTTCCAGTATATCTATTCCAATAAACTTAAAGAAAGGCGAAAATCTCATTAGTCTGCATGTTCCAGAGAGTGCTGACAGACCATGTGATATTCCAGAGTTAAAAAACGAAGATAGCAGGGAATTGAGCATAGCAGTTCAAGAAATCCAATTAACCTGACAACGGTATAAAGCATCTTTGAAAATTAAGCATCCAAAAAACTGGACAAATAAAGATGAAAAGTGGATAATTTGACATAAATATTTTAGGATTTTAGTAGAGAAAAATTCTTTGAAGATTTGCTGGAAAAACGTGAGAATTGAGGAGTAAGATGGAGGATAGCCAGTACTGAAAGGCTATTGTCCATTTTGGGGAATACAAAAGCTGCATTTTTCGTATTAGGGTATGCAGCTTAACGCCACCCGGAGTTAATTTTGCGTATTCATGAGGCTGGCCACGAACTGGGTACCTATGAGTATAGCCATAAACCAATCCAACTACAAACACCAAATCAATTTAAGGAAGAGTTATTAAAATCTATGAAAATCGTAGAATCTATTACAGAAGCCTGCAGTTGTATACTTATACCCCTGGGAATAAACCTAGGGAAGCCGAAGTATCTAGAATTTAAAGGTACCATTACTACAACTTATCTGCAATGGAACCTAAAATTAATAGTGTGAAAGGTAAAAAGAAATAGCCTTTTTTCAGTCGTCCTGTTCACCAAGTAAAAAAATGGAATTAACAAAGTTAGAACATGACACAAATCTCTCCAAATGGATTTCTTCCTTCTCATAGATAATCTTTTACACCTGAAGGAGTGTATTTTTCAATTGAGAAAAACAATATCAATGGCCTTTATGATCAATATTTGATGGACAAACTGATCGGAGCTAATTTTCGCTAATTATTGGTGTTGTTGATTGTGTATTTCTTTTTTGATGATTAATAATCACAGTTACCTGACAGATCAAAATTAATATCATTCAATTGACTTTGGGTAAGTAATATAGTTACAAGAAAATATTTATTCGGCAAATCGGAGGGTTCCCCAATCAGAATGTATCGATGATACTTTTTTATAAAATCAGTATAGATACAGCAAGAGCTCCAAATACCTTATAGAAAAGTTCCAAACTAGAGAATTCAATAAAAAATTAACGCAATGGTGGCATAAAGATAGAAACCAAAGAATTTAAATAATCAGAAGGTGTTTTTATAAAAATTAAAAATAGTTATTTACAAATCTCGCAGCAGAAACTTAATAGGAAAATTAAACTTGAAATTGTTATCGACAACCTGCCTGAGTCTAGAAATTCCGGGGAAAACTCACTAAAGATTATTGAAATACAAATCTGAGAACTTATGGAAGAGTTTAAGATTATGTGGTTTGAGATGTATACTGAAGAGAGGGATTTTTTTCAATGACACAAAAGAATCAGATTACTTTGCTTATCTGAGGATTAAAAACATTTTGTCAATTTGGAAAGCCACCTGGATCATGTATAGTAGGAGAAAAAGCGAAGAGAAACTTGATCACAAGTCTAGAAATTAGTCCTGTAATAGAGAGTTGATGGTAGAGATGAGTAAACTGGCAAAGATTGCACTGATTACAGGCATAAACGGCCAAGATGGAAAATATCTTTCTGAGCTCTTAATAAAGAAGGGCTACATTGTACATGGGATTAGAAGAGGATCCCCTCAGGCAGACATTAAGAACGAAAAAGAAATTTATGTACACTATAGTGATTTAACAGATTATGCGGAATTATTTAAAATCATTCAAGAGGTAAAGCCTGACGAGATATACAACCTCGCTGCTCAAAGCAATGTAAAAGTTTCCTTTGAAAAGCCTGAATATACTACACTTACCAATGCCCTAGTCCCGTTAAAAATTCTGGAAATAATACAGACTCTTGGGCTTGAAAGAAAAACGCGATTTTTCCAGGCTTCAACAGGGGAATTATTTGGTAATTCCCAAGAAGTTCCACAAAGAGAAAGTACTCCCTTTTATCCAAAAAGTCCCTATGCAGTTTCCAAGCTCTATGCTCACTGGATTTGTGTAAATTATAGAGAAGCCTATAACATTTTCGCCTGCAACGGAATTTTATTCAATCACGAGTCTCCGATACGCCCAGAAAATTTTGTAACTAGAAAAATCACAAAGGCCACAGTCCGAATAAAAAAAGGATTGCAGGATAAACTATACCTTGGAAATCTCAATGCCAAACGCGATTGGGGATTTGCAGGAGACTACGTTAAAGCCATGTGGCTCATGCTCCAACAGGATAAACCAGATGATTATATTATTGCAACTGGAGAAGCTCACTCAGTGAGAGAGCTTGTTGAATTTGCTTTCAGAGAAGTGAATATAGAAATAAAGTGGGAAGGAAAAGGACTCAATGAAGTCGGTAAGGATGCCTCAAACGGAAGAACTTTAGTGGAGATCGATCCCGCATTTTACAGACCTGTCGAAGCAAACTTACTTGTCGGTGACCCCTCAAAAGCCAGAGATATACTAGGATGGAAACCTAGCATTTCCTTTGAAGAACTTGTAAGGATGATGACCAAAAACGACATGAATTTAGTTTAACAGTATGGTTTTTATCGCAAAAGGAGCATGGTGAAAAAATGCCAAAAGTAGCATTAATTACAGGAATTACCGGACAGGATGGAGCATATCTTGCAGAACTGCTCCTGGAAAAAGGATACATTGTACATGGAATGCAACGCAGAAACTCCCTAAGCAACACTGCTCGTATAGATCACCTGCTCAAAGACAATAATCAGAAAGCAACTGATTTCCATCTTCACTATGGAGACCTAACGGATTCTCCAAATATCATCAAACTGATTTGGGATATCAAGCCAGACGAGATATATAATCTCGCAGCCCAAAGCCATGTCCAGGTTTCCTTTGAGACTCCTGAATACACTGCAAACTCCGATGCACTAGGGACCCTCCGACTCCTCGAAGCAATCAGGATATTGGGTCTTGAAAAGAAAACAAGATTCTACCAGGCTTCAACAAGCGAACTTTATGGAAAAGTTCAGGAAATTCCCCAGAAAGAGACTACTCCTTTTTACCCAAGAAGCCCCTATGGAGTTGCCAAACTCTATGCCTACTGGATCACAGTAAACTACCGTGAAGCCTATGATATTTTTGCCTGCAATGGCATCCTCTTTAACCACGAGTCCCCAAGAAGAGGCGAAACCTTCGTAACCCGAAAAATTACAATTGCAATTTCAAACATAGTAAAAGGTCTTCAGGATAAGTTATACCTAGGCAACATGAACGCAAAACGCGACTGGGGCTTTGCTGGTGACTATGTAGAAGCTATGTGGAGAATTCTCCAGCAAAAAAAACCCGAAGATTATGTTATAGGCACCGGAGAAACACACTCAGTAAGAGAGTTTACGGAACTTGCGTTTAAGGAAGCAGGCATTGAAATTGAATGGGAAGGAGAAGGCGTAAACGAAGTTGGAAAAGATAAGGCAACAGGCAAAGTGCTTGTGGAAGTGGATCCTAAATATTACCGTCCCGCCGAAGTGGATCTGTTAATTTCAGATTCTTCAAAAGCCAGAGAAAAGCTTGGATGGGAACCGAAAGTAAGCTTTGAAGAACTTGTAAAGATGATGATGGAAAACGATATGGTCACCCCAATTAATCGAAATGAAGTTATGGATTTTGAACCTCTCGAAAGCTAAGATGAAGCACTGCTGGGAGGAGGTAAGCTTTGAAGATTTGCAAAGAGGATGAAATATCAGGCTAAAAATATCCTTTTATTAGCCAAAATATTAATTTCTGTATATTAAAAAGAGAATAAACAAGATTTATCAAAGTAAAGACTGTAAATAAGGTTATACAAAGTAAGAATTTTGATTTTTACAAAAGAACTTTCTATAAAATATTTATTATAAAAGTTTAAACACTTAAGCAAAAAATCGGTTATCTACAGCATAATACATTATAATAAAATTTATAATTATAGTACGAAAATAAATGGGGTATATTTTTTGATCAATATCAATATTTTCCCAAGAGAACGATAGTAAAAGTAAAAATTCCATCAAGAGGCCTCTTGAAAACTTTTTAGTTTTTGAGTTTTGGGTTTTAAAAAAGATGTACATAAATACGCCAAGTGCAAGCCTATGGAATCTGAGTCCATGTCATAACCTAACCACTTTTAAGATATAAACAAGATCTATAACTGTTTTGCCTGCCAGAAAAAGTTGAATGATTTAAGGTCTTAAAAATAGGTGAATAACTTGAGTTCAACAAAAAATGCAGTTAAAAACACAGTATTTTTAACTTCAGCAGAAGTTATCACAAAATTTCTTGCATTTATGTTAACAATTTATATTGCGAGGTATCTTCAAGAAGCAGGGTTTGGGAAATATTCTTTTGCTATTGCCTTTACGTCTTTTTTTTCAGTTATTTCAGATTTAGGAATCAACAACCTAACAATAAGGGAGATTGCAAGAAACAAGGATTTTGCAGGAAAGTATATAGGAAATTTTTCAATAGCCAAAGTTCTTTTTTCATTTATTGCGTTGATACTTCTTTACATAATCATCAATTTGATGAACTATCCATCAGATACAAAAGTAGCAGTATATATATTTGGAATATATGTGGTTGTCAGTTCATTTGGCCAATTTCTAATATCAGTTTTTAGAGCATATGAAAAAATGGAATATGAAACCTTTGTACGTGTAATTGAAAAAATTAGTTTAGTTTTTCTTGTGATTTGTGTAATTTATTTCAAACGTGGCCTAATCGAAATTGCATTTTCATTTTTATTGTCTAGCAGTCTTTCGTTTATTATAGCTTACATAATTATAATTAAAAAGTTTACGATTCCACAATTTAAAATAGATCGCAAATTTCTGAAAGATTCAATAAAAGAGGCACTTCCTTTCGGTTTGACTTTCCTTTTCGGTATAATTTACTTTAAAATTGATACTGTCATGCTTTCTCTAATGCAAGGTGACGCAGTTGTTGGTTGGTACAACGCTGCTTACAATATTATTGATGGCTTAACTGCAGTAGTAGCTACTTCAATTGCCAATGCGTGCTATCCTACAATGTCTAAATATTATATAACTTCCAAAAATGAGTTGAAAAACATATTTATCCAATCATTTCTGATACTTCTTATCTCAGGGTTTATAATATCGTGTATTGTTACAGTTTATTCAGAACAATTCATTCACTTATTTTACGGAGATAAGTATTCGAATTCTGCTTTATCGTTAAAAATACTTGTCTGGGCATTTTTTGTAATATGTATAAGTAATATTTCAAGCACATTATTATATGCAACAAATAAGCAAAGAATAGTCACTATTGGGACAGGTTTAGGAGCATTAATAAACATTACTCTCAACCTGATTCTAATTCCAAGATACAGTCTTTTAGGCGCAGCATTTGCAACTTTGATAACAGAGCTCCTTGGATTTGTAATATATATGTATTATTCTTTAAGAGTATTAGACATAAGGAGAGGAGACTATAAGTATATATTGACAGATATTGTGCAAAGAAGCCGAATAATATTGAAGAAATATTTTGGGAGTAGAGTGTTATGACTTGTATTTTACATTCTTACATATGAATGCAGAATAAATTTTTGGCACTTCGTCATTTTCGATGGATTGAAAAAAATTATCAATTTAGGAAGACTTCACCCCCACATTCCGCAGTATTTTTTTCGAAAACCAATAATTTTCCTGAAAAAGGTAAAAATTAAGTTTATAATTATTAGATGAGATAAATAATATAAAAATATTTGAGGTATAGTTTAGAGCGTATCTTAAAATTAAATTTGATTCTACAATAGGATAGAGCTTATGCATTTAAACTGAAAAAACGGTAGAATTAAATCGTTAAATGTCTAAAGTGTAAATTTTAACTATATGCCTAATGTATTTGATTTCATACATCGAGTGCTTAAGTCCCTATGAGATTACATATATCTAAGGTCAATGCATACCTGAATTGCTGAAAAAAATTAAGGTATGAATTTTAAAGTTAACGTTGTCCATTATCCAATTGTATGAATAGTTTGAATTTTAAGACAGCCTCTTACACATTTTTACCTCCGAATTTACAGAAACTGTACTTGAAGATGTAGGAAGGAGAAAAAAATACTAAGACAGTAATTCTGCTACAAAATACTTTATCACTGAATTTGAAACCGAGTTCACCTTTAATACAAGATTTGAATCAATTAGTTCCATAAAATTTCAGATCCACTATTGTCATAAATTTTATTCCTTTTTTCTAAAACTGGCTTAAATTCACTGAAATTAAAATAACTAAAAGTAGTGGTGTTCATTTCTGTGGAAAATCCAATATCTTCTACAACGTTTGCATAAATTAACATGATATACTTATACTTATCAGAGTTGCGTAGTTCTTTATAGCAATCAATGTACTCCCCATACATTTTATTTTTTGGAAAAAAACCCATGTTATGATAAACAGACCCTACCTGAGTGTACCCAGCAGTAAAAAATAATCCTTTATCTTTATATCCATATTTTGACAACCATTCTAAGGACAAAATATCATATTCCGTTATCATATTAGAATAAAAAGTTGCTTTGTCATCTTCATCTCCATATTTTTTGATATATTCTTGGCCAATAGAGAGAGAAGTAGGAGAGTCTTGTGCCAAAACATATAGAAATTGCGTATTAAATAGCATCAGTATTGTAACGAACGCATATAAGATTTTAATACTTTTGTTTTCAAAATTACGTTGTAAGCCACCTATAACAAATAATGGCGACAAAAAACATAATCCTAAGATATATAATCTTCCTGGAGACATAACTGAAAAATAAGGAATCGCTACAGATGCAATGAGAAGTAAAAGATAATAAATGGAAATGGAAAAATAAGTGATGCCAAACTTAGGTTTTTTACTGTTAAGTGTTTCTTTAAAAAATCCAATTATAATAAGGATGACAACTCCTAGTCTTAAATACTTATTGACTGCTCTCAAGCCTATGGAGTTTTTAGTTAACATATAAGCCCCTCTAGAATATTCAGGGCTAAAAAAGTCGGAGAGTAAAGTTTTCCAGATATTATGAAATACAGATATAATTGAATGTAAAAAAGAAGAGTTCGAGATATAAAGGTACCATGAAAGTGAAAACACAGATAATAGTAAAATTAAGTTAAAAGATATGTTACTTGCTTCATCTTTAAAACGATTTTTTATAAAAGTTGTTATTTTTATGCTATAATGTCGAGATGAAATAATTTCTCTTGTAAATATATATGAAATAACTTTTGTAAGAAACAAAATAAATAAAAGGAAAATAAATGAACCCAGAACAAGATAAGCTGTACCATAGTGAGAAACAATCAGAGACATTGAAAATATTATTGACAAAAGGGATATTGAAAATTTATTACTTTTTTTATCTAATAAAGCCATACATAGTAGTATCAAAAAAAATGTAGCCATGGTTTGCTTTATGAGGACTGACAACGTGATGAAAAATTCTGAACTTATTAAAAAAAAACATGCAGATAAAAAGGACATTTTTTCATCTAGGTACATCCTAGAGATACAATATACTCCTAGAGGAATTAAAGAAAGGAAGATAGGAAATACTATTTTATAAATCCATGTTAAATCGATATTACAAATAATAGAAAATATTGAGGGTAAGAGTGTGACACTTAATATGGAGTTATAATTTCCATATTCATTCCACTTCCAGATATGATTTTCAAGAACTAATTTAGCTGATCCAAACTCACCATCGTGGACAGTTGTATAATTTGTAATTAATGTATAGTGTAAAATTAAAGATATCGAAATTAACCATATCGCCAATGGATAAAGTTGTTTAGGAATAAATTTATCAAAACCGATTAATAAAATGGTTACTGCAACAAGTGAGATCATCAGCATCAGTAATGTGTTATTCTCCATATAATTTACATAATAAGTGCCTAAAATACTTAAGATAGGGATTATAAATAAAAATAAGCTTGGGACCAAGAGTTTATCTGACCTATGAATTATTTTTGGATTAATAGGATTTATGTTTTTGTTATGGAAGTAATAAAAAATACATAATATGATAACAATTGCACTAATGGTAGCTATTAAAGGAGTGATTGAGATTGGATACGAAATTCCAACGGCTGGATAAAAAAGATTCATAAAAAATCCGATAAACATTAGAGTGCTGACACTAGTTCCTACAGTGTACAACAGTATCTGTATAAAGTTCAATTTATCAAAGTTAAGAATTTGAAGAATAAGAATCCCAGGTACAAATAGAAGGTAGATTAACCCGACAAATTGCCTGATACCTGGAACAGAAAATCCGAGAGCATCTAAAATAATTAGTCCCCATATGGAGAGTTGGAGGGAAAATATTATCACTAAGATATCTCTACTCTTTAAATCCGTTATTTGTAATAAATTATTATATCTCATTTGACTCTCCTATTAGTCTAATATTTCTTCATAATTTCTTAATATTTGTTTTATGCTTCTCTCCACGAGGTTTCACAAGAAGTAAACTCTCAATTTACGATTTACTATAACTCTGATTAACATTATTTCTTAAAATTTTTATTTTTAATTATCCAGAAAACAAGATCGTAAAAAACCACAGCAAACTAAATGTTTGAATTTAATATTTTTCATGAGTTTCTCTTAGTAATTTCTCATATATAGATACTTGTTTTTTTGCGATTTTTTTCCAATCATATTTTTCTTCGACTAATTCTCTACCAGAGTTGCCTATTTTTCTAGCAATATTATAATTAGTAATTAAATTAACAATATTAAAAGCAAACTCATTCCAATCGTCTGTTATCAAAATATTTTGAGAATTAATGACATCCAATCCTTCAGATCCGATAGTAGTTGATACTACTGGTTTGCTCATTGCCATATATTCAAGAATCTTCAAACGAGTTCCAGAGCCTGCATTAATTGGAGCAATGCACACATCTGCACTGTAAATATATGGTTTTACGTCATCTACAAACCCTAGTACACATATAGAAGGATCTTTTTTAGAATAATCTTTAATCCACTCAGGACAATGACCACCTATAATGTAAAATTTAACATTAGGGATTTCATTTTTAACAATAGAGTGCATTTCTTCGATATAGACCTGAACTGCATCTATATTCGGTTGGTAACTTAAACTTCCCATAAACAAGATATTTGGATGTTCCAAAAAAGTATCAAAGTTGTCATTTAGATTGAAAGAACCACAGTCGACTCCGTTTGGAATTACAGTTATTTTATTATCTGAGAGAACTCCAAGCGAGAGATATATGTTTTTGTCAATTTTTGAAGTAACAAGTAAATGTTCAAATTTGGAGATTGTATTTATTTCATAGGTTTTTAGATTTCCACTTATCAACTTTCGCGCTATTCGTTCAAGAGGATTATTGAAGAGTTTAATCCTGTTTATAAAGCTCAAATAATCAACATCATGCATCGACAGAACTTTACATCCTTCAAAGGAAACATCTGAAATAGCTTGAAGAGCAGGACCAGCTACGACTAAATTGCTTACATTGACAATATCAAAATTTCCTTTTTGTAAAACTGATGAGATAAACTTAACATTTTTAGAGGTATGATATCTGTAAATACGCGGATACATTTGATGTGATAATAAAACACTAGCTCTCTTGAAATTAGTGAGATTTGGAGATTTTGTAGCGTATATTTTGGATCCTAATTCTTTTTCCAAAGATGAAATCTCTTCTGTCGATAGATCGCAATCTAAGCTACAAACGACTTGTGACGTAACACCGAGCTCGGAAAAATACTTAATTAGATTATAGTCCCTTACGGAAGAACCACTAACTGGTTTTGGAACATACGGCAGTATATGTAAAACATGCATGAACGAAACCTTCGATTTTAAAGTAGTATAGTTATTTACTAATATTATTTTGGGAGTTATGAAAATATAAATTATTTAAATTTAACAGACCAGTCTGACTAAAGGAAAATATTTTGATGAAAACGACATCAAAAGATACTAGTTACAACAATTGAGAGTATAATTGTAATTGTTTCATTGAAATGTTTTCCCAAGAGTACTTTTCCCTATTAATTTCTGCATTTGACGTAAGTTCTGCTCTAACTTGCTCATTATTACAGAAAGTAACAATACACTCTTTTAACTCATTCAAGTCTTTAGCGACCATTCCAGCATCATTAACAATTTCTGGTAAAGCTCCCACACTTGAGCATATAATTGGTTTTCCCGCCCCTACTGCAATTGCTACGGGACCACTACTATCACCTACTGATTCTAACCTATAGCTGATCAAAGCGTTGGAAAGTTTGATATAATCCATCATTACTTCGTCTTCTAGAAATCCTAAATAAACAATATTTTCATCATTTAAATTTTGAAGTTCAGCTTTTGAAATATTATCAACAGCTTTCCCAATTATCACTAATTTACTATTTTCTAAACTTAGCTTGGAAAATGTCTTAATAACGTCTACTTGCCCCTTAGCTTTTTTTAAAGCACCAATCATAGTGAATATAATTTCATCTTTTGAAAATCCATACTTAGATCTCAATATATTTATGTCATATTCTTCTAAAATTGAACAGCCATGTGGGATAACGTATATTGATCCATCAGGAACAAAAGGTGCAGTTAGGAGTAACAATGCTTTTGCATGTTCAGAATGAACAATAAAAGCATCTGAAAATAGATTTAAATAACGATATACTAATTTAGTTAGGGGAAGAGGGACATTTTTGGTTCTTGGAATAACATCATGGACAGTTATTATTTTTACTCGTGAGCAAAATAAAGGCAACGTTAATAAAATTCTTCTTGTTGAATTTGAAAAGTGAAAATTAGAGAGATCATGTTTTTTTGCAAAGTTAATTTCTGTCCAATTACTTATATCTACAGTATTAGACGCGTTGTCTATTTTTGTAAGATGATCAGCTAAATGGCTTATGTAAAATAGAATTCCTTTACGACGTGTATCTGTTATTTGTTGTATTCTTACCAAAATACCACCATGCTTAGATTCAAATCACGGAAATCCAAATATTTTAAGACAACTTCGCAAAGATATTAGATGGAAAAAATTATTATTAAATTAGGTGTATTATAAAATCAGCTATAATGAGTGATACAAATATATCACTCGTAACCTCTTTTATTTCTTTCCATATATTATTAATTATATATTATAAATTAAGATTATCAACAGTTCAAACATTTACTAAAGTTTCTTTACTCATTAATTACTCCAAAGGTTTCCATTCAGTGTTTTCGAGCCTTATATACCTTGAATGTCTATACCCTTATTACCCAAAGTTCATTTATTGATCTCATTTACAATAAATTTAGATTTTCCGGACAGTGTTTTTTCAATTTTATCAACAAACTTAAATTCAACATTCCAATTTTCACTTTTATTATGAATAATTTCCTGAATGTTATTTAATTGATCTTCATTAAAATCAGTATCTACAACTAACTTTATGACAATATCATTAATTGATTTTTGAACAACTTGATACTCTTTTATACCTTGACAATATTCCCAGAATATATAGAGAAAAAACCAACCGTGAACTTGTTTACCTTCAGGAGTGAACAAGATATCGACACTTCGCCCAAGGACTTCCTTTAAAAGTCTAGAACCTCGCCCACAAGCACAAGAATCATCCATAAGATCTCCCATGTCTCCCGTACTATACCGGATGAAAGGCATTGCATAATTATTAAGAGAGGTTGCCAAGATGTTTCCTACACCATTCTCAAGTTGCGAACCTTCGTCATCGACTATTTCCATAATGCTTCTTTCCGTATCAATATGGAGACCACAATGCTCAGGACATTCGTGAGCACTGACACCTCCATCGAAAAGCCCATAATTATCATAGACTGGACAATCAAAAACATCCTCAATATTTTCCCTCATAGGTGGATAAAGTTTTTCTGAAGTCGAAAAAATCGCATTAGGTTTTCGAATATCCAAATTGTTTTCATCCACATATTTTGCAAAAAGGTTAAAAGCTGAGGCATATCCCCTAAAAAATAGAGGTTTAAAAGAATTAACGATATTAAAGTAATTTTTCATTTCAACTTCACTCATGTCAAAAGAAGAAAGTTTTTTAAGATTCCTCGCAATTTCATGAGATTTAGTCACAAGATAGGGTTTAGTACCTACTTCAAGAGCTGACCCGGCTAAAAAGATCATTTTATCCCCTAATTCATAACCCCCATAATTCCACCCACGATAAATCATCGCACCTCCAACAAACCTGTCTTTTGTGGAAACTCTATATTTAAGAGGAGTTCCTGTAGATCCACCTGTTGAATGGCCGATATATCTTATACGGTTTAGATTTACAGGTTTAAAATCATCATAGTTTTTTAAAATAATATCTTTAGTCAAAACTGGCAATTTCTCTAAATCCTCTATTTTTTTGATATCATCTGGTTGAAGATTTAGGTTTTTAAAAAGCCTATGATAATAAGGCACATTACGATAAGAAAAAGTGATTAATTTACGAAGCTGTGACTCTTGATCCCTTTTCAATTCTTCATAAGGCATCCATTGTGATTTAAGGGCTTTCTTGTATGTTGGATAAAAATGTATGTCTCCTAGCTGATGAGCACCTATGAATAAAAGTTTGTTAAACATATTGAACCACCAAAGAAAAAATTAAGAATAATACGTTTCCACGAAATCTACAATAAACTTTGTTACGTCAATTTTATCCTTCAACAAAACTTTTCTCTTTCTCATCCCATCTTTTTTTAAATTTGGATTTTCCAACAATTCAAGCGCTTTTTCTAAGGACTCCTTACCCATTGTCGTTTCATTTTTAAAGTTATAAACAAGACCATATTTTTCTTCCTCTTCATCGGTATACCCTCTACCTGCATAATCACAGAAGATAGCATGCGTCCCCAGAACAGCACATTCTGAAGCCATTGTCGCACTTTCACCGTAAAGAAGAGTTGCATAATATAATAGATCGTGAACTTTTTCAGGTGAAACTTTGATTCGATACTTTTCAAAGTCTGATGGAAGAGGAGTTTCAGAAGTTATAAGAACTCGACCATATTTTTCAAGAGCTTTTACAGCATTTCTTTTGTCTTCCAGCGTTAAGCCTTTGTGACCAATGTCGTGACTTGCACCCCAAGAGACAAATCTTAAGACAATGAAAGGATCGTCTCCACTCAACCCGATTTCATGGAGCACTGCAGGGTTGGGTTTGAAGTAATTTGGATGCAAATATGCAAGTTCATGATAACCATTATAACGGACTTCTTTTTTCCCAAGACTCTTTTTGTAGCAGGAAGGCACGCATATTGCCTTGGCGAAGGGAAAAGAAAGTAAATTCTGAAGAGTTCCGTGCTCTGTGTCGTTGAATAATATTGACGGTTTTTTTATTAGTGCAGAAACATGTGCCACATATACATTCCCAACTCCACCGATAAGAAGATCGGGATTGAATCTTCTTGCCAAATGATACAATTTATAATCTATTTTAAGCATTTCAATCCCCTTGCGAAGAGGTGCATAATTATATATCCCTACCTCCACGTAATCCATACCGAATTTATCTAATAAGTCCAGTGTTATCTCTTTATTTCTTGAAGTAATCAGTATTTCGTGGCCTTTAGCCCTTAAAATCTGTATGGTGTTCTTGAACTGATATACATGAGCAGGATGTGCAATATCAATTAAAATTTTCACACTTTCCGCTCCCCAAGATACCCTTTAATGATACCAAAGGTTTCCTCTGCGTGTTCCTTTGAAGATACTCCTACAACTGCCGACTTAATGTTAGGTAACGAAAATAGATACTCATAAGCCTCTTTTGGCTTTAGGTATCCTGCTGCCAGTGTGCTCATGGCCAGTACATCCACATCGTAGTCACGCAGGCATCTTTCACATTCCTCTCTGGAAGGATTCATCTGGAAGCCGGCTTTATTAAAGGAAGTCATGACCAGAGGTCTTTCTATACCCCACTCGTCAAAGCTTTCCACAAGCCTTGCGAAGTTCATTGTCCCAAAGGCAGGGACTGCATTATAGTTTTCTTTAATATGGTCAATAAAGAATTCAAAGACCTTTTGTGAATCCATGGAAAGAGCAAGGTCTGTCAGAATGTTGTGTAAGAAAACCGCTTTTACGTTAAATCCATTAAAAGGAAGCATTTCGACGTCAATGAATGTGGAAAGCATGTTAAAGAAGTCCTGATTAAAAACATTCATTCCGCCTTTAAACAGAATTTTAAGTTTTGTAGAGGTGCTGGCGGGTTCAAGGATGTCTTTAAGCATTCCTACAATACCCATTTCATTAGCCTTTCTTACATAGCCCTGGGCATAAGGGATTAGAGGATACATATTCATATTCTTTGACAAAACCGGGTCCGAGCCAATGGTCTCCAGTATCGACCTCGTTTTGGGATGTGTCGAGAGCATCATTCCGGTTCCGCCAAGTTCATAGAAATCCCTTACAACATTGAGGATTTTTTCATTATCACTGAAAAGCTGCACTCTGTCCCTCGCACGGTCCTGAGAAAAATGATCCACGCCTATGAACTGATTGTGACCAAGAATAATAGGGTCGATATTCATAATTCATCACTCTCTACTGCAGAATTAGTCAATGCTGATTTATAGATCCCATCCACAACTTTCTGAACTTTGAACCCTTCAAATATATCGAGCCCTGTAGCTTTCTTCTGGCTTACTGATTCTATCATATGTTTATCTTCTCTGGTATACTCAGGACCACCAAGGTCAAAGTCAACCCCTGCGTAAAGGTCCTGCTTATAATAGTTCTTCCATCTGGCTTCTTCATCGGTATATATTTTTACGTAATCATCAGTAACTACAAGCATTCCTTTTTCACCGTGAACCTCTATTTTTATTTCAGGAAGCCTGTAATTTCTGACGCTCCATGATGTGTCCAGATATCCACCCAATCCTCCTTCAAAGAGAAGATAAGCGTGAACAAAATCCTCCACATCCTTTGAGTAATAGGATTTTGTGTGACCCTCAACAAGAGATACATCGCCAAAAAACCAGACAAGAAGGTCTACAAGATGCGCAGCAAGAGTGCTCAAGACGCCTCCACCACTTGCTTCTTTCTTGTATCTCCAGCCTTTTCCTTTTGAGAATAACTGAGAAACGTACATACTAGAATTAAAATAAATCAACTCTCCAAGAACACCACTGTCTATAATTTCCTTTGCTTTTTTGAAGGTGTCCACAAAGCGCTTTGAATAACCAATCATATTTATTACAGGTTTTTTCCGGACAGATTCTATCAAAGGCCTGCAATCATCAACTGAAATACCCAGAGGCTTCTCAACGAAAAAGGGTATACTATGATCTAAACAATCTAATGCAATGTTTGTGTGGAATGACGTTGGTGTTGTAATATATATCAGATCAAGATCTTCCTTTTTGATCATATCCAAATAATCATTATATGTGCCAATGGACGGTAATAGTTGCCTTATTGGTTTTAAGATAAGATCCTGTTTTTCTGCAACCCCTTTTACATTGGCACCATTCAAACTATTGAGTATTCCCGTATGCAAAATACCCATTTTTCCCATTCCAATAATACCAACATTTATTTTATCAACCATAAAAACCAACAACTTTAGTAAATAAATTAAATTTTATTTTTCATATTCTATTTTTTTCAACCTATACAAGATCTCGTCCTGAACCTTCCTCTGGGTTTTCAGGATATCAGCTATAATTCCAAGAGTCATTGTGGAGACTCCAATGAGTATTAGCAATACGGTTAGCACAGCTGAAGGCAAATTTCCTGCCACTACTCCTGTTTCTAAATATGCAAGCAGTACCTTACTCCCAAAAATAAGACCTGCTAAAACAAAGAAGAGACCTAGACCAAAAAAGGTTGAGAGGGGATGGAAATCCCGGTAACCCCTCGCAATTGTCCCTCCTGCCCTCTTGGCATATTTCCAGATACTTGAGATGAGACGGGAATGTCCATCCCTTCTTCTGAATTCGATGGGGACTTCTTCGATCACAAGCCCGTAGTGAGAGGCTTGGATAAGGGTTTCCTGGACATAGGTGTAATCAGCCATGACATTCAGGCGTAAAGCACAGTCCCTGGTAAAGGCTCTGAAACCAGATTGAGCATCAGAGACAGGAAACCCTGAAACAATTCTGGTGATGAAGGTTGCGATTCTATTGCCAATTTTCTTCTCGATTGGCATATATTCGATACGACCATTTGTACGAGAACCCAGGACAAAATCAGCTCTACCTACAAGGATAGGCTCTATGAGTTTACGGATCTCATTTCCGTTGTATTGCCCATCTCCATCGGTGTTTACGATTATATCTGCACCCATTTCAAGAGCTGTCTGAAGGCCTGTCCTGAAAGCAGGAGCAAGCCCTTTGTTCTTTTTGAAGCTGATAATTTTATCTGCGCCTGCCTTTTCAGCTTCCTGTACTGTCTTGTCGATAGAACCATCGTTTATAACAAGAACTTTAACCTCTTCACAACAGTCGCGGGGAATTTCTTGTATAACAGAGGCAATTGTTTTTTCTTCATTGTAAGCAGGGATCATTACTACTAATTTCATAAAATCACCAGATCAAAAAGTGAATTTGGGGGGTTTATTCGTGGATTCTCATACGAACCACTCAGGAGATGGGGTTGAGGGGTGCTTCTTTCGAGCTATCACTTATTATATCGACAACAATTTCGATGGCCAGTTGAATTAATATGGGATTATAGCTGGAAAGCTCGAACAACTAGACTATCATCACCACAAATTTGCATTGTCGGCATAAAATCTGGCACGTGGGATTATATTTTTCAATGGGCACCTCTTCATTAAAGGCAGGAAGATTAATGTGAGATTCTACGGAACTGTACTCTTAAAGCATGGTTTTGTTCCTAGGCTATGCAGATAGGTATTCTTACCCACAAAGTATTTTGTCGCTCAATTTGAAGGCCCTGAATACCTCATATTATATGTAAAATGGACTGCATACATGTCAAAAATTTTTAATTTTAATGACACTAGAACTACTTCATAATCCTTATAATATTAATTTTTTAAAGTCAAATATGAAAAACTATTATATAAATTTACTGTAAATAACATAAAGTTAGATCAGTAATTGATTATTAATATTATTAATTTACATGTTATATTATTTTTCACCTCAATAGTAATTAAAATATGGATTTATATAATTAAATAGAAAATATTGGATAAAGTATCTCTGCAAATATAAATATTAGAAAATCTTTACCCCAAATTATAAAAACTTAAATTTTTAAAAAGCTATAAGGGAATTTAAAATTATAGTTTTATATATAATACATAATATTTTTACATATAGAAAAACTCTTTTTATATTTCCCAGGCTTGGAATCACTTACCTTAACTCAAGGAGAAGCAATAAATAAAAAAGAGAAATATTTGACGTAAAATCGTAATCTTTAATATAATATAGAAACTTTATTCTTTATATAAACATGAATATATATATAAAAAACCATATTAGAAATATAGTTATAAATTGTTCTAAATATTATATAAATTTAGAGTTATAATAGAGATATGTGATTATAAAATATGAAGATATGAATAATAAAAGCAACCAATTGATTTAAATAATTGTGAAGTGTAGTTCAATAAAAATTAAGGGAGATAGCGGGATTCTCCATCGAAGAGAGGCAAGATTATGAAGATTGCAATCATTCTCGGCACGAGGCCTGAGATTATAAAAATGAGCCCTATTATAAGGCAATGTGAAAAACAGGGCATTAACTATTATATTCTCCACACAGGCCAGCATTATAGTTACGAAATGGATAAAATCTTTTTTGAGCAGTTAAAACTCCCGCAGGCAAAATATAATCTTGATGTAGGCTCTGGCAAGCATGGAGAGCAAACCGGAAAAATGCTTGCAGCCATCGAGGAGATCCTGATTAAAGACAGACCGGATATTGTACTTGTCCAGGGAGATACAAATACTGTCCTTGCCGGGGCCCTTGCAGCTTCCAAACTTCAGATCAAAATCGGGCACGTTGAAGCAGGTTTAAGATCTTTTGATTGTTTAATGCCCGAAGAAACAAACAGGATCATTGCCGATCATATTTCGGACTACCTCTTTGCTCCTACCGAGACTTCAAGAAAGCACTTGCTAAATGAAGGAATTCCCGATGAAAAGATCTTTGTTACAGGAAATACGGTCGTTGATGCAGCCTATCAGAACCTTGAGATTTCTAAAAATAGGGCTGACATCCTTAAAGAACTGGGTTTAAAGGAAAAAGAATATTTTGCAGCCACAGTCCACCGGGCCGAAAACGTGGATAATAAAGAACGCCTCGGAAGAATCCTTTCTGGCTTTTTGCAGATATACAAAGAATTCGGCCTTCCCATAATTTTCCCGGCTCACCCCAGGGCCGTGAAAATGATCAAGGAATTCGGTTTTGAAGTCCCTGAAGGAACAAGACTGATCGAACCTCTAGGCTACCTAGAGTTTTTACAGCTCGAAAGCGGGGCAAGAATGATCCTAACCGACAGTGGTGGCGTGCAGGAAGAAAGCTGTATTTTGGAAGTTCCCTGCGTGACGCTCCGGGACAATACCGAAAGGCCGGAAACGGTGGATGTGGGCGCGAACCTGATTGCAGGAACCGGCGAGCAGATAATTCTCTGTGCCAGGCAAATGATGGAATCAAAACCCGAGTGGGAAAACCCATACGGAAATGGGGAGTCAGCAGAGCTGACCATTGGAAAATTACAGTAATTGAATAGATCATGAATAGATCAATTGAACACGGCAAAACGAAATCCAGTAACTTATGATCCTTAAATTCCTCAAATAAAAATCAAAATTTTAAAAGTAGAAATATTATTTTTAAAAGGTGGAACAAGGCATGTCAAAAATTTGCGTACTGGGCCAGGGATACATCGGCCTTCCAACTGCTCTTCTTTTTGCAAACAACGGCCATGAAGTCGTGGGCATTGATGTAAACAAGCGTGTTGTTGACACCCTCAAAGCAGGCAAAATGCCCTTTGAAGAAAAAGGCTTTCAGGAACTTCTTGACGGAGCCATTGCAAAAAAAGCCTTCCGGGCAGAATCCCTCGTAGAAGAAGCCGATGTTTTCCTCGTAGCTGTTCCAACTCCTTTTGACACAGAATTGCGGATGGCAGACCTAAAATACGTGGTCTCGGCCTGCGAGATGATCGTCCCCCACCTGAAAAAAGGCAACCTCGTAATCATAGAATCCACGATCCCGCCCAATACCTGTGAAAAAAATATAAAACAAATCCTTGAAAAGTCCACCCTCAAAATGTGTGAGGACTTCTACGTCTCCCACTGCCCGGAACGAGCCATCCCAGGCAATACCCTTCACGAAATGGTCTATAACGACCGCGTGATCGGCGGCGTAAATGAAGAGTCCACCCAGCTTACAGCCGACCTCTACTCCTCCTTCGTAAAAGGCAACCTCCACCTCACAACCAGTACAACCGCCGAAATGATCAAGCTAATGGAAAACACCTTCCGTGACGTCAACATCGCCCTTGCCAACGAATTCGCCCAGATCGCCGACGACTACGGAATAGACGTCTGGAAAGCCATCGAAATCGCAAACAAACATCCCCGAGTAAACATTTTAAAACCCGGCCCCGGCGTAGGCGGCCACTGCATAGCAATTGACCCGTGGTTCTTGACCGAAAATGCAAACAACAGCAGCTTGATCATGATGTCTAGGCAAATCAATGATTCCATGCCCCAATATGTGTTGAAGATGGTCAAAGAAATGCTTGCACATGTCGAAAATCCGACAATTACTGCTTTTGGGGTTGCCTATAAGGGAGACATTGCAGATACAAGAGCTACACCGGCGAAAAAATTCATCAAGCTTGCAGAAAAAGAGGGGTTCAAGGTTAAGATTTATGACCCATTTGTGAAAGAGTGGAGCTATCCGGTTTTGGGACTAGAAGAGGCTGTGGAGGGGAGTGATTGTATTGTGGTGTTGACGGATCATTCCGAGTTTAGGGAAATGGATCCAAAGGAATTTTGTAAAAGACTGAAAAATCTTAAAATTATAGACACTCGAAATGTAATAAATTTGAAACTTTGGGAAATGGCTGGATTTACAATAAGTACTATTGGAAAAACTAGTACGAAAGATTTACTTTTACGAACATGTTAAATTATTTAGTTTGTACTGTGATTAGAAAGTCAAGTTTTAATGCCAATAGGTAGGGAAAAAATGAAGAATATAAAAGTAATCGCTGAAATTGGTTGTAATCATAAAGGTGAAATGGAAATTGCTCACGAAATGATAAAAGTCGCTGCCCAATTCTGCAAAGTAGATATTGTTAAATTCCAAAAAAGAAATCCTAAAGAACTACTGACCCCTGAAGAATACAATGCCCCACATCCAGTACCTCACAATTCTTATGGAAAAACTTATGGGGAACATAGAGAGTTTCTAGAGTTTAATCTTGATCAGCACAAGCAATTAAAAAAATGGTGTGATGATTGGGACGTTATATATTCTACATCTGTTTGGGATATGACATCTGCGAAGGAAATTGCGTTAATAAATCCTGAGATGATAAAAATTCCTTCAGCATGCAATCTTAAATTTGATATGCTTAATCACCTTTGCAAAGAGTATGATGGAGAAATCCATTTGTCTCTTGGAATGACAACAAATGAAGAGGAAGAGAAAATTGTAAACTTTTTTGAAGATAGAGATCGCGCAAAAGATCTTGTGATATACAGCTGCACTTCTGGTTATCCTGTTCCATTTGAGGACATTTGTCTTAATGAGATATTAAGAATAAGAAAAAAATTCGAGAGAAGGGTAAAAGGCATTGGTTTTTCAGGTCATCACCTTGGGATTGCTGCAGATATAGCTGCTCTTGCTTATGGTGCAGAGTACTTCGAAAGACACTTTACACTTGATAGAACATGGAAAGGAACAGATCATGCTGCGAGTCTTGAGCCTGACGGTATGAGAAGACTAGCAAGAGATTTAAAGAATGTATCAAAAGCATTGACATATAAACAAAAAGAGATCCTTGAGATAGAAGAAGTTCAACGAAATAAACTAAAGAGGTTTTGAATTGAAAAAGTATGTAGCACTTATTCCGGCAAGGGGAGGGAGCAAAAGCATACCTTTAAAAAATATAAAAAAAATTGCCGGTAAACCATTAATTTATTGGACAATCGAGGCTGCAGTAAATTGTAGTAAGATTGACAAAGTATACTTGTCTACGGATTCAAAGAGAATTAGAGATACAGCAAGTTATTTTGAAAATGAAAAATTTGAGATTATAGGTCGAAGCCCTGAAACTGCTACTGACACAGCAAGTACAGAATCTGTTATGCTTGAATTTGCGAACTTCCACGACTTTGAAAATATAATTTTGATCCAAGCAACATCTCCTCTTTTAACATCGAAAGATCTAGAAGAAGCAATAAAGGCATTTGAGAGAAATAAAGCTGATTCTCTGCTATCAGTAGTCGAACAAAAACGTTTCATATGGAAGAAATCTTCAGAATACTTTGTAAAACCATTAAATTATGATCCATTAAATAGGCCCAGAAGACAAGATTTTGAGGGTTATCTGGTCGAAAACGGTGCTTTTTATATTACTTCAAAAAAATTGTTACAAGAAACAGAATGTAGGATCTCAGGAAATATAATTTATTACGAAATGCCAGGAGAGACATATTATGAGATTGATGAACCTATTGACTGGGAAATTATTGAGGAGTTCCTCCAGTTTAGAAAAAAAAGAGAAGAAAACGTGGAAAGTAAACTAAAGAACATAAAATTACTCGTTACTGACATTGATGGTGTAATGACTGATTGTGGCATGTATTACTCAGAGAACGGTGACGAATTAAAGAAATTTAATACAAGAGATGGTATGGGGATCCAGTTATTAAGAGAATATGGTGTTAAAACTGCAATAATTACAAAAGAAAATACGAAGATTATAGAAGCTAGGGCTAAAAAACTGAAAATAGATGATGTTCATCAAGGAGTAATTGATAAACTAAGTGCTTTTGAAAAATTAAGGGAAAAATATCAGTTGAACTATTCAGAAGTAGCTTATATTGGTGACGATATAAACGATATATCTGTACTAGAAAAAGTAGGAATTTCCTTTTGTCCAAAAGACGCTGTTGATGAAGTAAAAATTGTTTCTGACTATATCTTGGAGAAAGAAGGAGGAAATGGTGTAATAAGAGAATTTGTTAGTCTTTTTCAAAAATGCACAAAGCTGTGATTAAAATTTACTAATTCTTTTAGGAAATAAGCGAGCTAAGATCAAGAAAACATATAAGCGTTCACAAAGAACGTTATATGCTTCAAAAAGATAAAAATCTTTATTCAATAAATAGGGTTCTCCAAAATCAGTGTGTAAACTGAGGATTCAGAATGCTTATTTTAGGTAATAGATATATAACCAGAGTTCCCCTAATAAAAGTACATTCTTAAAATCCAATTTAGAGGAAAATACACCCGATTAAACTTTAAAAATAATAGATGGATGGGATTAGAGCTTTATTTTTTGACAAGTTACATTTTTTTGAAATTATGGCAACTGACTCCGTTTTCCGTTTTACAAAATTAAATGTTGAAAATAGGGCTAAGAAAACCTTAAAATGGAATTTAAGGATATTTAATTTCTTTAATGGAAAATAAATTCTTTATCATCTGTACTTTTACTGGGGGAGCACTAGCACCACATACAATTTACGAGATAAGGCTTATTAACCCTTGAAAAATGAATCATTTTTTGAGGACCCTATCAATAAAATATATTATGTTGAGATAGACTGAACAATAAAGATCACTTTGAATAGCTTAATGGAGACTAAATATGGGAAAAAAAGTATTGTACGTGTCAGATAATAGAAATAGGGTTAATTGGGGATGCAGAGGAACAAGTATTAGCCTATATCAGACATTAAGTACGAACTATGAAATGAAAAATATAATATATGGAGATGATGTCCGAGGTCCTTTATCAAAAAATAATTTATTATCGAAAAATAGTAGATTTATCAGTTTTTTATTTTATGCTGCAAGAAAGAACTATGTTTTTAAAAGACTAAAAGAATCTTCATACTACGATTTTATACAACATGATCCTTCTAAAAGTCTGCAAACGTTTCTAAAGAATTTGCATAATAATGATAAATTTCTCGAGATTTATTATAAAATAAAAAATTCTGATATTGTAATCATAAACGGAGAGGGAGATGCGATATTTACTACTCCCCCAAGAAGGCAATATCTGTTTTTGCTATTTATGATAGAGTTATCTACTTATTTAAGAAAAAATGTATATTATGTTAATGGAGTTATATCAGATTGTCCTTCAACAGGAAGAAACCTCGAAACTTATAATTATTCAAAAATTACCCTATCAAAATGTAAACGTGTATTAGTTAGGGATCCTGTTTCTTTAGAAATGGTAAAAGAAATGAGTAAAGAGATAAATTGTGAATATATTCCAGATAGTTTGTTCACATGGAGAAAATACTTTTATGATGTTTCTTTACCTTCAAATGGTGATTTTATAATTCCTCATCCAGAAGACGATTTTTTATTCAACAATTTAAATTTTAATCTACCATATATATGTATAGGAGGTAGTTCTTCAGCGGCATGGAAACCCCAAGAAGCAATTCCACAATATATAAACTTGGTTAAAAGAGTTAAAGAACTAGGATTAAACATATACTTAGTACAGACATGTAGCGGAGACTCTTTTTTAAAAAATGTCTCAGAAGCTACTACAACTCCATTGATACCAGTAAATGTTCCGATTCTATCAGGTGGATTAATATTGGCAAAATCAAAGTTATTTATCTCTGGTAGATATCATCCTTCAATATTTGCTTCTTTAGGAGGAACACCATGCATTTTTTTAGGGTCTAACTCACATAAAACAAAAAGTTTGCAAAAAGTATTAGAATATAAAGAGATAGAAGAGTTTTCAGCTATTCCAAGTGAAGAAGAATGTAATGCAATTATAGAAAGAGCAAAAAGTATTCTTGTAAACGAGAAAGAAATTAGAGAAAATATAAAAAAAGTAGTTGAAAAAAGAGAAGAAGAGGCAAAAAAAATAGTAAATATAATTGAGTGTATAGATACAAAATAATACAACGTAATTTGCCTATGCAGTATAAAGCTCCGCAGAAATCGGGGAATCTACCTGTCATTTAAGAGAAGTAAGTAGACCAATAGTTTATATAAACCATATCCTAGTTTGATTGTCTGACCTACATGTTAAAAGAATGCTTTCTTGTTCAAGGAGGTAAGTAGTTTTATATTCATATATCCTTGACCTATCTTTCTAATCTATGAATAGATTACATAGAATATTGAAGAAATAAGATATTTTCTTCAAAAAGCGACAGTGTGTCAATTTTTCTGTAAAATTACTAATTTTAAGAGACTTTTAAGTCAAAAATCCGCGGTCAGTAAGTCAGTTTCACATACAGTATCCAAAAAATTAACTTAGAATTTACAGCAAATTCGCGACACTGCCAAAAAAGCGGATAAAAATAATAAAACGGAATAAAAAGACTATTCATCCATTATATTTATGAGATTAAGAATGAAATAAAAGAAAGCTTTATAAGATTTAGATTATAGCCCAAATTTGACAGAAGCATATATCATCTAATGTCAAAATGGGCCTGATGTTCCTGTTTTCTTTATACAATTCAAGGTTTTGTCTCACATCTTATGATTTTTTGGCATTATTAATTTTACCAAAATGTAATGTGTCAATGCAATGTGTTTTGTATACAAAAATACTGTATTAATTAGCAGAATCTGTCAAATTAGAGTTATAGTTGAAGAAGTTTGTCGAATAAGTGAGATGTCAGACTAAATAAGTTCAAAGTTGTGAAATTAAAAAGATACTAAAAGACTACTCACGGCCCTAAATTAATGTTTCTCTCTTAACACGCATATATTTTTGGATCTACTTGAATAGAAGACAACCTATGTTAACCTATTTGGCAACGCTTAAAAAAGAGAATAAAGTACATATGAAAGGTACGTAAAAAAGAGTATCTTTCGGAAACAACTTAATTATCTTTTGACAATTTCGTAACAATTTCTTATATTCTCTTAACAGTTTCTTATATATGTCTGCTTCTGGCTTTTATCTTCTTAGTTAAAAAGCACTCTCTGTGTAGAGCGTGATAGTAACATATAACATGGAAAAATTACTCCCATAAGTTGGAATTATCTACAGTTTAATCCATTGATAGAAGCAAAAAGAGTTTATGCTCTATACTTGCAATGCGACTCGTGTTCCCAGTTTCCTTTACCTTAAACAAAACTCAAACGATCAAGGTTTGAGCTGAGATTATTTTCGTTTAGTCAAAAAGACCATCCACGTAACTGGAGACGGTCTAAATTTGCATAAAGATTTTACAAACTCAATTTCCTCTTTTTCAAACGTTTTTAGTAAGTACAACATACAAAAATAAACAGCAGAGCAATAAAAAATTGTGAGGAAGATTTCGGATTGACTTTTTGGGTTTGTTAGCAAAATAACTAATGACATTCCAGCTGAAGAGAAAAGAGTCTTAATAATTAAGCTTGATCCAAACTGAGGCCTTAATACTTTAGAAGATTTCCATACCATTAAAACCACGCTTGAAACAAACGCTATTAGTGTGGTAAAGGCAGCACTTATTAGTCCAAAGTGTGGAACCAATAAAATATTTAACAAAAAATTTAGAGTTGCTGCGATAAACCAAATTCTAGCTGTTAGCATTGTTTTTTTCTCTAAGATTGCTATTTTTTGATATATTGTGTAAACTCCTAAAAATAAAGAACTCAAAGCGATAAAGGGTGTAATTAAATATCCTTCAGTCGCGATATCAGGAGTAGTTAAGAGATTAAGTAAGGATTTAGACAAGAATGACAAACCAAAAAAAGAAGGAATTGTAATGATTAAATAGTATTTAAGAGAGTAACTTAAGATACTTTTAACTTCTTCTATGTTATTATTATCGTAATGTTTGGACAATGTGGCAGGTAATATAAAATTTAAAGGTGTAGAAAAAGAATTAAGTATGTTTCCGAGAGCATAGCCGGGGGAATAATAACCCACAGAATTAGGACCTAAGTAATAACCAATAACATAACGATCACTTGCATTGACTATCCAATTAGATAAATTACTCGGAACTGTAGGAATACTAAATTTAAGAAAATCCATCAGATTTTCAAACTTAGGAACTTTAAATCCAATCTCGGAAACTATCATATAACCCATAATGAAAAACATTAATAATGAGCTAGCTAATAACCCTAATTCTGCGCCTACAATTCCTTTTCCATAAGATAATAAGAAATATATAAAAATTATTTGTAATATTGTTCTTATGACGTTTAGCATAGAGTACCTTTTAATTTGTTCCCTCGCTCTAAGATATCCAATAAGAAAAGAATTTAGACATTCAAAGAATATGATAAAGGACATTGTTTTTGCTAGAAAACTGTTCCCAGAAAACAATACCATGGATATTTTATCAGAAAGGGCAAAAAATGTTGAAGCAACAGCAATACTCATAAATATTTCTAAAAAGAAAAGTGAATAAAATATTTCGCTAATTTCCTCTAGTTTATTTAAAGGAGCTAAAAAACGAACTAGTGTAAAAGGTAATCCTAGGGTTGCTAATATTGTTACCATTGTTACTGTAACTCCAATTTGAACCCAGTACCCATACTCTTCAATAGAGAGGTTTCTTGTTAGAATTGGTAACAAGATAATTCCACTAAAACTTAGTAAGAAGTTCGTGGCACCTACTAATAAGATTCTCAACAAAATAGCTTTATTTTCTTTCATTTTACCTGACCAAACATAGATATATTTTCTAGTGTATAATCAAACTAAAAATAATTTAACACTGATATATGTTGATATATGTTATAACTCCAAACACTTACATTAGAATAGCATCAAAAATTAAAAATGCTTCTTTGAATCTAGTAATAAGGTTACCAATAAATTTTTGATTATAAAGTAATCTTAAACTCTCACTGATTTGAGAATAAAATCAGTTTGGAGATAACTCTTCAATAATTCGAGATAGAGTTTACTTCATATTTGAATTCGTTCATAGAAGAAGGCACAATTATGCCGACTCTTTCGAAGATATTAATTGTACAACTATCCTTTTGACAGAGAATTTTCATAATAGAAATTAGGTGAGTGTTTTTATCAAGTAACATACTACAAGTTAAAATAGCTGTCGAAAAACTACCTATAATTAATTTAGGTGGTTTTTTGGCAAAAAGTATAAGCAAAATTTCCATAGAGAGAGAATTGGGCAAGAGATTTATTTTTTCATTTGATCCTAAATTCAAAAAATCATTCTTTTGCTCTCTAGGATGATATTTCGCTCCTATATTCTTAAAAGTTTTATGGAGAAAATAAATCAACTGCGAATATAGTTCTTTAACATTCTCTAAACTTTGATATTTGAAAGAGTCAGAATGGTCAATAATCAAAAAACAATCGAAAATTAAATCATCTAGATTATTGACATAACCTTTAGATATTAAAGAAGTAAAGTTTTCATCTATATTATTAAAAACATCATCAGGAATTCTTATTATATCGTTATTTTTCAACTCAGGTCGAATAAATTCCGGTCTAAAGACCATCATTTCACGTATAAATTTAGAAGTTCCCAAAATTTGAACTGGATTGTACCATCCACCGTATATTATTTTAAAAAAAAATTTAGAAATTGTATTTGTTTTTTTCGCTTTATGGTCGTTATATACTTCGAGACCATCCTCAATATAGATGACCAATCCGTTCTTTTTTGAGATTATGTGCGCTATCGCTTGGCCTTCAGGTCTTCGATCATTAAATAAAAAGACACATGAGTCAGCAGATATGTACTTATCAAAAAATGATTTAATTATATTTATGTTTTTATAACAAATTCTTGTCACACTTATTACGTTATTATTTTTGAGATTATACATTCCCGGAATTAAAATTATATCTGTAAAAGGATTATTTTTCCACTTCAAAATAGATTCATAGTAAATATCAGCATTTGGGAAGTCACGAATAATAACTAAATAATTTATATTATCACGGCTATAACATGCCAATCCACAGGATATAAGGATATGGTAAGGTGTATGGGTTATATAGAAGCTAGGCATAAAACTCATCGAATTATTATTAATGATATATTATTTTAAGACGAAAATTTTTTAGGGATATACCAAATTACAATTTTTTGATTAGTATAAATTAAGGATGTTGAATTATCGTTATTTAATCTTATAAAATCACTATTGTTAAACCTACCAATCTCAGGAAATAAAACGTTATACAAATATAACAAGTATTGACGATCTGTTATTAAATAACAGCCATTCAATAAATTACTCAACATATCTATATCACTACTATACCCAAAGTGGTCATTAATTGTACCATTCCAATTTGGATAAATTCTATGTGTACCGTAGATAGAATCACCTATACGAGAAATGGTTGGAACACCTGCTCCAATGATTTCATTATCACTGATTCCATTTTCGAGTACCCACTCTAGCCCATTAGCATTAGAATAAGAAATTGCTTCGTTTGATTTATATATGTAGGAAGAAGGATAATATGAAAGAACCTCACCTATGAAACAAAAGCTTAATATTAGAAAAACTAAGATGTAATTTAAATAGTTAACATTTAAAGACTTTAGCGAAATTATTTTAGCACAAGTATAACTAATGGGTTTAGAACTAAGTAATCGATACAAAGCAGTCCCTACAAGAAGAGGAAACATAGGAACTACACACGCAATAAGCCTCCCACTACTTAGTGAAGTTAGCGGTCTAATATAATCCGTAATCCACAGAAGACTAATTATAAAAAAAGTAAGTGAATAAGAGAACAAGTGTTTTCCATAGGAATATTTATCCTTTAAAATTTTCATAGATACGGCGATAGACAGCAAGAAATAAATGAAAATTTGACCATATATTTTAATAAACAAAGTAATAATATCACTTAAACTGAAGTTAATTTTTTCAAAGCTCTCTGATGCTCTGCTCGCCATTGATTGTACCAATAATTCAGAGTTCGCCCAACTAACTAAACACTCCACTGAGGAATCCCATACCCAGTAGAATCTCCATATCCATATCATATTTACTATGAATAAGATAATCGAGATAGATAGCGAAAAATTCTTATAAAGATATAAATTTTTGATCAAGTCTCTGTTCTTCAAGTTGGCAGCAAAAAAAAGGGATCCAAACTCTAGAAGCATAAATATACCAATGTAAATGAATGATGCAAAAGGATGAAAAGGCACTATTGAAAATATCCACATTAGTAGCAGAATAGTCGCAGGATAATGTTTTTTTTCTTGATGCTTAAAGTATAAAAGAAAAATTAATGGTAATAAGAGTAAAGCAAATCCCATAGGAAAAAGATACGTGAAATAATAACAGGAAAGAACAGTGCCTGATAATAGGCTTAATACTGCTACTTTTTGTTGAAGAATAGATCTACTAAATAAATAAGTAAAAATTAAAAAGAAGATATAAAAAATTGAACCGATAAAATAAGAAATAGTGTATATTGAATTATGTGCGATTAAAGAAATGCAACCCATTAGAATATGTGTAGCTGGATAAACATCTCTGGGAGCGATAAATCCGTCTTGTAAAATACGTATTGTATAGCCGATATGACTGAGATGATCTCCAGAACTTGGAGAGTAGTAACCGCATAAATAGGGTAGAAGGATTACTATTAAATTATTAAGTACAATTAATAGAATCACTGCCTTCCAAAAATTAAAAATTTCCTCCCACAAAAAACAAGCAAGCGTTAAGAAGACACCAAATAATAAATTAACAATGACAAAAATCCAAATAAAATTCGGTATATTTTCATAAATTGAAAACTGATAAGTGAGCAGATGCATTTTGAAAACTAAAAGGTTTAGCACAGCTGTTAGTATGAAACAAGTAGATAATAATATTAAAAAGATGTGTTTTGTTGGTTTAAACATTATCATACCATCTATAATTGTTATGCAGATAAAGGTTAGAAATATCGGCTCTGTAGAAATCCTCTGAAATAGTGAATTTTCATAAATTTAAACTGAGCCGCAAGATCTGAATATACTTATCTTTTTTCAGCCTCTTTCATCTGATGTAGACAGGTTTTCTACAGAGTCGAAATATCAAAGCCTATTAGCAAAATACTTCAAATAGTTATTCAGGACTCTTCTGTAACTTCCAATATATTTCTTAACTTCTTTATCATCAATCTTTTGCTCTCTGTGGATAAAAGAGTGAAAATACCCAAAGAGATATCCTATAATTTTTTTTATAGCATATTTTTCTTTTGAGACAAACAATATTATTAGTACAGTGCCAATAACCGATAATATATTAGAGTTAAGATAATAGGCACGCTTTCCTCGGTTGAAATATCCTTTAAAGATGTTGAATTTGTTACCAGTTTCACGTGTCTGATAATACACTACATCACTAAGTCTCTTAAGTTTCCAACCTTTCAATAATAACTTAACGTTCGAGACTGAGTCTGGAGACTTTGTGATCAAATATCCTCCACTTTCTTCGAAAGCTTTTCTTCTCCAAACGCGTCCAGTTCCTGATATTGAAGAAGAAAAAATATTTGAATTAGAGACTCTGTGACATCTATCCTCACTGTTTAGTATTAAAAGATCTCCACAAACAAGCCCATGTTCAAGGTTACTATTCAAGTAAGAAATTAACTGAAAAAAATAATTGTTTGGATAGATCATATCTGCATCAGATAATCCAATATACTTAAAATTAGGCTCAATTTTTTTAGCATAATCGAAGCCAAACCTACAAACAATAGAGTAATGCTCTTCTAAATTATATTCAGAGTTGTTATTTAACCTGAGCGAGAATATCCATGGATATTTATCCTTTGCATCTTTTATTATTTCAGAAGATTTGTCTTCACTATGATCGTCAACGATAATCCATGCATCAGGTCTCAATTGCTGAGAAACAATAGATTCAATTAAATTTGGTAAATTGTCTTCTTCATTCTTAACGGGTGTAACTAGAATAAAAGATTCTTTAGATTTCAGATCTGTATCTAAAACTTCTACCATCATTAATCCCCAGAATTAAACGATATCGCTATAAATTATTTCTAGCATTTCGCAAACATTTTCCCAACTCAATTTTTTTAGAACTAGTTCACATTCAGATTTATCTATGCTTTTATTCAACCCAGATTCAAATAAAATTTCATATATTGTTTTCTGCAGAGAATCATTTTCAGAACTTATAACATGACACATTTGCGAGTTTACCCATTCAGACACCCCACAATTGTCTGTAACAATAACTGGAGTGCCACATGATAGAGCTTCCAATACCACATTTCCAAAAGACTCGTACTTGTCTTTTGAAGACAACACAAAAACATCTGCATCAACGTAAGCTTCGAACTTTTCTTTTTCATAAAGAGGACCTAGTAACAGCACATGTTTCCTAAAATTCAATTCATCAATTAACAGATTTAGTTTTTCAAGGTACCCGTCATTTGGGCCAGCGATAACGAGCTTGATATTTAGAGATTTATTGACCAATTGGTTCAGTGCCTTTACTAAGGTGTCAATTCCTTTTCTTTCGTGGATTCTTCCAAGATATAAAACAGTCTTCTCATTCTCACTTATGGAATACTTAGATCTAAATGTTCCTTTTAAGGGTAAACTCGAATAATCAGCAAAATTGATACCATTAGGAAGGTGGATTATTTTTTCTTTTTCTAAACGTGGAAAAACATTAAAGTACTGATCAGACTCTATTTTTGAAGTCGCAATTATTTTCGAACAATTTTCAACAACAAAATCCCCAAAAAATAAATCATATATTTTTTTTTGAATACTTTTACTTATTGTAGGAACAGAACCTCTAGGCTGCAACACATAAGGAACATTATATTTCTTTGAAAAAAAAGAAGCAAAAGTTGAGTTTATTGTCCTATACTCATGAATATGAACTATATCAAATTTAGAGACATTCTTATTTAAAAAATAAACAAATTCAGGCGAGAAATTAAGTTTTCTTCTTGCAAAGTAATTAGATAACGTTTTAAAATAATAAACATTTATACCATTTAAATTCCTAAAACGACACTCAATCCTTCTTTTGAAATCAAAAATGTCAGTTGTGTAAACAGTAACATCATGTCCTCTTGCTACCATCTCTTTGCTTATTTCGTATGAAGAACGTGCAACACCACCTAACCCCCATGCTGGAGCAAACCCCGATACAACATATAAGATTCTCATAATAATCCCAAACCACTCAATACACACAAATTAGAAGTTTGATGAATAATTAACACTTGACTAAAATGAAAAATTCAATTATCTTCTTGCAAGCAATATATTTTTTGAGTAGGCCAATGACTTTACGAATAATATAGCCGGATATGTAATCCAGTAAAAGTCTCCTTTAAAAATTCCACAAAACATACCTTTTAGTCCAAGAAAGTAATGTTCTTTGAAGATGTCAAATTTACTTTGTTGATAAAATTCCATTCCGTTCAATTTGAAGGCTTGAGCACCCCAAAGAGATCTTTTATATATTGCCTTCAGAGAATCCATAGTGTCGTGAATTAAAGGTTCTTCGTACTCGATAACAACATAACCAGCGTCTTTTAATCTTTTTGCTAATATCATATCTTCGCCAAAATTGTATGATGTATCAAAGCTACCGACAGAAGAAACATGTTGTCTCCTGAATAGCGCATTTCCTCCTCCGAAAACACCACTAACCCTCTTTATTCTATATTTAAATACAAAGTTCGAATGAGCACGATTGCATTTTTGAGTCCAAGGGCCGGATGAAGGTGCTATAATTCGTGGCCACACTGTACTAACTTGTTCAGACAACTTAAAACATTTAACTGCATTTTTTAACCAGTTTTCATGAGGGATGATAATATCTGCATCCCATATAGCTAAAATTTCTCCCGAACTTTTTTCAATACTAATTTGTCTAGAATTCGCTAAAGAAACTGGATCATAATAAACTTTACAGCCATATTCTTTTGCAATTTTCACGGTATCATCAGTAGAATATCCATCTACAACAACAATCTCTATATCGCTATAATTTTGAGCTAAAATGGAATCTAAACATTTTTTAATATATTTTCCTTCATTTTTGGTAGGAATACAAAAGGATACCTTCGGCTTATAATTAAAGTTATGAACAAGTACAGAATCTTTAGATACCTGAGTAATATAATCCATATTTTGATTAGAGAACCCTTCCATTTTCAACACCATTCTCAAATAATCATATTATGATAATAATAAGCTATAAGACCATTTTTCAATAGGAATTTAATTTTACAGACGATCTACTTGTAATGGATTCACGCGCTTTAAAAGTGGATATTGTAGTCAAAACGTTTGCTTCAAAATCATATTCTGGAGACCCGTTCTTCACCAACTCAAAGAACTTTTCAAACTCATTCTTATGCCCTTTCTCAGTTACCATCCTCTTTGCAATCTTCTCTTTCTTCCCGCCCTTGACCAGTTCAAGCTGCTTGAAATCTGTAATGACTCCAGCCATCCCGTCAGCAAAAAACTCAGCACGCTCTTTGGACAGAGAGCTATCTCCGTGGGTAGTGTATATTATAGTCCCGATTGAGCCGTCTTTAAAAGAGATAGTGATTGACACATTTTCGTTATCTTCAGGACTTTTTATTTCAGGCTCGATTTTCCGGGCGTAGACTTCTATGGGAGATGAGCCTATGATGTACTGTAGGAAATCAATGAAATGACAGCACTCAGTAATAATCCGGCTGCCGCCTTCTGATTTATCGTAGATCCAGTGGTCTTTGGGAATGGACTCGGCGTTTACGCGGTAGATAGCTACCATGGGCTGGGAGCGTTTTTTGAAGAAATCCCTGAGTTTTGTGCCGAGTTCGGAATAGCGGCGGTTGAAGCCGACCATCACAAGACCACCATATTCTTTCCAGGCGGCTTTGACATTTTTCAGTTCTTCTTCATTGAGAGCCAAGGGTTTTTCAACAAGGACGTTTTTGCCATGCTTGAGGGCTTCGATTACTAGAAGGGCGTGGAGACTGTTTCGGGTTACTATGCTCACGCAGTTAATTTCTGGATCTTCCATAATTTTATGGTAATCGGAGGTACAGTATTCAAAACCATATTTTGAGGCAACTGATTCACAGCTGATGCCGGTTGCTGCTGACAGACCTTTTAATTTTATATCCTTAATTTTAGAAAGGTTGGGGAGTAGAGTGCTCGTTGCAAAGATCCCTGCACCTATAACTCCAATGACTGGAGTTCCGCTTGGGAAAGGGTTTGACTCAGGGACTTTGAGCACGATTTTATCTTCAATTTCTCTATTAGTATCGTATCTTAAGACTATGCCTAGATAGGGTTTTCTTTGTTCTATGATATCATAAGCATCCGGAGCCTGCTCTATTGGAAACTCATGAGAAATAATAGGCTCCATGGAGATTTTCCTCATTGAGAGAAGATCTAGAAAAGCTTGCATGTTGCGATTCTCAGTCCAGCGGACGTAAGAGGCAGGGTAGTCCCTACCGAACTCTTCATAGGTACGATCATAACGGCCAGGACCATAGGAGCGAGAGACCCGCAGTTCGATTTCCTTGTTATAATATTCTTCACGTGGAATATCCATGCCTACAAGGCCTACAATTACGACTTTCCCACGCTCGCGAGTTATTTTCCCGGCAAAGTCAACTGGATCGTTTGACCTCGTTGCAGCTGCAATAATAGTTACATCTGCACCAATTCCCCGGGAGAACTGCCTGACGCTTTCCTCTATATTGGGAGTGTTGCGGGGAAGGGCAATGTCTACACCGAGTTCTTTTGCAAGCTTGACCTTAGCAGCGTCAAGGTCAATGCCGAAGACTCGGCAACCTGAGGCTTTGAGAATCTGGACAGTAATCAGGCCAATTAGGCCCAGACCGACAACAACAACATTTTCCCCAACTCTTAGGTCAGCATTTCGGACTCCTTGCATTGCAATCGAGCCCACTGTTGTGAAGCAGGCGTTTTTAAGATCAACATTATCAGGAACTTTTACACAGAGATTCTTAGGGACAAACGCAACATCTGCATGATTAGCATAGCCTGCACCTGCACATGCAACCCTATCTCCAACCTTTATGGATGTTATGTCTTCACTTACGGAAATGACAGTTCCTGCACTGCTATAACCCAAAGGCTCTCTTTTTTCAAGCCTCCCCATTGCCTGCTGGAATGCTGAAAACGGGCCGTCCTGCTTTGCTTTATTTATAACCTTCATTGCAAGATCTGGTCTGGCCCTTGCTTTTCCTATTAAGGATTTGTCGGCAAGATCCACGAGACCAGACTCGGTACCAGCACTAATAACCGAATAGTGGTTTCGGACAAGCACGCCACTTCCCTTTAATGTAGGAATTGGAACATCTTCAACCGTTAAACCACCATCTTTAAGATTCAGGACAACCTGCTTCATTGATGAATCTCCTAGTAATCATAATTTTGTAAAGTTAACTTTTGTTTCTAAACATTGGGATGTAGTATAACTCAAGCAGTCCAGCACTTCCGAAGTCATGAATAGGTCAGGAAAATTATTATCAGGTTCAACTGTGGATGTGTTTATGTTCATTACATTTGCAAGGATGTTGAAAAGTTTTGGATTAACAGAGTTTGAAAATCTGCGTCTGGCAAATTGCCTGTACATTCCATAACCAAACCTGAACAGCCTGTGGCTTACAGGATAACTTCCTATATTTGCAGTATTAAGAGCCGCGAAAACTGAACTAGGGAAGCTCAGAATCGAGTCACTTTCCCAGCGGTTTACAATACGTTTAACATTTGCTTCGAGGACCCCCAAAGCTTTTTCTGCATTTTCTGAATAATTAGAATTCCATTTTGTCCCGTACATAAAACAGGGGATTGCAAAAGCATAAGCTCCACTCAAGTAATAAGCAAACATAAGGCCACTTTTTGACCAGTCAAATTTTCCATCTGGGAGCTGGGCAGCTGCAAGCCATTCAACTCCTTTTTTGAACTCGGGATCAATCCAGTCACTTTGAAGAGAGTCTATAATTTTAAGCAGGTAATAAAGAGTTACACCTTGATAGTGTATACAGGGAATATTCAGGCAGTATTGATAGTTACCTTTGATTTCGTTGGTGTAAGGAAAAGCTCCATCTGAAAATTGATATTTGCAGACATGTTCTGCTGTGATTCTGGCAGCATCAAGACACTGCTGGTCCGAAAACGCCTTTCCGTACTTTGCAAGAAAAGCCCCGCAAGTAGCGTCAACGTTCAGGTGATCAGCCACATAAATGGAAGATTTTTTGAAATAGCCAGGTGAGAACTGATTAGCTAGCACGAAATCTTTTGCCTGCAAAGCAGCCTTTTTAAAGCGTTCGTCCTTTAGAAGTAAGTAACCATCGACAAGTGCTTCTCCCACAATAGAGGTGATAAGAGCAGATGGATGGTTGTATTTGACATGTACCTCATTCCATGAGCCGTCAGAGTTCTGATTTTCAAGCACCCAGTTCAGGAGTTTTTGAATAAGATCTGCATAATTGTTCCCTTTGAACCCGTTTATCCGGACAAGGGTTTTTACACATTCGGCACTCACTCTATTTCTGGAAATTTCGAAGACAGGGTCGACTGTGTAAGCCAGGTTTCCCTCAACCTTTACAATAGGAGTGATTCCATATTGAATAATCTTTGAGGCCAAAGAATAAATCCGTTCATTGAGAGCCTGCATAGCTGATACCATCATTCAAGGTAAGGATTGCTTTTTCAACTTCGATGCTTTCTATGTCTGATTTAAGATTTGCTGCGATATGCTGCCTGCTGTAGTGCTCATTTACAAAAGTTCGTCCTTTCCTGCCCATTTCTACACGTTTCTCTGGATTTTTTAGTAAGTATAGTATAGCATCTGAAATTGCATTAGGATCATTTTCAGCAATTACTCCTCCGCCTGAAACCTCAGCAAGTTTTCGAATTTCTCCTTCTCCACAACCTACAAACGGGATTCCACAAGCCATATATTCATAAGCCTTTGTTGGAACTGCATATTCAAGCGTCTTTAACTTTTTCAGAGGAGCTACTCCTATAAGAGATTCAGAAATTATCTTGGGGATATCCTCTCTTGGAAGCAGGCCTGGAAACTCCACATAATCTGTGAGTCCATTTTCTACAGTTACCTTTTCCAAATATCCTTTAATATCACCATTTCCAACTATCAATAACTTCAGGTCGAATTCTTCATTTATTTTTTTCATTGCTAGAATTACATCCTCAAGGTCCTGAGCATGCCCAATATTACCTGCATAAATTATCTGATTTTTCTTAGGGAGATTCATAGGATAAAAGAAGTCCGTATCTACGCCATTAGGTGTAATTCTCATTATTCTTCCATCTATGTTTTTGTATGTTCGCATGATATCCTGACCAAGCTCTTCAGTAGTAACACAAATCAAATCAGCATTGGAATAGCAAATCTGCTCATAAGCTCTACTCATTTTTTCAAACAAGCTTCCCTTCTTCAAAAAGCCGAGACTGATAGAAGCATTGATCCAGAGATCTCTTACATCCATAACCCACTTCTTTTTGAACAATAATTTGGCTGGAATTCCTCCAAATCCAGTAAAAATCGGTGGGGCAGAAGTAATAATTACATCAAATTTACGGAGATTGAAAAATATCCATAAAACAGTATGAAGAGGGAAAGTAAGGTAATAGGCAATTCTCCCCATAAACCCCGGGTCCTGACAATTGGGTTGCCATGCAAGTAAGTTTATTACATTTACCCCGTTTACTTTCCGAGATTCTGAAATACTCCATTTTCGTTTAAATGAACCAGAGGGGAAGCTGGGGTGTGGAGCAAGAACAGTAACACTTAAACCCAGTTTTTGGAGATGGTTGGACATGTCGAAAATACGCGAGGCGTTGCCTGATTTTTCAGGAGGGAAATGCTGTGAGATAATTAGAATCCTCATACTGTAACCTCAAGGACTGAGATTTATAATATATTTTAGATTAAATTTAAGAAATCAGTTCGATTTTGTTTTTTGTACTATTTCAGAGATCTTTAAGATGAAATGATTAGGAATCATATCCTCCTATAGTAACTTTAAGAAAACATTTATGATATAGAAATTCATCACAAAGTTCCTTCAGGAAATCACATGAAAGTCATATAATCACCCGATCTCTCTGCTGTTTGAAAAGCCGAATTTATAAACAGCCAGTTACCTGCACAAAGTAATTAAGCGGCCCTTGTTTCCTTCAAAATTGCGGATATAGAATGCAACAAGAGACCTGTCAAAGCCATGAAACTCCCTACGATAATAAACAGAATCATGAGCATAGTAGGCCCAAAATACAAACTTTTTCCCATAGTGAAACCCTGCACGAAAAAAGCGCCCATAATAAAACCGCTCATTCCAAGAATCACTCCAGGAACTGTCAAGTAGTAAAGAGGCTTGTTGAATTCAATATCTTTTAAAATCATTAGAAGAACCCCAAAACCGTGTTTTATCGGGTTTACAGTTGAACAGTCAACGTCATATCGAACGCCAATTTCGACTTCAGCTATGCGGAGGCCGGATTTACCAGCATCTGCGAGCATTTCACTCTCTATTGCCATGCCCTGGGCTGTGAAGCGGAAAATATCTTTTGTTGAGGCAGCAAAAGCTCGGAAGCCACTCTGGGAATCTGTAATCTCAAGCCCAGAGTTTAGATTTGTAACCCTGTCCAAAATGGTCTGTCCGACTCGGCGGTAGGCAGGAGTATTTTTATCTAGGCCATTTAAATATCGGCTACCGTTGACCATATCTGCTTCGCCTTTAATAATGGGATCGACAAGTTTCGGGATCTCGGCAGGGTTGTGCTGGCCGTCGGAGTCCATGGTAACTATTATATCTGCACCCAGGTTGTCAGCGGCTGCAAAACCGGTTTTGAGGGCAGCTCCTTTTCCTTTATTTACTTCGTGAACAATTACCTCGGCTCCTGCTTTCCTGGCAATCTCGGCTGTCCGGTCTGAGCTTCCATCATCGACCACGATTACGCTATCGGCATAATATCTGGTAAGTAGGACTACACTTCCGATGGATACTTCTTCATTAAAGGCAGGAAGGATCACCGTGATATTTTGCGGAGAGGTCCCCTGAACACATGGATTTTGCTTCTGTGCTGTGTGCTGGGTACTCTTACCCACAGGTATTTCGTTGTTCAATTTGGATGACCCCTAAACATAGTGAAATATTTAGAGTGAAACTTGAATTAAGCCTTAAAAGGCATCTGATTTAACTTAGCTCATCCCAAAACCAATACTTAGATTCATATCAATAAAAGTTACATGAACCATTATCGTGATAAGAAACTTGATTAGTCACTTGGAATTTAAAAATTCAGAAATACTAATTTAGGTTTTGAAATCAGCTGAAAGACAATATAACTGTGTATAGATTATACTATATTAACTTTTGGTAGTCGAGTATTTATATAAAATAAAGAAGTTGATGAATAATTAAATAGAGTAATAATAAATAATGATTTAATACAATTGGTAGACTTATTATGATATTATTATATATTTGAGATAATTAAATAAAAGATTTTTAAATATATTTATAAATATAAAAGTCTAAAAAAAATACTTTTTATAAGAATATAAAAGTAGAATCTCAAAAGAGATATTTGGAGAACTTAAAACGGTTCTAGCGCATACTCATTAATATATAATTATATCTGGAAGAATTCTTTCTACATACCTAAAGTTTGAGTAGATTTGCCGCAACTTATGAAGAATAAAAAGAAGGAAAATATAATGTACCGAAAATTCTGTAAAATATAATTAACTCTGTATCTTTTTTCATTCCCCACAAGGATAAATGATACTCAATGCTTAAATTTTACATAGAAAATTGTGTAGAGATGAGAAAGATAAAATTCGCCAACTAATTATCTAATTTTGAAATATTGTAATGTTACCTTCTAAGTCAATGTTACCTTCTAAGTCAAGCATTTTTAAAAGGTTGTGACACAAGCGTTACGCCTGTTAATCACACCGCTGATTGAAGTTTTCGATCAAACCTTTTCTCAAAAGGTTTGTGGTCAAGCTTTCCCCTGGAAAGGGGGCAATCAACTTATTTTAAAAAATTTATTTTAAAAGATTGTGATCAAGCAATATCATAAAAGGCTTGTAGGAATAAAGAAGTAGTGAACTATAAATAAAACTTTATATATTATTTACAATAAGAACTTGTGGAATACCAGGCAGGTCTGCACAAATAGGTGTAAATTAGCCCTGAAAGGAGAAATTTCTATGAAAAAAAAAATTATTCATAAAAAACAAAAAAAACTGAATCTTCTAATAATTATTTCAGTGCTTAGTTTAGCTTTACTAACAGTTTCTCCTGCATATTGTAATGATTCAAATAATTTCTCATCTTCACAGGCGAAGCCTGTTCTGAAACTGATACCTGCCAACAATACGGGAGAACCAGGGTTTTCTAAATTTGTCTTATCTGATGAAAATTCAGGGGCTCTCCAGAATATAGAACAATATGTCGATCTTTTTTACACATTTGGAGGAATCGGGGCAGCAGTTCTGATTATTTTAATGTATCGACATATGGCTTCAAAAGAGAAAGAATTGATAGAAAATCCTCCGAAAGATCTCTATCCGCATAAAATCTGGAAAAAATTAGGGCTTGAAGAAACAAACCAGGAAAAATATGAGATCACAAGGATCAGGCTCTTAACTGCAATACCTGTTGTGTGCATAGTCCTAGCCGAACTTCTTATCTTTGAAGGCAGAATAGAACTTGCTATAGGGATGCATATTGGAATTTTGATTGCGTTCTCTCTTTCAAATACAGTTATAAAGGACATCAAAGTATACAGGATTTATGAGGCACTAATGCTTCTCCCAATCCTGAGATTGGTAAATCTGTCTATGCCTGTGTTTTTTGAAACCACACTTTATACCTTCGTTTTCGCCTACGGTCCTCTTTTAATACCCCTGGCAATCATAGTAATGCATCAGCGAAACTCCTTTGAGCATATAGGGATTACTTCAAAAAATCTCCTAGCTTATACAATTCTTTCGATTCCGCTGGGCCTTCTGCTTGGGCTTGGAGAATACATGACCATCCATTCAGGCTACCTGATCCCTGACCTTTCCATCGGAAACCTGCTAAAACTCGCCTTTATAATGGTCTTTTTTGTAGGCTTAACCGAAGAACTTATTTTCAGGTCAATTCTTCAGACCAGACTTGAAGATGTGCTCGGTATAAGAGAAGGATTGATAATTACAGGTATTCTTTTCGGGTTCATGCATTCAGGATACGGAACCTTTTACGAAGTTTTATATACAGGTTTCATAGGAATTTTTATAGGCTTTGCTTTCTACAAAACAAGAAGTCTGCCCTTTGTTGCTATCCTTCACGGCTTTATCAATGTCTTCCTTTTCGGGATTCTGCCCCATTACTACCTGAATGGCTGGATAGGGTTTTGAGATATTCAAAAATCAATCTTAAGTTGATTAGAGGTACTTTTACAGCCTTGATTTCTGGTATTATCAAAACTTTCTGGAGTCAGGGCATGATAGTTTATTATTTCTACAAAGTCAATTTTTTTAAACTTAGACATCTAAGATGCAAACAAATCTGAAGAGTTGCCGACCCTGTAAATCAAAGATAAGTCTGAGAATGAGAACAATTGTAATACCAATCGAAGAATTATTAGAATTAGAAGTCAAACAAGTTTTTTGAGAGGAAACCTCTCAGAAAAGAATAAAAGCATTAAAACTGCCGATTTCTACAAAAAGGAAAAGTAAATATCATACTCTGTAAAGTTGCAATCAGATGATAGCATTAACCTTGAAATAGACAATTGCCGCAAAGCTCAAAAGCAAAGGAAAAATTGCCAGATTAAAAGAGTTATTAAGATACTTGTTCCATTTCTCAGATGCTGAAAGAACCTCTTTGAGAGAAAGGAGAGCTATAAGTCCAACAACTACTGCAGCCCCATACTGAGGAAGTCCAGGAGTTGTTATCATTGAAATTGCACTTGAAGCGGCAGCGCTTGAAGAAATCATGCTAGATGACATACTGCTTAGTAACATAGTAACACCCTCTACCGATAAAACACTTTTTCTAAATGATGAAGATACCTGCTTGCAGATATTGCAAATCAATTAAAATAATGTTATATTAGAAAAGTACAATACCACAATAGTATAAAAAAGTTTTCTTCTAGGACATATTTATTAAGATTACTAAATTATATTTTCCATCTTTCAGATTAATTAGCAGGATTTTCGAAAATGCAGATCTGTATCGCAGGTTCGTTTTATATTATATGTGGGAAATTTTAGCTCTGAAACGGATTCACGAATCCATTAGAATTTTGCTTGCATGTATCAAGAAAGTTAAAGAGATTTACAAAAAGATGACTTTGCAATTAGCGCACCTATCAAAAGGATATAAATTTTTTAGGAAGTGCATTTATCACTACAAAGGAGTAAGAGGAAAGGCTTAGCTTTCCTCTACTTTTTGCCTTCCTGCTTCAAAAGCCCTGAGATTTATTTCAATTGTTTTCTGTGGCACAAGAGCTTTAACACTGTCAAGCAAAGTTTCTTTTGAGATCGGTAGATAGCCCGAGACTGCCCCAACCATCACAACATTCATTGCAAGCCTATTCCCGGCTTCAAAAGCCAGCTCATTGGCATTGAAGGCTTTGACTATGTACTTTTCAGAAAGGACGTCAATAATATCTGAGACTTCTGGGTATTTCGTAAGGCCTGCAGTAACAGTTACAGGAATTATAGGATGCGTATTTACTATAATAATTCCGCCATCCTTCAGAAAATCCAGATACCGGATTGCTTCCATCGGCTCAAGAGCTAGTAGAAGATCTGCACCTTTTTTCGGGATCATTGATCCATAATCTTTCCCAACTCGGATATGATTTACAACCGAGCCTCCGCGCTGGGCCATGCCGTGAGTTTCCGCAGCCCGAATGGGTAACCCTGCAGTAACTGCGGCTTTTCCGATGATGTCCGAAGCGAGGATTGCACCCTGTCCACCTACCCCTGTAATAAGGAGGTCAAAGCTCTTTCGTTCAGCCTGGCTCATTTCTTCACCTCCTGAATAGCCTCAAACTTGCAGATCTGGGCACAGACCCCGCACCCACTGCAAAGGGCTGTGATCACAGCACATTTGTTTTCTTCGTTAAACTCAATTGCAGGGCAGCCGAACTTCACACACTGCTTACAGCCTTCGCATTTTTCAGGATCAACAACATACGGGACTCTACGTATACCTGCCCTTTTACCTGAAATCACGCAGGGCTGCCTGGCAATAACCACAGCTACGCCTTCAAATTCCTTTGCAGCCTTAAAAGCTTCCTGGGTTTCCTCAAGCCTGTAAGGATCGACAACGGACACAAATCCTGCACCCATTGCTTTGCAGAGTTCTTCAAGTGAGACCTGTACAGTTGGCTCGCCTGTTGCCGTATAGCCGACTCCCGGATTTGGCTGGTGCCCGGTCATGGCTGTAATACGGTTGTCTAGAATAGTAACCGTGATATTAGCCTTATTGACAATCGCATTCAGGAGCGAGTTCATGCCTGAATGGAAAAAGGTCGAATCCCCTATAGAGCAGCAGATAGGCCGCTTTTCCCCTGCATGGTAAAGCCCTGAGGCAACGCTGATGCTTGAACCCATACAGAGTGTTGTCTCAACTGTCCCATTCTGGATCCCAAGGGTATAACAGCCGATGTCACTTGGGTAAATCGCATCGTTTCCAAAGACCTTTTTCATTGAGTAAAAGGTTGCCCTGTGAGAGCAACCTGCACAGAGAGCAGGCGGACGGGAAGCAAGCTCAAGAGCCATATCTGAAGGTTCGGGTTCGATCTCAAGGTCGAAAGTTTTCCTTAGAGTCTCAAGGAAGGCACTTACATTTAGTTCCCCTTCTCTCGGTACAAAACCATTAGTTTTTCCTAGCACCGAAACCTCAATTCCGGCTTCCTGTGCAATCATCTTTACCCGTTCTTCCACGATGGGCTCAAGTTCCTCGAACACAAGCACGGCATCTACGGTTTCAAGCAGCTCGAGAATAAGCTTTCTTGGAACCGGATAAGCTCCGATTTTAAGATAAGAAACTTCAAGTCCAAGCTCCACAAGTGCTTCTTTTGCATACACTGAGGCAATGCCTGCACCTATTACTCCGAATTTTGCATCGGGTTTCAGCTCAAGGGAGTTCCAGGGGGATTCAGCAAGGGCATCCTCAATGGGCTGCTGGATAGAAAGGACATGCGTATGGCGCAGACGAGCGTTCTTTGGGAGCATGACCCAGCGGTCCAGAAGTTTTTCAAAATTAGGAGCCGCTTTTTCGACGGGGATTTCTCCGAGCTCAATATCAGATTTTCCATGCGAAATCCTGGTTGTTGGCCTGAAGATCACAGGAACCTCGAACTTTTCGGAAAACTCAAAAGCATAGGGCAGCATATCCTTGGCTTCCTGTGGGGTTGAGGGATCAAAACATGGCACAAGGGCAAACTGGGCGTAGCGCCGCGTATCCTGCTCATTCTGGGAGGAATGGCATGACGGGTCATCAGCAGCGATTACAATCAGCCCGCCCTTTGTCCCTGCATATGCAAGTGTCATAAAAGGATCGGCTGCAACATTCAGTCCGACATGCTTCATTGTCACCACAGAACGGACGCCTGTCCAGGCAGCTCCTACTGCGACTTCCATTGCAACCTTTTCGTTAACTGACCATTCTATATGGTAATCCCGGTCTTCTCGGGCTGCAAGCGTATCTATAATTTCCGAAGACGGAGTTCCGGGATAGCCTGCAATAACCTGCACGCCGCCTTCAAGAAGCCCGCGGGCGATTGCTACGTTTCCAAGCATGTACTCACGCATTGTCATAATTATTGTCTCCAGTATTCATACAGGAAAAAAATACCGTTATAATAACAGATTAAACATATTCTTATTGAGAGATATCAGCAAATTTGAATATTCTTATCGATTAGTGACAGCAGATTCGAAGTTCTATAAGTACAGCTTAGCAAACGAAATATGCTGTCCTTTCTGTATTATTCAAATAACACGATCAATAATATACTTTCGGATAAGTACCCTGAAGTTTTTCTTGCACGATCAGTTAACAAATAAGGGAAAAATAGAAAAGTCGGCTAACTAGTCCGACTAATAAATAAAGAACTCAATTTTTCCTGAGAAATTCTGCAAGCTTTTTAATTTCATCCAGCTCGAAATCAAGCTCTTCGCCTTTAAGAGATGCTTTAAAAATCTCTCTTCTTTCCGGAATTTCAGCCACGACATTCACGCAATTCACTGACGCCAGCATATCTTCCCTTATATCGGGTTCAACCTTATTAAGCACAAAATAAACCCTACATCCACATTGAGCGCCAAATTCATCGAATTTTTTTGAAAGCTTGAGAGATTCGTAGGAAGGATCAACAACCACAAGGATAATGTCAAAGTCCTTATCGACCCCGCGCCCGAAATGCTCAGTGCCAGCTTCGGTATCCACAATTACGAGATCGTCCTTTCCCAGGTCAAGGTTTTCAAGAAACTCTCTGGTCAGAACTCCCATTGGACAGGCACAGCCCTCTCCGAAATCATGGATTTTGCCAACCGCCATTAGCCTGATGCCGTCCTTTTCTTCAACAAATTCCTGCGGCAGGTCGGAGAAACTCCACCTATTTTTAAAAAACCGGGATTTATGCTGCGTTGGCTGCCCCTCATTACCCCCATTAGCTGCAAGCCCCCAGAATTGAGTGGTTTTCGGGGCCCTCTGCTTTTCTTTAAAGCCTTTCTTCCCTCCAAAATACTCCATAAGGTCACGTGGAGCTGCCATTCCTAGCTGGCTGTGCAGCCCGTAATTGGATTCGTCAATATCAAGCACAAGCACGTTTTTTGTTTTTGCCAATTCTTTTGCCAGGAGAGCCGAAATTGTGCTTTTTCCGCTTCCTCCTTTCCCGCACACTGCGATTCTCATATCCAGTTCACCTATCCCAGTAATTTACTCTGCTGAATTAAAAATACTTCCTTTAATAGGATTTAAACATATAAAATGCAAAATCAAATTGTGGGCGGCCACCCCACCCTAAACAGGCTGTCCGACAATTCAATTTCAGGCCAAAAACATATGAAAATTGGGCATATAGAGCCTTTAAATCGAAAAATAAGGAATTGGATAATTACCAGTAGTTATTGTCGGACAGCCTGTAAAGAATGGATTTGTGCCTCTCTGCGCTCCCGGTGCAATAAAAACAACTTTCATACCAAAGAAAAAATGAAAAGAAAATGATATTTATTCGTGAATATTTTCAAAGAGCTTTCTGACAATATAAAGGTCCTCGGGTTTTCCTAAAAGAACGCAGGCATCTCTTGCATGGAGGAGGGAGTTTCCATCAGGAACATAGATCATTTTCGAATTACTACGAATAGAAAGGACTGTCACTCCATATTTTTTCCTTAATTCTAGATCTGACAGGCTTTTTCCGTCGAAACATGATCCTTCTCCTACTTTAACAACCTGAATATCGACTCCTGGAAGTCCATCCGTTAGATTGAATCCGCTATTAACACCTGTATCGACAGTCAGTTTTCGTATCATCAAGTAGCCATTAGCTCGCAAATCGTTAACCAGCTTTTCGATATCTTCCTGTGGAACGAGATACTTTTTCAGTATGCGGAAAAAGATCTCTATTGAGGTTTCGTACTCTTCGGGAATAATTTCATCTGCACCAAGGGTATTGAGATATTTCATTTCCTGTAAGTCCCGTACTCTGGTAATAATGCAGACGTTAGGGTTCAATTCTTTTGCCTTCTTGACTATTCTCCTTGTAGCAGCTTCATCCGAGATCCCGATTACAAGAACTCTTGCATTTTTTATTCCCGCATGCTCCAGTACAGCCCCAAGCACCGCATCCCCATATTGTATATTTTCCCCTTTCATTTTTTCCTGTTTAACCGTTTCAGGGTCTGATTCTATGATAATATAAGGAATACCTGCGGTTTTTGCAGCCTTTGAAATTGTCTTTCCGGAAAAACCGAAACCTACGACTATAATGTGGTCTTTAATCTCAGGTTCGACATCTGTCTTCTCTTGAAGAGAACTTGAGCAAAAACCATTTACAAGTTTCATGCCGAAAGCCGTCTCTGAAGCCTTTCTGACAATGAAATCAGCAGGCTTGTAAGAAGCGGTAATTAAAAAGGGCGTAGCGCCCATGGTAAGGATTGAAACCGCCAGAAATGCCTGGTAAATCTCTTCTGTCAGGAGTGAATATCCCATTCCTAAACTGGAAAGGACAAAAGAGAATTCTCCTACCTGTGAAAGTGCAAGTCCGGTCAATATAGTTGTACGGAGAGGAGCTCCCAGAATGAAATTTACAACAACTCCAGCTATTGATTTTAGGACAATCAGGATGATTGTTGCAAGCACAAGAATCGGGAGGTTGTCAAGTAAATAATTAATGTCCAGAAGCATGCCTACAGACACGAAAAAGAAACACATAAATGTGTCTTTCAAGGGTAAAATATTACCCATTGCCTGCCGGCTGTACTCGGAGCCAGACATAATAATCCCGGCTAAAAGAGCTCCTAAAGCTGTCGACAGTCCGATACTCGAGGTAAAAACCGCTGCTGATAAACATATAAATACAACACTGGCTAGAAAGAGTTGTTTGCTTCCAGTCTTACCTACGTGGTAAAATATCCAGGGAAACAGAAATTTGTCGCTCAGAACAAAAACCAGAATAATGAGCAAGCCTTTGAACAGCATACTCGGAAGGGCTCCGTCAAAACTCACTGAATTTCCTGCAAGTATCGGAGTGATCAACATCAGAGGTACAATCGCAAGATCCTGAAATATCAGAATTGCAAGCGAAGTTTTCCCATGAGGAGTATTGACTTCATTTCTGTCCTGAAATACTTTAATTACTATCGCGGTACTGCTAAGTGAAATTAATAAACCGAGAAAGGTAGAGGTCGCTGAACTAAATCCTAGAGATGAACATACAACATAAACCATTGCTGTTATAAAGAGCAGATGGAGAGTTCCCCCGACCATTACATCCTTTTTCATTTTCCAGAGTTCCCCTAAGGAAAGGTCAACTCCTATTGTAAAAAGAAGAAAGATTACACCAAGATCAGAGTTTAAGTCTGCAAGCTCTCCCCCACTTAGAATGCCGATTCCATAAGGCCCTAATAGCATACCAATTACAAGATAACCCAGCACAGGAGGAAAGTCAAATCTGTAGAAAATAGTAAGAATTAAAATGCCAAAGCCAATAAGAACATCGAGATATGCCAGTAAAGATTCTACCATTTATTTTACTCCTCTGGAGCCGGAGCAGAGGTATTTAAGTGACCGGACATTTTAAGTAAGAATATTAAATCTGAACATAGACTTGGAGTATTCATTAATTATCCTCAGTGAATTTTTAATAAAAATTGGATAAGTATTTAGTTTTATCAGTAAATATAGTATTTTTGAATAAACTTGAGCTTATCATATAAAAGTATTACCTACTCAAACTATTGTAACTCCTGTCTTGACCAACTACATTTTTTAGTTGGAGGATAGAATGTTTTTATCTATTTTCACAAACGACGATGAATTTTCTATCGTGACAAACTCATTTCTACATCAAATGCTTGTTATTGAGCAGATCCCAGAACTCAATCTTGTTTCCAAAATCTTGTATTCGGAATAGTCAAGCAAGCTGTAGATCATGAAAAATAATTCTGGAATTCTTACTGTTTTAGAAAAAGCTGGTTTTGTAATAGACTCAGTACCAACTCAATGAGGATAGTAATTAACGAGATATTCAATTTTTGTGCCTCAGAACTCATAGGGCTCATCATGAAATCAGCCAGATTTTTCATCACAGGCACGTAGTTGAGATTAGAAGTGTATTTTAAAATAGCTACCTCTTCCAGAGAAAAATATTCTTTTAGTATTCTCCCCGGAGCTCAGCCTGAATTTCCTTAGCAATTTGCTGGGCAGCTTCTTTTGGGAATTCCGCCTTGTAGATGCTTCTTCCTACAATTACCCAGTCTGCTCCTGCAGCAATCACATCAGACGCTTTTCCTCCCTGAGCGCCAACTCCAGGCGAGATGATAGTTAGTTTGTCGCCGATAATTTTTCGGATCTTTCTTACTCTTTCAGGTCTGGTCGCCGGCGCAACAAGGCCGAAAGCTCCTGCTTCGGCTGCCATCCTTGCAATTGCTTCTCCGACAGGCTGGAGGAATTCGGCTCCGCCTGGGTGGCTCATTTCACTTACCACAAACACATCTTTCCCGTACTCGGAAGCAACCTCAATGCTGGCATCAAGGCTGTCTCGGCCTGTGAAGCCCTGAACAATGACGGCGTCAGCTCCTGCTTCAAATACCTGCTCGCAGATGAGGCGATTGGTATTGGGAATATCGGCAACCTTGAAATCGGCTATTATAGGGGCAAATTCTGCAAGTTCCCTGATAATTCCAAGCCCGGTAGCAAGCACGAGAGGATAACCTATCTTTATAGCGTCCACGAATTCCGAGACATCTTCTGCAATTTTAAGAGCTTCTTCCCTATCGGAAACATCCAGAGCAAGAATCATACAAGTTTTCCTTTCCATAAAATCACCTCTTTGAAAGGCGTGTACGCACAGCTGCAACCATGAGCGGGAGAGTAATAGTTGCATCTGCGTAGACAGTTACGGATTTTGCGTTTTCTCCTACCTTTCCCCAGGACTGAGCTTCGTCAAGCGTTGCACCACTCAGACCGCCGGTCTCAGGGCGGTCCATTGTCAACTGAATTGCGTAGTCAAAGGATCTGGGAGTCACAAGCATGGACTGCAGAATATAATTTTTCGGAACTCCGCCCCCAAGAAGCAACGCGCCTGCACTCTCAGCCGCATAACAAATTTCCATAAATTCGTGCATATCCCCAAAGGCATCCACATGCAGAGGATTTCCTTCCTTATATAACCAGGCCTGAAGCCCTATTACCGAATCAGGAAGAGCAGGGCAATACACAGGTACACCCATGTCTGCTGCGGTTTTCAGGATAGAGGAGTCGTCATCAAGGTTTTTCCCAATCTCGGTAAGCACCTGCCGGATCGAGAGCTTTTCTTTCGGAAGCCCGGTATAGACACTCTGTAGAAATTCTTCAAGGTCTGTAAAGTGCTGGTCAGGAAGATAAACGTCGTAAATCCTGTCTATGCATTCGTTCCGTAGCTGGATATCATTTGCACAATCCGTGCCCTTATAGTGGTGAAGACCTAGAGCCTCAACCGTGTCGTGAACCATGTTGGCTCCGGTTGTGACAAGCACGTCGATATAGCCGTCGCGTATCAAATCCGCAACAATGTTCCTCATACCTGCAGGAGTCATGGCACCTGCAAGCCCGAAAAATTTCGTAGTTTTTTCGGAAGCCAGCATCTCATAATAAATATCTACGGCCTCAGCAAGCCTGCCTGCTCCGAAGGCACAGCCTCTGTATTCCCTGACAAGATCGTCAACACTCATGCCGGGATTGATCTTTGCAGCTTTGATTGGGGTCGAAAGTTTTTTGTTTGGAGTATTGCAATCCATTCGATTTTCCTCATGAAAAGATATGATAGGACCTATTTTTGAGAATTTTCAATTTTAGATTATTTTGAACCGATGTAGGTTTACTTGAAACACATAGTATATGATAAACTTTCTCTTTACACATCCCGGCCTAAAGTGAAAATGCAATAATCAAGAGTACCTGTCTGGAATAAAATCCTACCGGAAATTAAGCGTTCTGAGAATTTTAAATATTCGGAAAATTGTTAGGCATTCTAAAAATTCTTAAGAGTTTAAAAATCATAAAACATATGAGATCGGATTAATAAGTAGAAACCTCAGGCCAGATATAACCATGTAATATTAATATCTCCCAGGATTAAGATTTAAGAACATGTCTGTTGAGCCATTAAATAACGAACTGATAAATAACGAACTGATAAAATACGAGAGTATAGGGATTTCGTTTGGTAATAGAAAGGTACTTTCAGGTTTCAACCTGACCGTAAAGAAAAATCAAAAAATCCTCTTACGGGGAAAATCCGGAGTAGGAAAAACCACCCTTTTAAAAATGCTGCTTGGCTTTACAAAACCTTCGGAAGGAACCCTCTATTTCCGGAACCGGGTAATCGATTCCAAAACCTGCTGGGAGGCTCGAAAGGAAATCGCTTATGTAGTACAGGATACCGATCTTGAGGAAGGAAAGGTTAAAAACCTGTTAGGCGAAATCTTTTCTTACAGAGCAAATAAAGAGAAACTTGACTCTGAAAAATTGTGGACTTTTATGCGGGAGCTGGAGCTGGAAGACGATATTCTTGAGAAGAATTTTCAAGAGCTGTCTGGGGGAGAAAAACAGCGGGTAGGAATCCTCATTGCCCTTCTCCTGAACAGGAACATATACTTGCTTGACGAAGCTACTTCGGCTCTTGACACGAAATTAAAAAAGAAGGTTGCAGATTATTTCCTTGCGCGAGAAGACTGGACCCTTCTGATCGTCTCCCATGATAAGGAGTGGGAACGCGACTGGATGAGAATAATAGATCTTGAAACCCAATCCTGGTAAACTTCCAGAACCAACACTCAAACAAAATAAGAAATAAAATAATAACGAGACAGCAAACAAATGATAACGAAACAATAAACAAATGATGAAAGAAACGACAGACGAAATGATAAACGAAACAATAAGTAAAACAATAAACAAAAAACAAAACCCAAGAAGACTGAAAAAATGCCGATTTATGATATAAGCTATACGTCATTAATTTTCTGTTTTTTCTTACTAGTAATTCCAATTTTCATAAGCCGAAAAATTCGGCTTGAACTCGAAAAAAGCACTCTTGAAGCTGTCTTCAGGATGTCAATCCAGCTCTTTTTTGCAGGACTTTTTCTGAACTTTATTTTTAACCTGAATAATGGGCTTTTGAACCTGGCCTGGGTAGGTTTAATGATTTTCTTTGCGTCCTACACGGCAATAAAAAGTGCAGACCTGAATGTAAAAAAACTCTTTGTACCCATTGTTATATCCATTGCATTTTCAAACCTGGTGATTCTCTTATATGTCAATAAATTCGTGATCAATCTGGAGAATCTCTTTGACGCACGCTATCTAATCCCTATAGCGGGAATGTTGCTTGGAAATGCTCTTAGAGGAAACGTGGTAGGGATCGGTGACTTTTATAACGATATAAAGCGAAACGAAAATCGTTACCTTTACAGCTTATCTATTGGAGCAGGCAGATATGAGGCAGTTATCCCATACCTGCGAAAAAGTCTAAGGGCTGCAATTAAGCCTACTCTTGCAAACATCTATTCTATTGGGATTGTCTCTTTGCCTGGAATGATGACAGGACAAATCCTTGGAGGAGCAAGTCCTCTGATTGCCATTAAGTATCAGATTACTATTATGGTCGCAATCTATGTCTCAACCCTCCTGAGTACAACTCTCAGCATTCTCACAAGCTTCGGTACAGCCTTTGACGATTACGGACTCGTAAATAAAGAGCTATACGAGAAAAGTTCATGAAAAATGGTAACTGAAAAATGCAAGAATTTGAGAACACCCACTTGAGGGTGCAAAAGCTTGAAAATACCCATTGAGAGCTAAAAAAGTTGAAAATACCCATACTTCAGATAGGGTAATTCACGCGTATCCTGTGATATCCTGTCCAATTGGAGTGCTTTTTCTTATGCATTCCTCTCCATAATTGATCATATCTTCAACTGCAGTTTTCAGTATAGAAGGATATATCTGGCCTACCTGCTCCCATACAGGCCTTCCGTGACAGAAAAACTTAAACGTAGGCGTACCCTGAACTCCGTACCGTTCAGCAGTCCAGGGACTTGTTTCAATATTTATGCGGGCAAAGACTGCCGAATTTTTGAATTCCGTTGCATAGTTCATAAAATAGGGTTCCATAGCTCTGCAATAGGGGCAAGTAGGGCTGTAGAACATAACAATAACTGGCTTTTTAGAGCTTTCTACCACTTCTCCCCATGTCATATCTTCAATTTCGATCACATTGCTTCCGTTCAATTAAATACCCCCGAAGTTTTGAATAATTCAACAGAAAGAATTAATAGAATTTCAGGCCTGTCGAAGTCAGCCATTTACTAGACTATTCATCAGACTAGTTATACTCTACTTTTATAAGATTAATATTTATGCTTAATGAAATTAAAATTCATGCATCTGCGGATAGGTTCCTTGAAAAAGTATTTTAAAATATTACTTTGCTTCAAGCCAGGAAGTTTAAAAAGTAGTGAAGAAAAAAAATCTGAGAATAATTAGAAAAAAGTGACAGAACTGAGTTTTCAGTTCTGTACTGCGCGAATGAAATCTCAGGAACTGTTATCCAATTCCTGCTAATTGACTAAAAAATTCAGGTAGAGGAGGTTGTTTACAGAAAGGTTTTTCATTTAGACCCTTTCTTCTTCACTCTCAGGGCTCATTATTTCACAAAAACATGTGCTGCAGACGTATTTGTCATCAAGGCACGTTTCTTTAAAGTTAACTTTAGGGCCGCCCGGTTTTGTGGTTGCTTCCCTGAATACATAGAATTTTTCGTTAAATTCGATTGGCTGGCCGCATCTCGAACATACGAAAGGTGGATTTTCAACCGAGTCAATTGCACACTCAATACATATCAGATCGGACTTATCCCCGTGAACCTCTTTGAACTTTATTGGTTTCATATCCAGGCTGGTGTCCACAACCAGTACATCTTCCAGCAGTTCCCGACCACAAATATTACAATACTCCTTCATTGTGTCGCCTCCATTGTTCAGAGGATTTCTCACCAATCCCTGTGCTGAGCCTACACAAGGCCTCAATATCTCCGTGTTTGCACTCAAATCATATTCCCCATTTTCAGCTTATTACCCATACTCATACCGAATCGGGCTATTTTGAGGTGTCCAATCCGGCTCAGTTTTTTACACCATTGAGCTGTGTTTTACCTGCTGGCAGCCTAATGCCAGCTTCTCAATCCGAGAAGATATCGGCCCAGAGCTGAAAAAGCAAACAATGCGAAGGAACATAATAATGTTTTTATTAAAGTGTTCTTAAAAATACTTTCCGCATTTAAGTCGAAACAATATTAGAAGATACATTACAAAAATACGTTTTAAATCGCTTTCTAGTCTCTGGTTTTAACTTCCCTATGGAAATATATGCCTTAAAACTATATACAGTTATTGATTTTGATCAAAAACTAAGTGAATAACTAAGTGAATAATAGATAAAAGATTACTAAATAAATATAAAAAAGATGAAAAACTAGTATATACTCAGAATAAAAGCTAGCAAATAACCAGAAAAAAGTTAGGAGTAAACTGAATGAAAGCTGGTATAAACAAAATGTAAGTTACTGAGTAAATAAAATATGAGGGAATAAAGAAAATAAAACAAAGAATCTTATTTATCCTTGATCAATACATAAGACGATAAAGAAGATTATACAAAAGGGTTCGAAAAAAATGCTCAAGCAGAGATTTGTGCTGGATACTACAGCATTAACGGACCTGCAGACGCGTGAGGTTATGGGCTATTCTTCTCTTTGCGAAGGAATGAAAGCTATCCTTGACCTAATAGCCGATGCTCGTCTGCATTTCGGGATAAGTTGTTATGTGCCCTATCCGTCAGTATATAAAGAGATGTATGAATTTGCTAGCCGTAATGGCTGTGACAGAGAAGTTGTGGCTAAAATAGATACCTGGCTTGTTAAAAAATCTCCGGATAGGTATAGAGTTAGCGTAACTTCTCAAATATTTCATGAATATGTTGCTTATATGCGGGATAGAATTAACAGGGGAATGGGAGTAGCAGAAGATGCGATATGGGAGGCTGCTACTGAATGTCTCTTTATGGAGAATCCACAAAACAAGAAAAAAGAATATAAGGAAGAGGTTGAAAGGGAAGTAATCGGGGGAATCATTGGCAAATTCCGGAATAAATATAGAGCTGCCCTGAGATATGGAATTCTTGATAGTGCTCCGGATATTGATGTTCTCATCCTTGCCAAGGAACTTGATGCCGCAGTTATTGCAAGTGATTATGGGATTGAAAAGTGGGCCGAACAGCTTGGGGTCCGCTTTGTGCCTGCAAATGTTTTTCCCATGATGATACAGGAGTACCTGAAGCATCTTCCGGAAAGTGAAAAAGAGCCAGAGTCAGAAAGCAGAGACAAAAGCAAAGAAGGATCATCAGAGGAAATAGAATTTATCTAACTGCTTCTATTTTTGGAAGCTATGATAATATAAAAAGTCTGAGATTTAATGAGATAAGAGGCTTATTAAATCAGATAATAATTTTGGGGTTTAATTAGGGGAATTATCTTCAGGCTTGTACTAAAGCTGTGAATCTCAGTAAAAAGTAGAGGACTTCATCATCAAGCCTTATGAAATTGTAGATTCAAGAGACTATGCCTAAGATAGTTGGGGGTAAGAGTTTGAGAAATATAGTTATAGAAGAATTAAAAGCACCTGAAGTTTACCGCCAGAGGGTTGAGGTCGTCGAGAGAAAAGGACTGGGACATCCGGACTATATCTGTGATGCCATAATGGAACAAATTTCAGTAAACCTTAGCCAGAAATACCTTGAAACTTTCGGGACTATCCTGCACTATAATATAGACAAAGGAATGCTCGTTGCAGGAGAAGTGGAAGGAAAATTAGGCGGAGGAAAAATTGTAAGCCCTATGAGACTTATAATCGGGGACAGGGCGACTTTTGAAGCGCAGGGAATAGAAATTGATGTTCCCGAGCTTGCGGTCAGTACGGCCCAGCAATGGCTCCAGGAGAATCTCCGTTTTGTGGACCCTGAAAATCTTATTTACCAGATTGAGCTAAAAAGAGGTTCTGCAGAACTTACGGATATCTTTAGCAGGGGAAAAGAAATTCTTGGAGCAAACGACACTTCTGCAGCAGTTGGATATGCACCTCTCAGCCCCACTGAAAAGCTTGTTTTCGAATGCGAGCGATATCTGAACTCAAGAAAGTTCAAAAAAGAATATCCGGAATCTGGAGAAGATGTAAAAGTTATGGGACTAAGGCATAAGGAAGATATGCACCTGACTGTTGCAATGCCGCTTGTGGACAGTTTTGTTGAATCGGAAGAGGATTACTTTAAGAAGAAAATCGAGCTACATGAACGAATTGAAGAATTTACTGCCGGGTTTGCAGAAAAAGCCAGGGCTGAACTCAAGGCCTGTATTTGTGTAAAACCGACGGTTTCTCTAAATACTCTAGACATTCCGGGTAGGGGGATAAAGGGAATTTATACCACAGTAACCGGCACTTCTGCAGAAGATGCAGACGGTGGGCAGGTAGGACGTGGAAACCGTGTTAACGGAATAATTCCGCTAAACCGTCCTGTTAGCAGTGAAGCTGCCGCAGGTAAAAATCCTGTAAGCCATACAGGAAAGATTTACAACCTTCTTTCTCACAGGATTGCAGCGCGAATCTACAATGAGGTACCTGATATTTCCGAGGTTTATGTCTGGCTTTTGAGTGAGATCGGGACTCCAATCGACCAGCCTCAGATTGCAACTGCCCAACTGATAATGAAGAAAGGGTCAGTTAGCGACGTAGAAAAAGAGGCAATCGAGGTAATGGAGAAAGAGCTAGAGAATATACAGGCCTTTTCCATGGAATTAGTTGCAGGAAAATGTCCTATTTGCTGAAAATCGCTTTGACCGGGAAAATTACACTCCGGCAATGAAAGCAATGAGGGCAAAGAACATTGCGATCTTAAACATTTTTGAAGATTTCGTAGGATTGTTCCGAGCAAGAATCTGGTAAATGGCTGCAAGAAATCCCAAGTCTGCCAGAAGGACAAGGTAAAGATACCGTATACCAAGTACCGACATACGGTAAGGAAGAGGGCTCAAAAACACAGCCAAGAACCCTATAAGTACTGCAAGGTAACTTGCTTTTTTCGCACCAACCCGCAGAGGCAGGGTATCTGCTCCTTCCAGTTTATCGCCTTCCATGTCCTCAATATCCTTTACAATTTCTCTGGCAGTTATCGCAAGGGCTGCCAGCAGGAAAAGCACAAAAAGGGCTTTGAGTCCTTCAAACCCGAAAATCGAGGCCCCAAATAGGAAACTTGAGCCTGTAAGGTAGCCTATACTCAGGTTTCCCAGAAAAGGCGTGCTTTTGAGGGTTTTTGCATAGAAGATTAGCAGCAGGGAATTAAATAAGGCAATAAACCCGCAAATCTGGTTAATTGAGAAAGCCAGAATCGCTCCCAGAGCGAACAGAATATAAGAGAAATAAAGAGCTTCTTTTAACCTTATCCTGCCTGACGGAATAGGCCTCTCAGGGCGATTGATTGAGTCTATTCTGATATCAAAATAGTCGTTAATGGTATTTCCTGCGCCCGCAATAAAAAAAACGGCCAGGAATATAAGTCCTGAAAAAAATAAAGGAAATTTTTCAGGGCTATAAGCACTCGGGGCATTAGAGGCCAGGATATTAAAAGCTATCAGTGTTCCAATTACGGCTGCAAAACCCGCCATGAGGCAGTTTCCGTATCTCATAATTTCCAGATATGTGCGTACGCCTGCAGACATCACAACAAAGCAGTAATATAAAGTATTAAAGGTATCGGATTTTGTCTGCAAAACCGCCGCCAGAGTTCCACAAACATTTTCTAAAAGGTTTGATCACAAGCCTTTTCAAAAAAGGCTTGACCGAAAACGGCTCACATTTGAGTTTGAGACAGATATACTCCAACTCTATCCGGCGTGATCACAAGCCTTTTCAAAAAAGGCTTGACCGAAAATCCCAGTAACGAAATAGCCGATGTGATCAGCTGGCGCAAAAGTTGAGCTCAAGCCGACTGATTTATGGATAATGAGGCAAAGCAATACTTGATAAGACTTATCTGCTCAATTTTCATTTAGGGATGGTGGTTTAATTGTATAACTTGTTATACATATTATAGAAGATATATATAAAGAAAGGATAATATTAAGTAAAACAAAGTTTTATGTCTTAACATTCTTACCTTTGATATCTATTAAAGATTAGCCAGTTTAGAGACAGGCAGATACAAACGAATTTGCTCTCTGAGCCTTAAATCAGAGTCTCCTTGTGTCGTAATGAGATTCGTAACACTGGCGCTTAGAACAAAGAATACATCTTAGACTACAACTTAAATTGGGAAAAATTTACTGTAAGTAAATTTCTGGATAATATTTCTATAAATTACATGATTACTCGTCGATGACCTACTGGTGTACAGACATTTCTGTTTACGGACATGTGGGAGGAGTAAATAAAAAATGAAAGTCGGTTTTTTTAATTCTTTAGTTTATATATTATTGATAACGTTAATAATTCTTGGAATGACTCCCGGCATGGCATCTGCTATAAAGGAAAATCCCGGAGACAATGAAAATTCAGTATCAAATAGCGGAAGTTCAGATACAGGAGATTCAGTCTCAGATAGTGGAAGTTCAGACACGGACACAAAGGACTCAAACACAGGTACTGGAAGCTCGGATTCAGGATCAAATAATGGAGACTCAGATTCAGGATCAAATGATGGAAGCTCAGATTCGGGATCAAATAATGAAGACTCAGATTCAGGATCAGATGATAAGAATTCAGACTCAGACTCGGATAATGGAAATTCAAATCCCGATTCAAATAATGGGGATTCAGACTCTGGATCAGATGATGG
>NZ_DAGK01000031.1:290983-349849 GCF_002495725.1 Methanosarcina sp. UBA411
AGATTCTGACTCGAATGATGGAAGCTCAACTCCCGGCTCGGATGATGGAGATTCTGACAAAGGGGATTCAAACTCAGGTAGCGGAGACTCAGGCACAAGTCCAGACGGCACAAGTCCAGACAATGGAAATTCAGGAACCAAAAAATCGGATACCGTAAAATCAGATACCGTAAAATCAGATAATGGGGATTCTGATACTCAAGACTCGGATAGAACAAGTTCAGATATCAAAAGTCCAGATACTAAAAACTCAGATAGCGGAAATTCCGATACTGAAGATGAGGATTCAGATTCTTCTAGCGGTTCAGGTATGAATCTTGTTTCCAGCGAGAAAGCAACCAACATTGCAGTTAAGGAACTTTCTACCAGGAGTGTTATGGGTGGTTATCCTGCTCGATTCGAATTTATAGAAAATGTCACATGCATTACAAAGATTGAATTTGATCCGAAGAAGACGTTCAGAAAAACAACAACCATTGTAGAGGAACTTAAAAACAGATCCACACTCGTCCCGATCTCTCCTGAAGGTACAGTATATAAATATGTTAATATCTGGGTAGGAGATAAGGGAGCAGGGCTTCCTAGTTCCATTAGAAGTGGATTTGTAGAGTTCAAGGTTGAGAAGACATGGATCAAAGATAACAATATCAGTGATGCTCGCGTAATACTTCAACGATACGATGAAGAGTGGCAGCCCCTTAATACGGAAAAAACTGGAGAAGACGAGAATTACGTCTACTTTAAATCGGAAACTCCTGGCTATTCTTCCTTTGCAATAACAGAATATACCGGACAAACTGTAAAAGAAGTCAGTGGGGCAGGAAAAATAAAGGAAACCCTGAGAAGTCTGGGAAGCGGAGGAAGTCTTAATGGCGATACAGAAAAAAACAGTAAAATAAAGAATCCGATGGGAGCAGCTAGGATATTTATGGCACTCTCCTTACCGCTTTTCATGCTTCTTATTGGATATTGTATATTAAAGAAAAAGATCTGAGGAAAATGTACATTTGTGTCTTAAATGAAGTAGGTGAAATAATAGGTGAAATTTCTCTTCTCACCTACTCCTCATATTTTTCCCTTATTTGAAATCAAGTGAATCTAAAAGGAAGTTTAAAACACCAAGTATTTATCGAATTTTTACCGCAAGCATTCGGTCAAGCGCCTCTTTTGCTTTGATTCTTACATCGTATGGGACAGTTACGATATGCTGTATTTTTTCAAGAGAGACTAGGACTTTTTCAAGATTAACCATTTTCATGCTTGGGCAGCAGGCAAATTCGGAGATGCAGTAGTATTTCTTTTCGGGAGCTGCCTTATAGAGCCCGTGAAGAAGTCCACATTCCGTACCTATAATGAACTCCTGTGCAGGAGAGTTCTTTGCATACATTATCATTCCTCGAGTGCTTGCGATATGGTCTGCAAGTTCCAAAACCTCGGGGCGACACTCAGGATGTGCAATGAACTTAGCTTTAGGATGCTTCTCCTTCATTTTCAGGACATCCTCTCTTAGGATCTGGTGGTGCGTGGGACAATGCCCTTCCCAGGGAATGATTTTTTTGTCAGTCCGGGCTTCAACGTAGGCAGCCAGATTTTTATCAGGCACGAAAATAACCTCATCGGCTTCCAGAGAGTTTACCACCTCAACAGCATTGGCAGACGTGCAACAGATATAAGATTCAGCCTTGATTGCAGCCGAGCTGTTAACATAGCAGACCACAGGGGCATCAGGATGCTTTTCTTTTTCTCTCCTAAGACCTTCGATATCTACCATGTCTGCCATAGGGCAAGTGGCATCGATTTCTGGCAGGAGGACAGTTTTGTCAGGACAAAGAATTGCAGCACTTTCTCCCATGAAATGGACGCCACAGAAAACGATAACGTCAGCAGTCTGACGGACAGCTTCCTGACTAAGTCCTAGAGAGTCTCCGACAAAATCTGCAATATCCTGAACCTCAGGACGGGAATAATAATGAGCAAGAATAACTGCATTTCGTTTTATTTTCAGTTTTTTGATCCTTTCTATTAGCTCTGCTTGCTGCATGGGACCACCATAAGTTTTTGAAACAAAATCCGGAAAATAAATCCGGGGCTGAAATTGAAGATCAAGCTTAAAACAATCAGTTTAGACATAAAGGAATTTTAACAGGCGAGTGAACGTAAAAAGGAGTGCAACGATGGATATTTCATCCAGCGCGCTCTTTTTGCACGCATGCCATTTGCTCTTGAGAGCTTACGTGCTTAACTCTCCCGCACTATATAATATTTGTGAATAATATTTGGGATTGTATTTTTGTGAACCTTCGAGTCGCTGTCCGAGTCCCGCAAACCTTTTTAAAAAACTGCTTGCCCACAAGTCTTTTCAAAAAAGGCTTGATCGAAACCCCCCTAGCTACGTTTGAGTTTGCTAGCCTTATCCCCAAACCGGGCATCAAGATCGGTCTAGCTCCCCGATTGATAACTAGCTACGTTTGAGTTTGCTAGCCTTATCCCCAAACCCTATTCGGCGTGATCAACCGGCGCAACGGTTGCGGCCCAACGGTTGCGGCTCAACGGTTGCGGCTCAACGGTTGCTGTAAAAAGAAAATGAAAAGGGATGTTAATTTCACGCCTTTGTTTGCCAATTCAGGTGCCGATCTGGACAGGGCTGAGGATCTTTTTCAGGGTGGAAATTGCAGAAAGGGCTGCAAGGTAACTGGTTTTCGGGTTTTCAGGAGAGGGAAGGTTTTCGACTCTTGTTGTAAGTTTCCCGAATTCACCTTCTACAGTTATCTCGTGTACGTTTCTGGACAAAGTAGGATCGGCAATTACTCTTACTTTAGTCCGCTCAAAGCCTATGCCTGCCAGACTTATTGTGGCTGCAACATTTACATTTGCAGGGAAGGCTTTAACTGCTTCCGAGGCTGGCCCCTCGAAAAGAAGGGTTTCTTTTTCGATTTTTTCAAGCTTAATTCCCAGAGCTTCAACATGGGGAGCGCCTGCAAGGCCCATAGGCGGTTTTCTGGTAGTAAGGGTAACTGAGGAGATTTCCGCTGCTGAAGCCGAATTTATCCCATCAATACCAGCAACTGCGCCTGAAGGGAAATAGAGCTTGCAGTTATTTTGTTTTGCAAGTCTGAAGAGTCTTTCTCTGAGTTCTTCATCCGCAAGAGCGCCTACACTTAGAACCATCACATCACGCCCTGCTTCAAGAGCCTGCGGTACCATCAACCTGACAGCTTTTTGAGAGGCGCTTTCTACAACAAGATCCACATTTTGCAGTAGCTCATCAATTGTCATTGAGGCAGGGCTGTATCTTTCAAGAGATGCTTTGAGTTCCTTAACTTTGCGCTCAGAAGAGTCGCAGAGGGCATACAACTCGGCATTAATAACTCCTTCATCAATAGCCCTGCAAATCTGTCCACCAATAAATCCGCAACCAATAACTCCTATTTTCAGAATTCCAGGCTCCTATAAATAATCAATAAACCTTGATCTTTAGATATTAGTACTCGGCTTTAAAAGCCTAAGAACCGGGGTACTGTATTCATTTCCCTCTCTTAAAACCTTCTGTTGAGATTATTTTACTAAATGAGAGAAAAACAAAAAACGCCCGTACCTCTTATAAATCCGGGCAACATAAAAACAGCGGGTAAAAATTATGCTTATTAAAGAGGTTGAAAGCTTTATAGAAGAAGATCTGGGATACGATGACGTTTCGTGCACTATTGTACCTGACAAACCAGCCGAAGCCATTATTTTTACAAAAGAAGCCTGTACCGTTGCAGGGATAAAAGAAGCTGAGTCAATTTTTTGCTATCTTGGAATTCAGGCAGAAACCACTCTAAAGGACGGAGACTATCTCAAGGAAGGAGAGATAATTTTCAGGCTAAAGGGGGGAGCAGTATCCCTTCTCAGGGCAGAGAGGCTTGCCCTAAATTTTCTCGGGCACCTTAGCGGGATTGCAACCCTTACAAGAACCTGCGTGGATACGGTAAGGAAGTTTTCCGAGACTACAAGAGTGGCCTGTACCAGAAAAACCACTCCAGGCATAAGGAAGTTTGAAAAGCTGGCTGTAGCTGCAGGCGGAGGAGACACTCATAGATTCAACCTCTCGGACTCAGTTATGATTAAAGACAATCACATCAAACTTATGGGAGTAGAAGCCGCAATTGAAGCCGCAAAAAAAACCAGCTTCACAAGGAAAATAGAAGTCGAGGTAGAGTCTGCAGAAAATGCTGTTCTCGCCGCAGAAATGGGATCTGATATTATAATGCTGGACAATATGCAGCCCGAAGCCGTCCAAAAAACCCTTGAAATACTTAAAGGAAAAGGGCTTAGAAACTCAGTTATTGTGGAGGCTTCCGGAGGAATTTCCCAAGAAAACCTTGAAGATTATGCAAAAACGAAAGTAGATGTCATATCTATGGGTTCTCTTATCCATAAATCGAGATGGATAGATATGAGCCTGGAGATAATTAGTTAAAGCCTAATTAAGGAAGCTAAAGTGAGCAACCTATAAACTAAAAAGATGTGGTAACTATTCAGGATATAGTTACCTAATTTTTACAAATTTATATGTTTTTATAATACTCATACCATTTATTATATCTGTTTTTGACAAATATTTACCGGACAGTTTTTCATGGAGTTAACTTTTTGGAGGCATCAATTCCACCAAAAGCAACCACAATTGTTCAATAATTAAAAGCAAGCTGGTTTCAGGTTACACTGCAAGTTTATCTTTGTCTGGCTTTAAAAGTTATAATAACTCGTCATTTTCAGAAAACTTTTGAGACTTTAGTAATAAATAAGAAAATTTAGATAATTATATGTAATACTTTTACTCTTTGATTATAGAGGAAAGTAACATGAAAATATGTTATAGTAATAAGTTAAATAAAATTATTTTAATAGGAGTACTCATTGCTGCCCTGGTAGTGACTTCAGGATGCACAGACAAATCCGCATCAAATAAAAATCCGGAAGTATCGGCTCCAGAAGAAGCTTCAGGAGTTGTGGATGCTGACAAGGCAGTAGAATCTGGAAAGATTACACTTACGGATGGGTTCGACAGGGAAGTCATCATACCAGAAAATGTGGAAAGGGTTGTTTGCTCAGGAGCCGGATGCCTCCGCTATCTTGTATACCTCCAGGCTCAGGACTATGTAGTAGGGGTTGACAGCATAGAAAAAGAGAAGAGCGAAATCGATGGTCGTCCCTATGCCCTTGCAAACCCGCAGCTTAAAGATTATCCCCTAATTGGAGAATTCCGAGGCAAGGATGATCCTGAAAAAATAATTGCCATCAGCCCCCAGGTCATCCTGAAAACCAGCGCAAACGGTCAGCCGACAGCGACCAATACTGCTGACGCCGACTCGCTTCAGGATAAAACCGGCATTCCTGTTGTAATGCTCCCATATGGGTCTTTAAAGAATGAGGAGCAGAAAGCCGAAATGTATGGCTCTCTCAGGATCATGGGCGAAGCTGTGGGAAAACAGGAAAGGGCAGAAGAAGTAATCTCGTATATCGAAGCTACCATGCAGGACCTTGAAAACAGGACTGCAGACATTCCGGAATCCGAAAGAAAAACTGTTTATGTTGGAGGAGTGAGCAGCGCAGGAGCTCATGGAATTATCTCAACGGAACCGGCTTATCCGCCATTCCTCTGGGTGAATGCAAAGAATGTTGCAGCTGGAATGGGTGCAGACCATGCGGATATTGCCAAAGAAGCACTCGTAGACTGGGATCCCGATTATATATTTATCGATATCGGCACCCTTCAGCTTGGTAAAGAAGGAGCGATTGGAGAGCTAAAAAATGATACATCCCTTACAGGACTTTCAGCTGTAAAGAATAAAAAGGTCTATGGAGTGATCCCCTACAACTACTACAGCACCAACTATGAATCTGTGCTTGCAAACGCTTATTTTGTTGGAAAAGTGCTCTATCCTGACAGGTTTGAAGATATCGATCCGGAAGCAAAAGCCAACGAGATTTATACCTTCTTCCTTGGCAAACCTTTATACTCTGATCTTAATGGACAGTACGACAACCTTGGATTCAAACCAATTCCATTATGAAAGAGATATAAAGAAGTGCATTCTGGCAATTAAGCAGTTACGAAATATTACCTAGACTACGTAAGGAGGAAACACTTCCTAATTATGGGAGCTTCTACTCATCATTTTCATACATTTACTTGATTTTAGTAGAGAAGATTCGAGCTTCAAAGAAGTAATTTTGAGCTTTGGGATCCGCTCAATAATTACTTCATACAGTTTTTGTTTATTTTTTAAACTACATTTATTCTATTTTTGTTGTTTTTTACTGTGGTGTTTTTATCTAATTCTTACAATTTTATTCCCTTTTAGTTCATATTTTTACCGGGTCAGCTTTCACAGAGTTAACTTTTTACAGGCATAAACCCACCAAAGAACAGCCGCAATCATAGGTTCTCGTTTTCAGTAATAAAAAACAAGCCGATCAGATTACACCGCAAGTTTATCTTTGTCTGGCTTTAAAATTCACAATAGCTCATCACTTTCGGAAAGTTATTGAGGTCTAGATAATAAATAAGAAAATTTAGTTAATTATATGTAATACTTTTACTCTTTGATCATAGAGGGAAGTAACATGAAACTAGGTCATAGTAATAAATTAAATAAAATTATTTTAATAGGAATATTCATTGCTGCCCTGGTAATGACTTCAGGATGCACAGACAAATCCGCATCTAATAAAAATCCTGAAGTATCGGCTCCAGCAGAAGCTTCAGGGGCTGTGGATGCTGACAAAGCAGCAGAATCTGGAATGATTACACTTACGGATGGGTTCGGCAGGGAAGTCACCATACCTGAGAATGTGGAACGGGTTGTTTGCTCAGGAGCCGGATGCCTCCGCTATCTTGTATACCTCCAGGCTCAGGATCATATAGTAGGGGTTGACAGCATGGAGAAAAAGGAAAACGAAATTGAGGGGCGCCCCTATGTCCATGCTAATCCGCAGCTTAAAGAATATCCCCTAATAGGGGAGGCAAGAGGGGAAGACGACCCTGAAAAGATCCTTGAGGTTAACCCTCAGGTTATCCTGAAAAGCAGTATGATTGGCCAGGCATCATCATCAACTGCTACTGATGCCGACGCTCTTCAGGAAAAAACAGTTATTCCCGTGGTTTCCTTCCCTTACGGGTCTTTGAATAATGAGGAGCAGAAAACCGAAATGTATAGCTCTCTCAGGATCATGGGCGAGGCCATGAGGAAACAGGAAAGGGCAGAAGAAGTAATCTCGTATATCGAAGCTACCATGCAGGACCTTGAAAACAGGACTGCAGACATTCCGGAATCTGAAAGAAAAACTGTCTATGTTGGCGGGGTGAGTATGGCAGGCGCTCACGGGATAATCTCCACAGAGCCCGCTTATGCGCCATTCCTCTGGGTGAATGCAAAGAATGTTGCAGCCGGAATGGGCACAGAGCATGCGGATATTGCCAAAGAGGCACTTGTAGACTGGGATCCCGATTATATATTTATCGATGTTGGCACCCTCCAGCTTGGAAATGAAGGAGCGATCGGAGAGCTCAAGAATGATACGTCCCTCGCAGGGCTCTCGGCTGTAAAGAATGGCAGGGTCTATGGAGTAATTCCTTACAACTTCTACAGCACCAACTATGAATCCGTGCTTGCAAACGCTTATTTTGTTGGAAAAGTGCTCTATCCTGACAGGTTTGAAGATATCGATCCGGAAGCAAAAGCTGACGAGATATACACTTTCTTTGTTGGAAAACCTGTATTCTCAGACCTGAACGGACAGTACAATAACATGGGATTCAAGCAGATCCCACTATGATGGAGGGTATAAACAGGTGCATTTCGCCAAAGGAGCAGTTCCGGAAGATTATCTCGTGTATATACGCAGAAAATACTTCTGGATCATGGGGGGGCTTCTGCTCCTCTTTATTATGCTTGTTTACTCAATCTCGGTAGGCGCGGTGACAATACCGCCTTATGAAGTGCTGCAAACCATAATGGGGCACAGTGTTTCTACAAAATGGGATTTAATAATATGGAACATCCGACTCCCTCAAGCCCTGGCTGCAATAGTCGCAGGAGCCGGACTTTCAGTTGCAGGAGTTGTGATGCAGTCTATCCTGCGTAATCCCATTGCATCTCCTTTCACACTTGGAATTTCAAATGCCGGTGCTTTCGGAGCTGCAGTATCTGTTGTGGTTCTCGGCACCGGAAAAGTACAGTCCACAGTTGCAGATGCTGTAACAATTAACAACCCTTACCTGACAACAATAGTAGCCTTTTTCTTTTGCCTCCTTGCAACCGGAGTAATTCTGCTAATCTCAAGTATACGGGGGGCTTCACCCGAGGTAATGGTACTTGCAGGAGTTGCGCTTTCTTCCCTCTTTACCGCAGGCACGGCGTTTCTCCAGTACTTTGCTGACGATACCCAGCTTGCAGCGGTCGTTTTCTGGACTTTTGGTGATGTAGGAAGAGTGAACTGGCTGGAACTTGAAATAATGACAGCCGTCGTGCTGCTTGCGATTATCTTCTTCATTACTAACTGCTGGAACTACAATGCCATAGATGCTGGAGATGAAACTGCAAAAGGCCTCGGGGTCAATGTGGAAAGGACAAGGTTGGTAGGCATGGTAGTCGCAGCCCTAGTCTCTGCAGTGATTGTTGCGTTTCTTGGGGTTATAGGATTTGTAGGGCTGGTCTGTCCTCATATGGTCAGAAGAGTCATAGGTGATGACCAGCGTTACCTGATACCAGGTTCTATCCTGTTTGGAGGAATTCTGCTTCTGGCATCCGATACTGCGGCAAGGCTTATAATTTCGCCATATGTACTGCCCGTATCTATTCTTACTGCGTTCATGGGAGCACCTGTTTTCATATACTTACTTCTTAAGGGGTACAAACGATGATTCTTTCAGTAGAAGAACTTGAATTCTTGTATCGCAACCGTAAAATTCTACATGAAGTCGCCTTTTCCATAGAGGAAGGGGAAGTTGTAGCAATCCTTGGGCCCAATGGAGTTGGCAAGACTACACTTTTAAAATGCCTTAACAGGATTCTCCGCCCCAAAGGAGGAGCAGTTCATCTTGACGGGAATAACCTTTTTGACCTTGGAACAATGGAGATTGCACGCCTTATCGGGTATGTTCCCCAGCGGGTGGAAACCGGAAGGCTGACCGCTTTTGATGCAGTCCTGCTAGGAAGGCGGCCCCATATTAAATGGGATGTTACAGAAAAAGACCTCCGAATAGTCGATTCGGTTTTCAGGTTACTTTCCATGGAAAAACTCCGCCTGGCATATATCGATGAAATGAGCGGAGGCGAACTCCAGAAGGTCGCAATCGCACGCTCACTCGTACAGGAGCCAAAAATCCTTCTCCTTGACGAACCTACAAGCAGCCTTGATATGAGAAATCAGGTTGAGATTCTGGCCATAATCAGGCAGATCGTCCTTGAACACAGGATTGCAGCCGTAATGACAATGCACGATCTCAATCAGGCCTTAAGGTACGCAGACCGGTTTATTTTCCTTAAAGGAGGGAAAGTTCACGCTCATGGAGGGGCCGAGGTAATTACGCCTCAGGTTATCGAGGAAGTGTATGGTCTCCCCGTAATAATAGGAGAAATTGCAGGTATGCGCTGTGTAGTTCCTGGGAGTCCTGAAGTGGTGCTCGCTCAGAACTTATAAAAACCGATAATGCAGAGAGAAAAACAAGATAAAGAGTAAATAACAAATTAAAAAGTCGTCAGAGAAAAAAGTATAAAAGAAAAAATAAAAGTAGATTTTAAAATAGCGGTGCGGTTTGCCGGAGAGGTAAAGCCGACCAGAGAAAGATTTCCAGGTTTTTACCTGGTAATCATCATTTCTGCAGTTTCAGGTTTGTAGAACCAGTCTCTCGGAAGTACCTTTTCCTGCTGGTAGTACTTAACAAGCCTTCTAATTTTGGATTCAGTCAGGTTAAGGGCACGCTTGTTGTGGACATCTTTCTTGTTAATAGAAAGGTGCTTCCTGAGTCTCAGAGCCTTAACAATAAGGTTTGTGAGGTCTTCCGGAACGTTTGGAGAAACGCTGTTTTCCTTGAGGATGGTTGTGATCTTCTTGCCTGTAATAAGTTTGGTATCTGGAACCCCGTAGCGGTCCCTTAAAATCATTCCGATTTCGGCAGTGGAAACACCCTGTTTCCAGAGGTCAAGGGTGATCGAAGTAACTTCTTCTGCGCTGATCTTGCACCACTCAGGCGGCTCGGTTCTGATAGGTCTAGTGGAACCTGACTTACCTCTTCTTTTGGTATGCATTTTTGCCATAATATTTCTCCTGATATTAATTGATCGATGCCCTGAAGAGAATCTTCGGGCTGAAGTTATATCTTTACCGACTATAACGGACCAACACATCGATCGGGAGATTTTAATCCGCCACAACAAACTGCTGTGTGACTTTTCAGGAATCCCTGGAAAAGCATGAGTTTTTCGGTAAAAACATCACTAGAGAACGCAGCATAACATATATACTTTGTGTTGGGACATGGAGGCGTCTGGCTCCGATCAGGCTGAAAAACCTCTATGATAAACACGTTTTTCTACACCCAGGAAGCGAAAAACTGAAGATTGAAGATTAACGCCAGGTATAATTAGATCTAGTTTTGAAACGTATGATAAACACTTATTCAAGCATTCAACCAACGAAAAATTCAGATTAAAGTTTTTTTAACCAAATTCCGCATCCGAAATTTTTCAATGCAAGCGGCATGTATTGCTTCACCAAGTCTGGATGCATTTGCCCCATATAATCATTGAAATACAAAATTTCGTAATTATTATTGTTTATAAGTAATGTCTTTAAAAAGTATGCCTCATTCCATGCACGTTCTAGCCACTCAAGAGGATATTCAAAAGGCCAGAAGATATCGTGAAAATGAATAATTACACCAGATTTGAGACGGGGAAGTATTTCGGAAAGAATAAAAAGAACATCGCTACCAAATTTTACAACATGGGAACTATCTACGAATAGAATATCCCCACTATTCAGATCCTCAAAAAGAGATAGATCTACCGCTTGAACCTCTTTTCTTAAAATAAGCTTTTCTGGATCATCTCGATCAGACAATAGACTTAAAATAAGATCTGGATAAGGTTCAATAAAGGTAATTTTCGTATTAAAATTTGATAATTCGCAGGTGTCAAGAGTAACAAGTGACGAATAACCCGATCCCACTTCAACAAGCCGTTCTGGCTTAAAGTAATTGATCATGCAAAATAATACAATTGCGTCTCCGTAACTGTACCACTCATTACCGTTAAAAAAATATCTGGTATTATTCTGCTTGAAACCATCTCCAAATGGAACTATGGAGATATATTTCTGGAATTGTTTGAGTAATTCTATCTGCTTATCACCGTTGATCTCAATTCCAGTAGGATTCCGGGATTTATCGATTTTTTGATATAAATTTGAGATGTTATCCAGATTTGGCAATGGAGAGTAGAAATGTCCTGGAGGAGCGAATTTTATAGTAGGACTCATAAGATACTTTATGCGCTCAGCATATTCATCAGAATTCAAAAGAGAGATTAATATTTCGTGTTTTGTTATACCTTTATTCAATAATTTAGTATAATGTGCTTTTCCTTCAGGATCAGGAACTCTACCTAAAATCTTGCTGTAACAATAATTAATAAACTCGTCAAAAGTCTGCTCCGTTTTCGAATTTTCGGGTGTATTCGTTATGAAATTTTTTAGGCGACCAGCATATTCATTAGAATCCAAAAAAGAGATTAATATTTCATGTTTTGGTACACCTTTGCTCAATAATTTAAGATAATGTTCTTTTCCTTCATGATCAGGAACTCTACCTAAAATCTTGCTGTAACAATAATTAATAAATTCGTCAGTCTTCTCCATTCTCAATACTCCCAGTTTATCTACCGATCTCCCAGTTTATCTACCGATATTACTTTAAGACTTAGACAGTTAACTGAAAAATCATAGCATAATATCTCTAGATGTTTATTTGAAATAAAAACCCAGTAGTATTGTGATTCCAAAACAGATTCATAAAACTTGAATTTCGAATAGATTCATAAGTCACAGATTCCAATCAGTAATGAATTTATTTCGGAATCGAAGCACCAGTATCGTGTAAATTCTCAAGGCTTGAATGACTCTGAATAATTTTGCTGCTTTAAGATATAAGTTTTTACATATTTTCGCTTATTCTATATTCAATTATTTAAGACAACAAAAAAGTTGAATAAAAATGGATAAGAACTCTTCAGCCTTTGGTAAGGTGAGAGATAAAGATATAAAGTCCCTCACCTGAGCTAAATGTCTACACTTGAGCTATAAAAGAAACCAAGAGTTTCTGCCATTAAATCCACCCAAAAAGCTTCTCGAAGAATCCAGCTTCTTTTACTTCTACCGGAGCATCAAGGATATCGGTATACTTAATATCACCTTCTGGATTTTCGTATTTTAATACAGTGTCAACTCCATATACTTTGGGCACAGCTTCACTATCTGCTTTAATCTGAATCCTTGCAACAGCCGTACTGCCAGGTGCTATAGAATATAGAAATGCCGTACTATCGGTTGTACTTAGAGGGTCAGCTGGGTTAATAATTGCTTTAACGTTTCTTGCTTCTTCCTCACCAGTGTTTTTAATTGTTATATCGATCATGTTCTCCCCACCTGGGGAAAGACTGCCTGTAGTATTTACAATTTCAAAATCGACCTGATCTTTCACTTTAATCTTTAATGTCTGGCTCTGGTTCATAATTCCATACCAGTGGCTCACATCATAGGTCTGAGCAGCAACGTTCGGATTCGTAATATGCACATTCTTTTGATAATCGTAAGAAAGATTCAAATAAAGGTTGTATTCTCCAGCCTTTGCTTTTTTATCAATTTTTATATCGAATTTTGCTGGTGCTGGGGAGTTCTCTCCGCTTTTTATGGAACCTATCTGCTGACTGACTGACTTAACTTCAATTGGGCTTCCCGGATCTGTTGAAAGAGAAGCTACTACGTTTGTAGCGTCCACTATCCCACTCTCAAGTTTCATTTCGGTCTGAGCTGCATAGATTTCATCAGAGTCATAAGGAGTTTTGTCATTTTTAAATCCTAACAATTTGCCTTTGTTCATTATATCAATATTCAAAGTAGCCGTTTGATCTCTATCAAACTCATTACTTCCAATAATGTTGGCATTAAGATCAGGACTACCATACACATTATAATAATTTTTTCCAAGATCAAAGCTTTGGGGGATATTATAATTATCCGGAGTATTAGAAGCGCCTGCAGCACATGATATCATAGCAATTAATAGAGAGATTAAAGAGATGATTATCACTTTTTTCATTTTATGCTTCCCTCCTGAAAAGATGAACACCTAAAGTGAAAGTAACAATTGCAAAGAGCGTGAGTATTATCAAATCGGTAGATATAGCGCTCAAACCCTGACCCTTGATCATGATAGTACGCATAGCATCAATTGCATATGTCAGAGGCAAAAAGTAAGCTATACAACGCATCCAGCCAGGGACCGAACTCAAGGGGAAAAATACACCCGTAACAAACATGGATGGCATAGTAACCAGCATGTTTAATTGAATGAAAGATTCCATATCTTCTGCCCTTGAAGACATGATTATCCCTATCCCTACACCACTAAGAGTGAAAACGATAAGCACCAGAGCAACAGCGAGCCAGCTACCATTCATATTAAATCCCACAAGAAGGTATGCTGCAAATATCAGGACGACAGTTCTGGCTAATTGCAATATTAGCTGGTAGATCGTTTTCCCGAGAATTACCGATCTCTTACTCACAGGCGTCATTAACATACGAACAAGGGTACCGTTTTCTTTTTCTCCTGCAATCGCAGAACCTATGGATGATATACAACCCATAAACACGGTAAGAGCAATAACACCTGGTGTGATAAAGTCAAGGTATTCAAGATCGCCGTAAATACTGGGAATGTTTAAAGATACTAGTCCGGTTTTTGCCAACAGTTGTCTCAAAGCATTTATGATTGCACCACTTGTTGTAGTGTCTGAGGAATCAGTCAGAAGCGTCAAAGTCGCACTCTCATTTTTGGCTATGCTATCGCTGTAGTTTTGTGGAATAATCAGAGCGCCTTTATAAATTCCTGCATCTATTTTACTCTCAGCTTCCGACTGCGACATGTCCTTTGTGTAGGTTACCGAGAACATTGGGTTTGCATCGTATTTGGGGGTATAGCCTCCGATTTCCTGAACAAGGGAACTTGATGCCCTGCCTGAGTCGTCATTGATTATGAGAATAGGAGCATCTTTTACCGTGCCACCCATGCCGTAGCCGAAAAAGACTATCATGATTATTGGAAATAAAAACAAAGGAAAAATGAGCGCTTTTTTTCTGGAGAGTATTTTGAATTCCTTTTTCGCTACTATTAATGAATCCTTTAGCTCAGTTTTTATTGTCATTTAATCACGTACCTCTTCCCCTGTAAAGTGTACAAAAACTTCTTCAAGATTTGTACTCCCTGTAGTTTCCTTTAAACGTTCAGGGTTATCAAGAGCTACCATTTTTCCGGAATCCATTACAGCAACCCTGTCACAGAGATTATCCGCCTCCTCCATGTAATGAGTTGTAAAAACTAGGGTTCTTCCTTCCTCGTTGAATTTTCTAGCAAGTTTCCAGATAACATTCCTAGTCTGGGGATCAAGCCCGGTTGAAGGTTCGTCCCAGAATAGAATCTGAGGGTCGTGTAATACTGCGGCGATAACTGATAAGCGCTGCTTCATACCGCCAGAAAAGCCTCCTGTATACCGGTCAGCACTAGCTTCGAGCCCTACAAGCTTTAGATAGTAATCGATTTTTTCTTCCATGACCTTTTTTGGAACATGGTAGAGGTTCCCCATAAGTTCCAGGTTTTCCCTGGCTGTAAGGAGTGGGTAAAGGCTGAGCTTCTGCGGAACTATACCTATAAGTGGTCTTATTTTGTAGTCCTGATTTTCAACATCAAGGCCCGCAACTTTTATACTGCCACTAGTAGGTTTTATTAATGTGGTAAGCATGGAAAACGTAGTGGATTTGCCAGCTCCATTTGGTCCTATCATGCCAAAAATTTCTCCTTTGAATACATCGAAGCTGACGTCATTAACTGCAGTGATTTTCCTTCTTCGTGAATGAAAAACTTTAACAAGATTTTTGACCTCAATAATTGGCTCCATTTACTCACCTATTTTTCATATCCTCAACCTTCAGGATACCTTTAATAAATATGTCAATAAATCCATCAATCTCCTCATCATTATTACCCAAAAAACCGTCACCGATTACCTCTCGGAGTAAAGATGTATGGACAAAATAACCGACAAAAGTTATTGAAGCCGATCGAGGATTGATATTTCGCATTTTCCCATTTTTAATTTGTAGCTCAAAATATTCACTTAAAGGGTTTATATTCATTTGAAGAAGAGATGATAGAGCCTCAGCGACTTCAGGTCTCCTTCTCCCTTCTTCAAACAACATGAGCATAAACATCCGGCGTTTACTATCCTTCTTTCTATCCCTCATAGCTTTTGCAATATTTTTCCCTAAAATACGAAGCTCTGTCTCAAGATCTACATCCTTTTCTTTTGGGAATAAATGAGATAAGTCATCCAGTGATGAAAAAATAGTTCGATTATTAATTAATACCTCTTTCAGCAGGTTTTCTTTTGACTTGAATTTTCGGAACAAAGTTACCTCGGCAACATTTGCCTCTTTCGCAATTCTCCGAGTAGTCGCACCCGTGTATCCTTCGCTGGCGAATTCTCTCAAAGCTGCGTCTAATATTCTTTGTTCTGTATCTTCCATGTAAGTAAGTAATTACTTACATACAGTTAAAGATGTTGTTATGTACAATATCTCGAAAATCTGCTGAAAGTAAAAATCGAAATATGAAAAATTCGCTGTACTATTATTTATTTACCGTACTATTATTTTCAGCAATTTACGCCATAAAATGTTAATTATATTAATAAATAGGGAAAAACAATATGGTTTAACGTTATTGAGTTTCTAGTTCAATCACGTGAGTCCTAAATGTAAAATATAGGCTCTGTAGAAATCCTCTATTCAATCACTGAGATTTAACTTTGTACCTTGGTATAAGTATTTAGAAATTCCTAAATAAGATGATTTCTACAAAAGCTGGGAATATGCATATATTATTTCTTTACGGATAATGAGGATAATTAGCTGACCATTTTGCAGAATCAATTACAACTGGATATCCTTCATTTACCCATGCTGTGAGACCGCCTTGAATGTTATATACTCTCTTGTAACCGGCATCTGCTATCATTTGGCTTGCAATGCCACCCCGTTTCCCGGAATAGCAGTAAACAACTATTTTTGTGTTTTTGTCTTTTGGCAGTTCTTTCATTCGATTAGGCAATAGCTTATCGTCGGACAAATTAACAGGATCATGTGCCGGTACATTTTTTAAAGGTATTAATGTCGCTCCTTCAATGTGAGAATAATTATACTCTGCAGGCGTGCGAACGTCCAGAAGGAATACGTCTTTATTTTCGAGTATGTTTTTAGCTTGACAAGCCGTAACATTCTGATATGCATCTGGAACAGTACAACCAATTTTGGGTGCTGCTCCTGCAATACCCGGAGCAATTATGAGAAGCGCAATAAAGATTGCAGCAAAACCTGACAAATATTGTTTATTCAAGTCTATCCCTCCACTAATACAATTTTGTACCCCTTTAAATTTAAGGGAAAATTTTAGGCCTTAAAAATATTTAGAAAATAACACATTACAGAGCGTTTTATTTCTATAAATACCACTAAATTAAATCTCCCCTTAAAAATACGTTTTAATTTAGCTTAAAATTTGAGTTTATTTCTTTAAAAATTTATAAAACTTAGTTAAGATGCCTAATAACGGACTCTAATGAAGTTTTTGAAACCACAGTTTATCTCAATAAACAAAGGTTATAAATGGAAATTACTTACGTAGATATTAAACTTTCGTTTACGATCCAGTAAGAATATAGGTTAATGCTATCGATTTCTCAGTCCAAGCACATAGGTCATATGATAATTAAAAAATTAAAATGGGAACAATTACAAAAGATTTGAAAAAAAATAGAAAGCGAGTTGTCTTAATCCCGCATTTAACAAACCTTCTCGATAATCTCTTCCAGCGTCAGAAGTTCCTGTTCTCCTGAAACCATATCTCTCAGAGTCAGTTTTCCGACTTCGAGTTCTTTTTCCCCGACTATGACCACGTAGTCAGCGTTGATGGTATTTGCATAGGAGAGCTGGGCTTTGAAATTGCGCTCCATGATGTCTACATGGACTGGCACGTATTTTCTCAATTCATTGGCAAAACCTATCGCTTCCAGATGGACATCGGGTTTCGAGATCAACATAAGGGTTTTAGGGGCAGGCGGAGTAAGAGGGCAGATTTCCATAATCCGATCAAAGCCTATCCCGAAGCCAGTTGAAGGCACGTCTCCGCCTCCGAAAAGCTGGATAAGCTGGTAAGAGCCGCCTCCACAGACCTGCTTCTGGGCGCCGAGGCCCTCAGCATAGACCTCAAAAACCATGCCTGTGTAGTAGTCAAGCCCGCGGGCGATTCCGAAGTCAAGGGAGTAATCGACTCCGTATGCGTCGAGAAGCTTGAGGGTCTTTTCAAAGCTTACAAGCTCAGGGATATTTCCTACGATTTTTATTACCTCGGGGAGGATATGCTTGCCTTCAAGCTTAATCAGGTGGAAAAGGTCAGATTTGAGCTGCTCTTCGGCTCCGATTTCTTCAAGCAGGGCTTCAAGACCTGCATACTCTTTCTTGTCCACAAGCCGCATGACCTTGCTCACTATTTCGGGTTCAAGTCCGCTCAAAAGCGTGCGTATGACTGCAAGATTTCCTAGCTTCATATCGCCCTTTACTCCGACAGCTTTTAACATGGCAGCGGCAAGGGCAATAACCTCGGCATCGGAATCGGATTTTCCGCTTCCTATAAGTTCAACCCCGAACTGCCAGAATTCCCTGAAACGACCTTTCTGGGGGCGCTCATAACGGAAACAGTTTTCGAAGTAGAATAATTTTAAAGGCTTAGGAAATGGCTGAAGTTCGTTCACATACAGGCGCATGACAGGAGCGGTAAGTTCAGGCCTGAGGGTCATTTCCCTGCCACCTTTGTCCGTAAAGTTGTAGAGTTCCCCTATGATTCCTTCCCCTGACTTCAGGGTGAAAAGATCCAGATGTTCAAACGTGGGCGTAATGATTTCACTGTAGCCCCATTTGCGGGCAACATCTCGCATAATACTTTCCACGTATCTTCTCCGGGCAGTATCGGCAGGTAAAAAGTCCCGGGTCCCTCTTGGTCTATTGACTGTCATTTTTAAATGCACCTGATAATCTCAAATTTAAAACAACTATTTTAAGGTATGATATAAAATAATTATTTTAAGGCATAATTTGGAGCTTTTTAGCGCTTCTGGATTGTACTAGTTAAAAGCAAGCTATTTTACTTTTTCGATGCTATCTAAAACCAGCAGGAAATAGAAGCTTTAGAGACAGGATTAATATAGTTAGTCTGTAAAATAAAGTAGAATGGATTCCGAAAACCAAAGTTTTCGCAATCAAACAATTGTAAAGCAAATAAAGGCAAGTTTACGTTGAATAATATAATAAGCAGATTAATATACATGATTTACACTAAATATTTGCGATCACCGTGTCCGAGCAAAGAAGTGTACCTTTAAGGAAACATCTACTGGACCTGAAACCCTGCAGGCATGGAGGGCTGATTCAGGAAACATCTGAGACTTATGGGATTCCTGAAAGCGAAATTCTTGACTTCAGTGCAAACTTTAATCCTCTGGGAAACCCCTTTGAGCATCCGGAAACCGGATTGAACTTTGACGAGATTCTTAAAACCGGTTTTAAAAAACTTACAGAATATCCTGATAATAGATATCCTGAGTTTCGAGAGGCGGCTGCAAAGTTCGTAGGACTTGGAGTAAGCCCACAAAATATAATTCCTGGTAACGGCTCAACGGAAATAATCAGGCTTGTAGTGGAATGTGTAGTTGAGAAAGGAGATATTGTCCTTCTGCCCTGGCCCACTTTTGGAGAATACGAGATGCAGTGCCGGATTATGGGAGCAGAACCACAGTATCCAAGCCAGGATGAAGTCGATACGCTTCCTGACGAGCTTCTGGAAAAAGCAAAAATTCTGTTTATTTGCAACCCCAATAACCCGACCGGAAAACTCCGTACTCGAGAAGAAATTAAAACCCTTGCAGAACGCTGCACTAAGCACAAAACCCTCCTCTTCATAGATGAGGCTTTTATTGAGCTCTCTGATCCTACACAAAGCGTTGCAGACCTTGCAGCAAGCAATAATTACGTTTTTGTCATGCGTTCCCTTACAAAGGACTTTGCAATCCCGGGAATCAGGATGGGTTTTGGAATAGCTTCCCCTGAAGTGGCTGAAATCCTGGATACTGCCAGGCTTTCCTGGAACTTAGGAACTTTGGCAAACGCTGTCGGGACTGCTCTTCTTAATGTTGAAGGCGGAATTGAAAACCCGTACCTGAAAAAAGCAAGGGATATGATCAAGGAAGAAGGAGAGAAGTTTAAAGCCAAACTCGACAGGATCAGGGGTTTTAAAGCCGGGGAAGTGAATGTAAACTTTATCTTAGTCAATATCAGCAAATTCATGCTTGATTCAACGGAATTAACTGCACGTCTGGCAGCACGTGGAGTACTTATAAGGGACTGTTCTTCCCTCCATGGCCTTGGAAAGGATTACATAAGGCTTGCAGTTCGGACTGCAGAAGAAAATGACAGGCTGATTGCTGCAATCGGGGATGTAATTACCCAATGGGGCAAAGAACAGGCAAAACAAGAGCTCCAGAATGTGATTGAAAAAGCCTCTGAAGAAGGCATAGGAGGTAGGAAAACCTGTGAATACTATCCCTGTCACTTTGAAGGCCAGAACTGTACCTTCTGCTTCTGTCCGTTCTATCCCTGTGAAGACGAGCGCACAGGAGGAAAATGGATCCAGAGCTCAAGAGGCGGAAAAGTCTGGAGCTGTGTTGACTGTCATTTGGTTCACAATACGGAAACCGCGCAGAAGATCCTTGACTGCCTTATGCAGGAAGGAGATACGGACGAACTTGTGAAAGTCGCCTGGAAGAAAGTAATGGAGCCTATCCTATGATCGTGCCGGACAGCGGGCACCTTGCCCTTGTGCTTTTGCTAGCAGCCGCTATAGATATATTTTTTGGGGAGCCGCCTGCTGCCGTACACCCTGTTGTGTGGATAGGAAAATTAATTAATGTTTTTAAAAATGCGGCTCCTCAAACCCACAGGAAAGCCTACGGAGTTGCAATGGCTCTCTGCTGTGTCTTTTTCGCAGCTTTGCTGGGGTACTCCGTGCTTTACATTGCTGCCCTTCCGGGAATTCCCAGGGTGCTTGCCCTTCTTCTCGAAGCTTATTTCCTGAAAGCCACTTTTGCTGTTAACTGCCTGCTCAGCCCTGCAAGGGAAATTTACGGGCATCTTGAAGCAAACAGGCTTGATAAAGTTCGGGAACTGCTCCCGATATACGTAAGCCGGAACACTTCCAAACTTACCAGAATCCAGATGTCTTCCGCAGTTATTGAATCCGTATCAGAAAACTATGTTGACGGCATCCTAAGTCCCATTTTCTATTATACCCTTTTCGGAGAATTCGGGCTTGTGGCGGCATATGCATTTAAAGCCATAAGTACCTTGGATTCAATGGTTGGGTACAAAACCGAACCCTACAGGGAACTCGGATACTTCTCAGCGAAATCCGATGATGTACTGAATTGGATTCCTGCCCGCATCTCCGTTATATTCATTCTTGCGGCAGCCTTCACAGTGAGTCTGCTCTCGAAAAAACAGGGAAAAACATCCCCCTTCAACAGCATAAAGAGTGCTCTTGAAGATGGAATGAAAACTCCGTCCCCTAATTCCGGCTATCCCATGGCAGCTACTGCAGGAGCGCTCGGAGTCAAACTCGAAAAACCTGGTACTTATATACTTGGGGCCTTATATCCCCCGACCGAAGTAAAAGATATAAAAAGGGTATCCCAATTAATAGCAGTTGCTTCAGGCTTCTCGCTTGCTGCCTGTGCTGCAGTAATTCAATTAGCAGGGACGCACCTGCACCCATGACCCTTTCTTTACCTGCCAGAAGCCCGGTTCCTGAGATAATCCGAATTCTAAGGAAACCGGGACTCTGTGAAAAGTCGGCTTATAATGTTAAAGATTTTCAAAAATTAATAGAACCGTTTTAACAACCCCGAAGTGATCATATGAAGTTATCCGATATTGAGGAAAGAGACCTTAAAAAAGGGCAGCCTGAGAAAGTAGAAGAAAAAGCTACAGTCGACATCCTCGATGTCCTTGCTGAAGAAGGCATCAGTGTTCAGGACCTTGCTGATACTGCTCTGGAAATGTATGTCCCCCATCCAGGGATTGAGACCAGTGAGAAAGCCGATGCTTTATTTAAAAGGGAACTCAAGTACGCACTTTCGGATCCAAACCTCTGCCTTCTGATCTATTCCGGAATCCTGCTGGAGAGAGAAGGAAGGGCAGGAACCCTTCCGAATCTCAGCAAAAGTTCCTATGAAAAGGACCTTACTTTTATAATTGCGGATGAAGTGCTCGGTACAAGTATTGCAACCTATATCAGCGGCTCCAAGGGCGCTTTTGAGTTTGTCAGGTTTGATAAACAAAAGCCTGGAATACTTGCAAAGCTCGGGCCTTTTATGGATGACGTGATCGGAGGTCTTATAGGAGGCGTGTCTTCCAATATGTATTCAAGAGGAATGGCAGAATTTGTAGGGAAGGACTGAAAGACAGAAAGGATTGAAAAACAGGCGGTTCACAATGAATTCATATTTGCTTGCTTTTAAATCGGGGTTTGGCTTCCTGTCCACGATCCCTGTGGGGATCAGCATGGAAGGAATTGACGAACTCATGAAGAAAATCTATTTTTATCCCGTTGTTGGAGCCGTACTTGGGCTTCTGATAGGGGCAGTTGCATACATAGGACAGGTAATATTTCCCGGGCCTGTACTTGCAGCCCTTATCATGGGATTCATATATTATCTTACTGGCTTTAACCACCTCGATGGAGTCACGGACATAGGGGACGGTTTTATGGCCCATGGGTCTATTGAGAAGAAGATCAAGGCCCTAAAAGATACAACCATCGGGACAGGAGGCGTGTCCTTCTGCATTCTGTTGTTACTTACTCTATACAGTTCTATAAGGGCAGTCCAGGAAGGAGGCTCCGCTGTTTTCGGGGCGAACCTTCCGGTTTTAATGTTTGCATCAATGTTTATTGCAGAGGTCAGTGCAAAGCAGTCCATGCTAACTATCGCGGCCTTTGGAAAGCCTATACCTCCACAGGAAAAACAGGCCTATCCTGGCCTGGGAGCCATGACTATAAGCGGGGCAACCAGAAAGAATTTCCTGATAGGACTTGTATTCGGAGCCATTGTTTGCTTTCTGCCTTTCGGGTGGATAGGACTGTTGCCTTATCTGGGAGCCTGTATCTCGGCTCTGGTAATTCTTAACCGAAGCTATGCCCATTTCGGAGGCTTAAATGGCGACGGAATAGGTACTGCTAACGAAATTGGTCGGGTAACTGCGCTCATTGTTCTCGCAGTTCTCCTGAAACTTTCATTTAACGGATATATGGGAGGTTTAAAATGGACGCTATTGTAATGGCAGGGGGATTCGGACAGAGGCTTGGGATGGGGGAAAAGCCTTGTGTAGAGTTACTTGGAAAACCGCTTATAGCCTACGTGATAGATACCCTCAGGGCCTCAAAGAATATAGACAGGGTTTTTGTAGCGGTCTCTCCTGTTACCCCCAAGACCGAAATTATGATCCAGGAACGCTACAAAGGAGAAGTCCGCGTAATCAGGACGTTTGGCGGAAATTATGTAGGGGATATGATCCATGCGGTTGAAACTGCGGAAACAGTTGGCCCTGTAATGATTATTATGTCAGACCTTCCCTTGATAAACCCTGAGCTGATCGATTCGGTAATAGAAAAATATAAAGAAGAAGGAAAGCCGGCACTTTCGGTTTATGTTCCTATCAATATCTGCAAAGGAGCCGGAATCAGGCCGGATACGGTCTTTAACAAGGATGGGAAGCTGATAGTACCTGCCGGAGTTAATATTCTGGACAGTTCTCAAATCCGACAAGAACAGGAAGACTTTAATCTGATACTTGATAATCCCGAACTAGCAATAAATGTAAATACCGTAAAGGATTTGCAGCACTGCAAGGATCTGCTGCAGGGCAAAAACTAAAAAATTATAGAGGTGTCGTAGATTCTATCTTTAAAAAACCTGGTGCTGAGCCGTGATGGGAAGAAAATCCTACGAGGGGTTAATCTTGAGGTCGGCGACCGGGAAATTCACAGCATTATCGGTGCAAATGGTGCAGGAAAAAGTACCCTTGCCTACACCCTGATGGGACTCCAGGGTTATGAACACGAAGAAGGCAGCCTCATCTTTGATGGGGAAGATATTACAAAACTTTCAATAACCGAACGCGCAAGAAAGGGCATTACCCTTGCCTGGCAGGAACCAGCCCGTTTTGAAGGGCTCAAGGTCAGAGATTACCTGGCAATCGGGGCAAAAAATAAAGGAGGCATTACTGAAGAGGACCTGAAAGATGCCCTGAAGAAAGTCGACCTTAAACCCGAAAAATACCTTGATAGGGAAGTTGGCGAGGCGCTCAGCGGAGGCGAAAGAAAACGCATAGAACTTGCTTCTATAATTACAATGAAACCGAAGCTTGCAATTCTTGATGAACCAGACTCCGGAATTGATGTTGTTTCCCTAAAGGAAATCGTAAACCTGATCCAGACTTTCAAGGAAAACGGCTCCTCGGTACTTGTAATTACCCATCGGAAAGAAATTGCAGCCGCTTCCGATAAAGCATCCCTTATGTGTGAAGGGGTTATCCTCAGAAGCGGAGACCCTCTGGAAATCAGTGAATTTTTCAAAAACAGGTGCATACCGTGTGACAGCAGAGTATCCCCACCAAAGGCGGCCTGAAAAATGACTCAAATAACTATTAATACGCTTTCCAATGAAATTGAAAGTATGGATGCAGCTTATTCGGCAGCCGGGGGAGATGCTGCAGTCCTGCATCAGCACGAACTTGCAAGCCTTGTGATTAGCGGAAATAAGGTACTCAATGCGAATGGGACAGAAGGAATCGTGCTAGAAACCCAGGAGACCAAACATGGAGTGGATGTTAAAATGACCATCAAAAAAGGGTACAAGATTCCACTTCCTGTCCACCTTTGCTTTGGGCTTATTCCTGAAGACGGACTCCAAGAAATAAATATGAATTTCGTGGCCGAAGAAGACTCGGCTGTTGAACTCATTGCCCATTGTACATTTCCTAATGCCGTAAAGATTATTCATAGAATGGACGCTCAGATGCATATAGGAAAAAACGCCTCATTAAAGTATATAGAAACCCACTTTCACGGCCCCCATGGAGGAATTCAGGTGGTTCCGAGGGCCCATATAAAGATAGAGGAAGGAGGCAGTTACTGTACTAATTTCTCTCTGGTTTCGGGTAGGGTAGGTTATCTGGAGTTTGATTACAGCGTAGATGCCGAGAAAGACTCCGTCTGTGAGATGGTTACCAAGGTTTATGGGAAAAAAGACGATAAAATAAAAGTCATAGAAAAAGTATCCCTTAATGGGGAAAATGCCAGAAGCGTAATCAAAAGCCGATTAGCCATTACCGATAACGCAGAATCAGAGTTCAGGGGAATTACCGAAGGCCATGCCCCAAGAGCAAGAGGTCATGTAGACTGCATGGAGGTTATCCAGGGCAATGCAAAAGCCGAAGCTATCCCCATTGTACGGGTCGATAATCCTCTTGCCAAGGTAACCCACGAGGCTGCAATCGGGTGTGTGGACAAAAAAGAAGTTGAAACCCTCATGGCTCGCGGTCTTGAAGAAGACGACGCTATTGACACTATAGTAAAGGGAATGCTGGCTTGAAGCCTTTTTATTCCCTTTTACAAAGAGTAGGTAGAATTACCGCTTCAGTATCATTCAGGGAAATTCAGAGAATACTGACAACTTACCCTAAAGCCTGTATAGGGAAACTTAATCTGAACAAGAGGTGAAAAGCATAATTGGCGAAATTATTATCCTCGAAAAAAAGTATTCCGAAAAAAACCTGCAACTTATTACAGGGAGAAAAGATATATCCTCACACTATCAGGATATTCCTGAAGAGATGCTGCTTTTAAGCGAAGTTATAGAAGATCCCCTCAAACTCCCTTACCTGCTGGAAACTTTCTATACCGCACCTATTAAGAACGAAAAAGCCTTTCATTTCGCCCTCGTGAGAGTACAAGTAGATTCTGACCTCAGAATGCATGAGGATATCCAGAAATACCAGCAAAGGAAATATGTAGCAGAAACTCTGGAAAAGCTGCTCTACGGAGAACTCATGCTTTCTGTAGGAGAGACCGTAAGCATTGAAAATGATTGATTTATTGTATCTGTCTTCTTATAGTTCTTATAGTAAAATCTTCCTAATATCTTCGAATTTTTCCTTGTTTTTATACTGAAATTTAATTCTGTTTGGTCTCATCAATTAACGGTGTCTCCTATAACAAAGATTTTTTCTCTAGGAATTTTTCATTCAGAAGGTATTTTTGAGGAAGAGTAATATTAAAAAATAAATATATATATTAAAAAAAGAACATATATTTATTAAACCGGCTAATAAAAGAAAGATTATTATCCATTAATTTACAACTATTCAATAATGTTTTGTGATTTTCTCTTCACATCGTCGTTTTTATAGCCGTACCTTGTTGCAGTAACCAATGTAATCTAAAAAACTATGACTTCAACGAATTGTTATATTACCTTACGAAAACTGGTCAAGTTTTAAGGTTCTTTGAAGTTTTCAATAAATTTAAAAATACATATACTCAGGGATCTTAAATGAAAGGAACGAATTGTAATAGAAGATTTAGGGGTCAGATCTTCAATAAAATTTTGGGAATAATAGCACTTACTTTTTTAATGTTGGTGAGCATCGCAGGTGCCTCACCATTTGCATACATTACAAACGCAGAGAGTGATGATATCTCTGTAATTGACACAGCCACAAACAAAGTTACAGCCACGATATCTGTAGGGTCCAATCCTATAGGAGTTGTAATTGATCCCAATGGAACAAAGATATACGTGGTAAATGCTTACAGCAACGATGTATTTATAATTGACACGGCAACAAATAAAATTACAGCCACAGTGCCTGTAGGCAGTTCTCCTCAAGGAATTGCAGTCAGCCCTAATGGAACGAAAGTATATGTGGCAAATCATAACAGCAATAATGTTTCTGTAATTGACACCAGTGCAAATACTGTTGTAAGTACGCTGAACACAGGAAAATACCCTGAAGGAGTAGCGGTAAGTCCAGATGGTAAAAAGATATATGTTACAAATTATGGAGATAATACTGTCTCAATAATTGACACTGCCACAAAAGCTGTTATAGCTACGGTATCCGTAGGAAAAAGTCCAAAGGAAATTGCGGTCACACCAGATGGAACAAGGGTGTACGTAGTGAACTCCGACAGTAAGAGTATATCTGTAGTTGACACGGCAACAAACAGTGTAACAAACACAGTGAAGGTTGGGGGAGGAGTTCCTTTTGGAGTTGCAGTCAATCCAGATGGAAAAAAAGTATATGTGACTAATAACGATGAATATTTCAGCACTGTCTCGGTAATTGACACGGCAACAAATGAAGTTACAGCCACAATACCTGTAGGATCAAATCCTATGGGAGTTGCAGTCACACCGGACGGAAAAAAAGTATATGTCGCGATCAACTTCTATAATACTGTATCTGTAATTGACACTACGACTAACACTGTTACAGCCACAGTGCGCGTAGGAAACAGCCCTTATGCTTCTGGCCAGTTTATAGGTTCTATCCCGGTACAACCATCTTATCCTTCAGCGAACTTCAGCAGCGATATCACATCAGATTATATTTTTCCTTCTGTACCTGTCCAGTTTACAGATCTCTCAAAGAATGCAATCAAATGGGTTTGGGACTTTGGAGATGGGTCTGGTTCAACAAAGCAGAATCCCACGCATACCTATTCTTCAGCAGGAATCTATACTGTTAGCCTGACAGTAAGCAATTCAAATGGCACAGATTCAAAGTTGGCTACAGTAAATGTTGTACCAAAAGGCTCTCCTGCACCTTCATACGCATTTATTACGAATCTCAACAGCAATACTGTTTCTGTAATTAACACAGGAAACAACAATGTTACAGCCACGGTACCTGTAGGAACCAATCCTATGGGAGTTGCAGTCAGCCCGGATGGAGCAAGGACATATGTGACTAATACCAAGTACGGCGACCGTGGGACTGTCTCGGTAATTGACACGGCAATAAACAAGGTTACAGCTACCGTGGATATAGGATATAAATACAGTCCCTGTGGAATTGCAATCACCCAAGATGGGAAAAAACTCTATGTGGCGGATCGTGATGTTAAAGGTGTCTCTGTAATTGATACATCTACAAACACTGTTACAGCCACAGTGCCTGTAGGAACTAATCCATTAGGGGTTGCAATCATACCGGATGGAACGAAAGTATATGTGACGAACCGTTATAGCAACAATGTTTCTGTAATTGATACCACCACTAACACCGTTATAGCGACTGTGAAGGTTGAACTTGGCCCTTGTGGGGTGGTTACAGGTAACCAGAATGGAACAGAACTATATGTGGCAAATTGCGAAAGTAACACGATTTCTGTAATTAATACGAGTTCAAACACTGTTACCTCCACAGTACCTGTAGGAAAATGGCCCATGGGAATTGCAGTCAGCCCGGACGGAGAAGTAGTATATGTGGCAAATGAAGGCAGTAACGATGTCTCGGTAATTGACACAGAAACAAAAACTGTTATAGCTACTGTAAAAGTCGGAAAAAATCCATACGGAATTTCAGTCACACCGGATGGAACAAGGGCATATGTAGCGAACTCCGGCGACAACGATAATCTCGGAAAAACTGTTTCGGTAATTGACACAGCCACAAACAAGGTTACAGCCACGGTAAATACAGGTTTCAGTCCTGTTGCTTTCGGTCAATTTATTAGTCCTCTCCCAGCACAACCAGTTTATCCTATTGCAAACTTTAGCAGCAACCTCACATTCGGTTATGCTCCTCTTTCGGTCCAGTTTACGGATTTATCGAAGGATGCAGATGAGTGGGACTGGAACTTTGGAGATAAATCCAGTTCAACACAGCAGAATTCAGTACACACTTATTCTAGTGCAGGGAATTACAATGTAACGCTTAAAGTAAACAATGCAAACGGCACTGATTTGAGATTCGCCACAGTAACTGTTCTACCGCACCCAGGATTTTCTGCATCCCCTACTTCAGGAGAAACCCCACTTAGCGTTAGTTTTACTGACCAGAGTATAGGATCTCCGACCTCATGGAACTGGACTTTTGGAGATGGAACTTATTCAACGGAAAAAAATCCTATGCATATATATAAAAAATCGGGAAAATACTCTGTTACATTGGTATTAAACGAAACAGGGAACAGTAGTACAGTAACTAAATCCAGCTATATTATTGCTTCAAATGAGTATGAAGCCCCCGTTGCTGCTTTTTCTGCATCTCCAGCTTCAGGAAAAGCGCCTCATACCGTTACTTTTACTGACCAGAGTACAGGATCACCAACATCATGGAAATGGAATTTTGGAGACGGAGCTTATTCAACCGGGAAGAACCCTGTACATACGTATAGTAAACCAGGATTATATTCTGTTACATTAACAGCAAGTAACGAGGACGGCAGCAATAGATTAACAAAATCCAGCTATATCATAGTTTCAAGCATTCTAAATGCTCCTGCCACCAACTTCTCTGCGTCACCTACATCAGGAAAAGTGCCTCTTGCAGTTGGTTTCACAGACCAGAGCACAGGGTCACCAACGTCATGGAAATGGAATTTTGGAGATGGAAGTAATTCGACAGATAAAAATCCGGTACATATATACAATAAGTCAGGACTTTATTCTGTAACATTGACAGCAAGTAATGAAAAAGGTAGTAATGCGTTAACAAAATCCGGCTATATTGCTGTCTCAGGAGTTTTAAATACTCCTACTACCAGCTTCTCTGCATCTCCTACTTCAGGAAAAGTCCCACTAACTGTTGATTTTACAGACCAGATCACAGGATTGCCAACGTCATGGAAATGGAATTTTGGAGATGGAAGTAATTCAACAGATAAAAATCCGGTACACACATACAATGAATCAGGGCTATATGCAGTTAAATTGACAGCAGGTAATGCAAACGGCAGTGATGCGTTGACAAAAACCAGCTATATTGCTGTCTCAGGCGTTTTAAATACTTCTGCTACCAGCTTCACTGCATCTCCTACTTCAGGAAAAGCGCCTCTTAATGTTAGTTTTACTGACCAAAGCACAGGATCGCCAATGTTATGGAAATGGACTTTTGGAGATGGAAGTAATTCGACAGAAAAGAATCCAGTGCACACATACAATAAATCAGGAAATTATACTGTTGCTTTGACGACAACTAATGCGGGAGGCAGTGATAAGGTGCAAAAGTCAAGGTATATAAATGTAATTTCTGAAAACGGCAGTGTGGTATCGAATCCAGATTATATCATCCCTGCCACTGCCTTTTCAGGAACTCCAACTGTAGGGAGTATGCCTCTGACTGTTAGTTTTACTGACCAGAGCACAGGATCACCAACTGCATGGAGATGGACTTTTGGAGATGGAAGTAATTCAACAGATAAAAATCCGGTACATAAATACAGTAAGTCAGGACTATATTCTGTTGCATTGACAGCAAGTAATGCAAACGGCAGTGATGCGTTGACAAAAACCAGCTATATTTATGTGTCAAATACTTTAGCTGCTCCTGTTACAAGTTTCTCTGCATCCCCTACTTCAGGAAGCATGCCTCTAACTGTTAGTTTTACGGATCAGAGCACAGAGTTACCAATTGCATGGAGATGGACTTTTGGAGATGGAAACACTTCAACAGAAAAAAATCCGGTACATAAATACAATAAATCAGGGCGATACACGGTTACATTGACAGCGAGTAATGCAAATGGCAGTGATGTATTGACAAAATCCAGCAACATTGTTGTTTCAAGCGTTTTAGCTGCTCCTGTTACAAGTTTCTCCGCATCATCAACTTCAGGAAAAGCCCCACTAACTGTTGATTTTACAGATCAGAGCACAGGATTGCCAACATCATGGAAATGGACTTTTGGAGATGGAAATAATTCAACAGAAAAGAATCCGGTACATAAATACAATAAATCAGGACTATATTCTGTTACATTGACAGCAAGTAATGCAAATGGCAGTAATGCATTGACAAAAAAGAGCTATATTGCTGTCTCAGGAGTTTTAAACACTCCTGCTACCAGCTTTTCTGCGTCCTCTACATCGGGAAAAGTGCCTCTTAATGTTAGTTTTACTGACCAGAGCACAGGATCACCAACTGCGTGGACATGGACTTTTGGAGATGGGAACACTTCAACAGAAAAGAATCCAGTACACACATACAATAAATCAGGACTATACTCTGTTACATTGACAGCAAGTAATGCAAACGGCAGTAATGTGTTGACGAAAACCGGCTATATTGCGGTTTCAAACTCCCTTGTAGCTTCTTTTACCGCATTTCCGATATCGGGGCCTGCACCGCTTAATGTCAGTTTTACTGACAACAGCACCGGATCACCAACTTCATGGAAATGGGCATTTGGAGATGGAAATAATTCAACAGAAGAGAATCTTGTATATGTATACAATGAGACAGGACGATATACTGTTAGTTTAACCGTAGATAATCCAGAAAGCAGCAGTACTGAAACTAGGTCCAGATATATAGTAGTTAATAAATAAGATCTTAAATCGAAAAAAGGCTTTGTAGAAACCTCTCTATCAAGCTTCAAGAGGTAATAATCGACAAAAAGATGTTATGATATGAGTTTAAGTTAATAGAGATTAGCTGTTCCTGTGGATTTCTACAAAGCCAAAAAGAGTGGAACTTAAGCGCTATTTGATTAAAAAAGAGAAACTAGAGTTAAATTTTAAAGGAGATACCAGTCAGTATCATCAACCGATAAACTTTCTTTAAGTCCTACTTTTCTCCTTGGGAGCTTAAGAGCATCCGTAATTGCGTCTGAAAAGTCCTGAAGGTATTCTTTTGAGGAGAGGCTGTTATAGATAAAAGGCTTATCTGGCTGGATCATTTTCTGAATTGTTGATTCCCTGGGCACGATGTCAACTTTTATGTCAACCATTTCCACGGCTTTTTCCATCGCAGTTCGGAAATCCCCTATACAGTAAGCGATTCTGTGTTTGTAATTATCCCTTGTCTTTTCAAGATAAGCGGCAAGTCTTTCGCTTTCCATTTTTATGAAATCTCGTTTAATCTTTGCCACATTGCATTTGCCCATCATAAAACTGTAATGCATGAAAGGATATTGCGTATCAAGTTCCCTGGGAGTAATTCCACAGGTTCCGAAGGTTACTATATGTACATCCTCAGGTTTTACAATCCCGAAGATCACCCTGTCGAATTTTTTATGGGAAGGGCTTTCATGATAGGGTTTTCTTTTGGCGCAGGGAACAAAAATACAGAGTTCCCTATAAGGAGCTTCATACTCATTAAGTACCCATTCATTAGCCCTTATCATATCCGGGTGATAAATTACCCTATCAGTGTCAAGAGGTTCTTTAGAGCGCTCTTCCTCAGGAATAATTGGTTTCATAGACTTCACTAATTGAGCCTGGAAATTGTATATATAATTAACTGAATCGGCAGCCTCAGAAGTCATAGGTTTGAGAAATATTTCAAAAATGAATCAAACAAAAAAGGAGTTAATCGAGATAATGGACGGTAAAAATAAGTTTCCTCATTAAAATAATCGTTCTCGTCCCAAAAACAAATCATGAGTAGAATCAAACAAAAAAATTTAATAAATAAAGTTTATGTTGAAAAAATGATTATCTTTGGTCAAAATATAGATCAAAGTGAAATCTTAACGAGTTCACTTGAAAGATAAAATCTAACTTTTAGATAGGATAATAATAGAACCTCAAGAAAAACAATCGGATTTTCAAAGAAATTTAGAACACTTACAACCAAATGAGACTTTATTGCATCCATTTTAACTTTTATAGGTATCGTAGAGAGGTTAAAAAAGGAATAGAACGTAGAAATTCAAGAAAAAAGACACAGAAGATCTGGAATTACGAAAAAGAAACAAATATTAAAAGAATTACTACGTTGTAAATATATTAAAATATCAGTTAATTAATGGAGGAGAACTAATTTTTTGTTTACAGAATAAAGGCTATAATTGCACATATAAAACTATATCCACAAAGTGCCAATATAAAGTTTAAAAAGGGTAATTAATTGGAAAATATACTAGATATTGTTGATGGTTCACCTGTCGATTTTGAAATACTTTACATTTCAAAATTACCAAAATTTAATATACTTACTAACAGATTTAACAATTACAATAATTATACTTATTATAGCAATTATGGTAAAAATATAAGCAACGGTACCTATAAAAGTACTTAAATTTGTCAACAAATTAGTACACATTGGGAAAATATAATAAAATAGTGTAATAAATAGTAATATCATTAAAAATATCATTGTTAAAAAATCCCTCGATATTTTTAGCGACATTACTATCCCCCTTTAAAATATTTAAGACACTGTTACAGTGGAACTATCATTATCCCATGCAGGAAGGCCACTAGCTACCTCTTGTTCATGGTCATATGCATAGAAGTTGAAGCTTCCTGTATTATCATATTTAACTTTAACCTTCATAGTTTCTGTATAAAGGCATAGCTACTACTTGTTGAAAGGTTGTATACATAGTCTGGACTCAAGCCATCATATACATTTATGTATTTAGCTGGTAATGGTATTCTTAAATAATAATAGTAAATCCGTCTGGAAGAGCATAATTGTCAACAACAAGATTGACAGTTCCTTCAGATCCTTTAGTATACAAGTACTTGTCTGGATAAATATCCACACTTGCTTCTACAATAATCGAATTTATTATTGCAGGAGCATGACCATCAGACGAAAGCAATGGATTTGAAGAATAAGATTTTGTCTTTATTAATTTTTATCAATATTATATATTTTTGCTTTATATGTATTATCTAATTTATCAACGTTCACAGTATAGAAAATTGTAGAATTGTTTGATGTTTCATCAAAGTAGCGCTATTTGAATCTGGATGATTGCTAAATATAATCTCCTTACTGCCAACAGTATACTTTTCGTTTGCTTCTTTTATATTATTAGATGTTGCGCTTACTACTGACAAAAAATATACTTACCAGTAGATTGAAAAAAGCATCATTCTTATACCAAGTCTTTTATTCGTTATCATACTTATTTACTCCTTGTATAGTGGAGTTCAGATAACTTTGGAAAGTATAACCAACTCCAAGAATAAATTAAAACTAAAAATTTATGAAATTTTTGTATAGTAATATAGAAATCCTATAACTTTAATTTATTTTTCGAAAGTTTAAGTACTATTTTATATTTATTTGATTTCATACATTAGATTTGAATATTACAATTTTAATGACTTACTAAGTTGTAAGTACATTAAAATGTCAACTAATTACAACGGAGCACAAAAGGTTTAGAAAACAAAATTTAGAAAATAAGGTTTAGAAAATAAAGTTTAATAAAAAAATTTAAAAGATGTCCGAGAAACTCGGTTAAGTTTACTGCTTTAACCCATCCACAAAGTCTTCCATTCTCTCCAATGCCTTTTTAATATCATTTACGGATGCGGCATAAGAACAGCGTAGGAACCCTTCGCCTGACTCCCCAAAAACGTCTCCGGGAATTGTAACAACTTTCTTTTCATCCAGAAGGCGCTCCGCAAACTCCGAGGAAGAAAGACCGGTATTTCCTATATAAGGGAAGGCGTAAAATGCCCCTTTAGGGTTACAGCATTCGAGTCCTATCCTGTTAAAGCCCCTGACAATAAGGTGTCTGCGCCGGTCATATTCCCTGACCATCCTCTCCATTTCCTCTTTACCATGACGGAGTGCTTCGATTGCTCCAATTTGAGCCGTTGTGGGAGCACACATCATGCAGTACTGATGGATCATCATCATTGAATGTATAATCTCAGGAGAGCCCATTGCAAAACCAAGCCTTAGTCCTGTCATTGCATAAGCCTTTGAGAACCCGTTGAGCATGACAGTCCGTTCTTTCATGCCATCAAGGGAAGAGAACGGAACATGCTTGCCTCCATAGGTTAGACACTCATAAACTTCATCCGAGATAACAAACAGATCATTCTCCACAACAAGGTCGGCAATACCCTCGAGGTCTTCCTGTTCCATGATCGCTCCTGTAGGGTTGTTAGGGAAGTTAAGAATTATTGCTTTCGTCTTGTCAGTGATTGCAGGTTTGAGAGCTTCTGCAGTCAGGCTAAATTCATCGTCCCTGTGGGTGGAAACGATAACTGGCTTGCCTCCTGCAAGAACAACCGAAGGCATATATGCCACGTAAGAGGGCTGGACGATAATAACCTCATCACCAGGATTAACCACGGTCCTTACTGCTATATCCAGAGCTTCACTCACACCTGTTGTGATGAGTATCTCGGATGAAGGATCATAGTCCAGACCGTAACGTCTGTAATAGGTTCTGGTAAGCTCGTCTCTTAGTTCCGGAAGCCCGTAGTTTGAGGTATATGAAGTTTGCCCTTTTTCCAGAGAATGAATACACATCTCACGGATGTGCCATGGAGTAATAAAGTCAGGCTCTCCTACACCAAGGGAGATTACATCCTCAAGCCCGGAAACCAGATCAAAAAAACGGCGTATTCCTGAAGGGGGAATTTCTTTCACAGCGTCGGCAACAAACTTAGAAGGATTGCATGAAGGTCTCAAGCAAAACACCCTGTAAAAACCATATAAGTTTTATAAAATGTAAAATTGAATAGGGAGATCAGAATTTGAACTGGCTCGTATTAAAATGATATTGGTAGCCTCTCAATTGTTTCAGGTTCACGGAGGATGACCCCGTCTTCTTTATAGGTTTTCAGTACGAAGTGGGTTGATGTGCTCTGTACCTGATCAAGAGTTGCAATTTTCTCTGCTACGAAAAATGCCACGTCCTTCATTGATTTCCCCCGGACAGTAAGGGATATGTCATAATTCCCTGATAAGAGCCTGACTGACCTGACTTCTGGGAACTTATAGATTCTTTCTGCAATTGCCTGATAGCCCTGATTGCGTTCGAGAGTAACCTTCAGCTCAATAACGGCATAAACATAATTCTCCCCAACCAAGTCCCAATCAACTATGGTTTTGTAGTGCCGGATTACGCCCGTCTCTTCAAGTTTTACAATTGCCTGGGAAACCTCCTGTGCAGACATATCTGTAAGGGATGCGATTTCCTCTGGACTCGTTCGTGCATCAGTTTCAAGAATTTCCAGTATATGTCGAATCTTTTCATCCATATTGGTCACCGGCACAAAGGTAAGGGAATTTGACAAAGAATCCCGTTTCCGGGGTATATTATATTTAATTTATTCAATTAATACAGCATTTACGACTCCGTCCTGCCCCGGTCTGCTCGTAACTCTAGCAGTCCCAAGAGAGGTCCTTATTACGGAACCTTTTGTAAGAATGTTACGCCTGATATAGTGCTTGTTTGCAGTGTTGTCGAGAACTCTCTCAATGGGGGCAGAAGTTGTCTTTCCATCTTTGGGATTAGTTACATTTGCAATATTGCACTGAAGAAGTCTTACCTTCCTGTTGCCTCCCATTGTGTGAACATTTTTCCTCTTTATATCACTGATACGGGTTTCCGCAGATTCGCGGCCCATTTCAAACTTGCGCTTCCCGCGGGCAGCAATAACTTTCCCACCGGTCACTTTTCTTTTGGAGCTACCTTGCCATCTCATATTAAAACCTCATCGTGTATTGAAATTAGAATCAATGCTTCTTTAATGATTATTTATATTCCTATTATAATTCTGTACTTCCGATTATAGATACTGTAATCCTGATGGTCCTGATATGGTGATCGTGTCAGGGCATTGGCATACCTATTGCTTAATTGCTCTGATTATATATTAATTATATTAGCAGGAGTGCTTAACTAGCATATTTGCTATGGACTATTCAATACAAATAGAATCGTATAAGAACTTTGCGATCAGGTATCCAGAAAAAACTTGATCTTGCATCATACCTGCGCCTGTAAAAGGAGATAAGATTAGAGAGTTGTAAAATTAGAGAGTTGTAAATATAGATTACAGGCTCTTAAATGTGTAGTACCCAGGGGAGAAAAATAATGGCTACAGAAATTTCATTGAATACAATATGTGGACATACAACAAAAATAATTGCCACAAAAGAAGGGAAGAACACTCACATACATATTAAGACCACATGCGAAAAACTCAGGAAGTGGGGCACAGATTTTGATGTGGAAATGAAAGATCTTATGGGAGGCCCCGAAAGCGTACTTGACCAAAAAATGGCTGAAGCGCCCCTTACACCTACTTGTCTTGTTCCGGCAGCAGTAATGAATGCTTGCTGGCTCGAAAACGGCATGATTTCAAAGAATCTTGCTCGAGGAATGGGAAAGATGGAGATTATCTTTGATAAGTTGGAGTGAATTTTCTATATTTCAAACAACTCCTTTATTTCCTTTGGAAAGATGGGCAGTACGGAAGGAAACCAGCAGAAAATGGTAGTACTGTGGAAAATTGCCTGCATACATATAAACTCGGGAATGCTTATATCGAATCTTGTCATGTATAATTTGCCCAAAAGTGGACAAGACAAGTCTCAAACTTTTTTTGAAAGAAGTTTGATAAAAACCTGATCATATATAATTTATTTATAAAGAGACGACTAGGCAAATCGCTTATAAAATACTTGAGAACTACTAAAACATTATTCTCAGAACTAACAATAATCTCAAAACCCGAGTTGAAAACATGGATGTAAAAGAGATAAACAAGTACGGACAAGAACTTGTAGACTGCCTGAAACTCAAGACTTCCCCTGTTGCAGTAAAACTGATCCCAAAGGGAGGAGAAGTTCCGGAGGGAGTTAAGAAAGTAGATGAGACTATGAGACATTGCCAGCTGGTTGACAGAGTGAGAAGAACAGGAGAAGAGTTCTATACTCTGGGAGAAGATCAAATGTGTAAAGGTGGAGCTGGCGCGATGGGCCTTGGCGAAATGCCTCCAAAAGTTGCAAGTGGAGAATTTTATTTTAATAAACTCAAACAGTTCAGCACGCAGGGGGCTGCAAGGCGTACTCTTGAAAGGGTCCCCAAGCTTCCCGCGAATTCAACAGAAGCTATCCTGTATTCTCCGCTGGAAAAAGCTACGTTTACTCCGGATGTTGTTGTGGTTATCTGCACCCCCAAACAGGTTATGTTACTTACACAGGCCTTAATGTATAAAACAGGAGGCAGAGTCGAAGCAAGTTTTGCAGGAAAGCAGAGCTTGTGCTCGGACGGGGTTGTACAGGCGTATAAAGAAGGCAAAGTCGGAGTTACAGTCGGCTGCAGCGGCAGCAGGACATACACCAAGATTGCAGATGAAGAAATGATTATGGGGATTCCTATCGAGCTTCTTGCCGATGTAGCCGCTGGCCTCAAGGAAATTTGCGCTAAGTAAGCCCCAGAAAGAGTATCTTCCTTTCAAATAAAAAATTTATTCATGCTCAAGTCCTTTCAAGAAATCTCCAAATAAGAAATTCCATGAAAGGGCAAGAGCTTATGATATGCATATTAAGAAATCTCAATACTCCTTAAATAGACACATTTAACTCATTCTTTTGACTCAATTTTGTTATTAATTCCTCCAAAAGCACAGAACATATCATTCAAATTCTTACACGAGCACCCGCTTTAACTTAAGTTTCACCACTGATTCAGTACCTACGAGAGAAAATGAACATGCGGGAAAGATTTAACTGTATAAATTAATTCGTTGACCGAGCGAAAGCCAAAAGAGCTTATCCAAACTAACCTTCTTCAGCAAATTTAAAAACAATTTCCTTTGCCCGTGAGTCAACCTTTTTGAGTGAATTGCATCTTTATGTAAATTAGTCCGCTTGAGCGAACGAAGTGAGCGAAACGGACCCCGTCCTCCCGAGACGGGACTCGGGGCGGGAATCAATTATATACTAAAAGAGAAAAGAGAAGAAAAATGACCTATTACATAGCAGACTCAGCGGTTTTTATAATGGGAAACTGTGACCTGGACAGTTCCCTGATAATTACCGTCCCTTCGGTTGCAGAAGAATTGAAAAGTAGGGACTCCGCACTTCGTTTTGATCTTGCAAAAGAAGGAGGGTTACGTGTGGAATGGCCAGATCCCAAAATGGTAAAAGAAGTTAGGGAAATGGCTGAGCACACCCGGGACTCCGAGGAACTCTCAAAAACTGACCTTGAAATCCTTGCAAAAGCTCTTGAATACAGGGACAAAGGCATATTGCTTACGGATGATTATGCAGTCCAAAACGTTGCCGTACAACTTGGGATTCAGGTAAAACCCATTGCCCAGAAAAAAATAAAGGATATTATTATCTGGCAAAAACAGTGTATTGGCTGCAAAAAAACTTTTGACAAGGGGGATGTTTGCCCTATATGCGGTTCACCCCTTAAGAAAAAAAGAAAAAAAAGTAGAAAAGAGAAGAGTTACTCTTGAGCTGAAGAAAAAGATATAATGCTTGATAATGTAATAGTGTCTTTAATTGAGAGAATATACATTTGAATATAGTTTTCCAGGCAGTATTCCAGGCAGATTATAAGTAAGTTGTAAAATGTGTCGAAAAATACAGCCAGATAAAAAAACTCAGGTGGGAATGGAGGCATGAAGAATATAGAAGACTTAATCCAGAAAGCTGTGGAACTGCAAAGCAACGGGCTTGTAACCGGCCAGATTGCTGACGAACTCAACGTTTCAAGGGAAACGGTTACCTGGCTTTTAACCCGTTCAAAAAAAGAAGTAGCAGTCCCCGCTCCGAAGGATATTTCCGTGAACTGGAGCAGTATAGGAAAAAGTGCTACGCGGCTCCACTACATCTCGCTTGCGCTCTGCGACATGGTGCTTGAGACTCTGGAAAAAACAAACGCCGAAGTCGACGTAGTTGTCGGTGTCGCTGCCAGTGGAATTCCTCTAGCAAGCATGATGGCAAATGAGCTAGGAGCTGACTTTGCCCTCTATCATTCCCGTAAAGGACAAGACGTGGTTCAGCCAGGCCAGAAAGGAACAATAAGCAGGAATTTCGGAAGCGTTGCCGGCAAGAACTGCGTGATCGTGGATGACGTCATTACTACAGGCTCTACAACGATGGAAGTTATAGAGCAACTTAGGGAAATGGGCGCGAAACCTAGAGCCGTAGTGGTTCTTGTAGACAAAAAAGGCGCAGACATGATTGCTAATGTCCCGATCCAGTCTCTTGTAAGGATTGTACGCTTGGACTAAAAGGCAAAGTAAGGACAAATTGTTAAAACTTTTTTGCGCAGAAAGCCTTTCCTGGTGAAATAAATAGGAAAGGCAAGCTTTTTAACTTAATTTTCTTTCTTTTATATGAGTTAACTATTTACCCCTAACTGATGCAGGACTACAAGATCAACTTACTAGGATTGAGAAAAAGCTGGTATAAATTTGAGAGAAGTGTAGGGAAAGTCTTATGCACATATTTTTCAATAACTTAATTTACTACTTAGAACCACAAATTTTAAAAATAAATAGTCTAGAGATTTCAAGCAAAATAAATAAGAAGTTCTCTTCTCGTTTTCGTTTACTAGCTAAAAATTTCCCAAAATCTGCAGCTATCTTTAAAATTTTTAATAACTAAAATCATCTGCATAATTTTAGAATAAAAATAAGCTTGATAGTCTTTTTTGAAGGAAAAATCTGAAAAAACAGAGCTTTTGTAAAAATAGAATTTCTTAAAATAAACTAATTAAGAATAGTATTTTTTTATCCAGAATAGAAGCAAAGGAAGGAAAGAGGCTATTAAAGCCCTTTAATACTCGACGTCTGCGGATGCAATCTTCTCGGCAAGCCTTGATAGCACCTCAGTCCTCATTCCTTCTACAAACTTGATACTGCCCACAACAAGATGTCCTCCTCCGCTGACGCCGGCACCTTTCATTTCTTCCCGGAGTTCCCGAACGATTTTCGGAATATTCATAAGCACGCCCTTGGAGCGGATGACTGCAAAGTCAGGACCATATCCGATGGTTACCACGGGATTATCCAGATACTTTTTAGTAAGCACGTCATGAACTTCTCCGGAGGTCTTTCCTGGTGGCGGGAAGGTGAATTTCTGGGCGTAGTTTTCAACGTCTATCACATTCATAATAGCCCCATTTGCCAGTTTTTGAGACTTGACATTAAAGAGGCAGGTCTCAAGCTGTTCCTGTATCATGGAATTTGCTTGTTCGCAGAGCAGGGAAACCAAGTTTTTATGAGTCTCGTGATCCCCAAGATCCAGAATGTCATCGATAAGGCCCTTTCCACTACTAAATTTCAACCAGAACTGTTCATAGTCCAGAGCCAGAGCCATTTCTTTCAATTCTTCAAGGGTATAACGATCCGAGGCAAGAGCTATGTACCTTTCAGCTTCCGGAGCCTCTGAACGGTCTCCAACTGCCGAAACCGCTGGAAGATGCTTTATTGTATCGCTAATGCCGGGATTGATCATACGAGCAACTTCAGCGCAGAGCATTCCGGCAGTAACCCCGAAATCCCCTCCCACATGCGCAGGATTTACGTGCCCTATAAGATATTGATCAACGATCTCGTCCGGATGGTGATGGTCAATCACAAGCATATCGATTCCATAAACACTGGCTTGCCGCATTGAAGGAACATCTTCTTCGGTTGATCCATTGTCAACAAGAATCACAAGCGGCATTTTCTGCCCATGCCTGGAAAGATCTTCAAGCGCAAACGAAATATCTCTCGTAACGTCAGCAAGCTCATAAAAAGGAGCTTTAGAAGGAGCGCGTTTGTAGAAGTAATATTCCGCATCTGCTCCCCCTATTTCTGTAATAAGGGGTAGGATCGCTCTCTCAAGTGCAATTGCCGAGGTAATTCCATCCGCATCAGCATGATGCCTGAGAATAATTGGGGTTGAATGGAGAATAGCTTTTTTTATCTCTCTGGCTACATGGAGCATCTTAGGTTTAAGTTTCTCCATAATCTCGCTTTTGACAAGGAAAGGAATATCCGCAGGAGCTGCTTTTTCGTTAATTACACTTTCAACTCTGCCCTTGACAACTGCTTCCTTCTCACCTGTCAGCTTTTTCATGCTCATGACCTCTATCTGAATCTGGTCATCTCGCAGAGTCACTTCTCCAGTAATGGAAACTATCATTCCTACATCAATGTGTGGATAGGACCTTTTCCCAGCACTCTCAAAAGCTGCACAGGGCACAAAACCTCCCTCATCGCCGATGGTAAAAATCGTGGGCCCGCTAGTCTGTTTTACCTGAATTACTTCCCCTTCGATTCTTAGTAGCCTGCCCTTCATACTGGAGTCGATTTCAGCTGAGTTCTTGAGTGGAAGTTCTTTTTCAAGCTCGATAGTTTCGTATTTTTTAAGGGTTTTCGGGATCAGATCCAGCTTTCCTCCTGCCTTGACGCTTTTTACCAGAACAATTACGGCTTCCCCGACTTCAGGAGGAACCCCGACATTGCTAGAGTGCATAAGCCCTCTTACGTGAGAGTTAAGATCCACAAAGACCCCAAAAGAAGCTTTACTGCTCACTATCCCATGGTAAAGCTTTCCTGCCTCCACGTCCTTAAGGTCGCAGGATTCATCAAGGGCATAAACATACTGAGAACGGGCACAGGAATCACATAGTTCTTCATCAGGATCCTGAGGGTTCTCAATACGCGCTCCACAAGCCTTGCATGTGTATATCTTTCCCAGTCCTTCGCAGGTTTTGCAGGGGGTAGTTATGTCGATACTTCCAGTGCCTTTACACTTATCACATGCAGTACCATTTTTTAGAAAACTGTCAAGATTTTTTTCTGACATTTTCATGAAATCAATTGATTTTGATTTACCTTTGCCCTTACATTGAGGGCAGATTTCAGTTGAAACAACTTCATAGCCACGTCCGTGGCAGTCTGGACATTCCTTACTCATATAATACCAACACCAATGGTTCTTCCGAACCCGCGTTTTCTTGAACTACTGTTGCGGCCCAGAACATGTTCCTGAGCCTGGACAGTGTTTCTCGTTCTTATTGTCAGCTTTTAAGTACGTTGATCTAACTATACAGCCCTACCCAGACCGAAAACTAATTCCATTCTGCTCTCTTTTCCCTGTCAACTCACTTTTCCCTGTTTTATATTTTCTACGTTTCAAATATAAGTATTTTCAGAGACAGCTATTTCTCAGAATGAGTCTCTCAAGCAGCCACTTCATAATTTTGTACAATCAGGTATCTGCATTTCTAACACTTATTTCCTTCTCCGATCTCGCATTTCCTTCTTCGATCTCGCTCAAAATCTGAAAAATTAAAGTCAATAGAAAATCTAGAGAAGAAATTAAGAATAGATAATATAGTATAATATAGTTTTTCAGTTATTTTGAGAATTCAGGGTGCAAAGTTTTTGAATGATGAATACTTACTCTATAGAAACTTTTATTATCAATAATCCTAACAAAGAATACTTAATTATTATTAGATATTATTTAAACATTAATGGAATGAGAGGGCATAACAATTATGAGTATTTTTGCAAGTCAAATATATCTTCCTGTATTGTTAGTTTTAATATTAATACTCTCACAATCAATAAAAGTAGTTAACGAATATGAAAGAGTAGTCATTTTTAGGCTGGGCCGCCTAAGTGGTGTAAAAGGGCCAGGGGTTTTCCTGATCATACCGATTGTTGATAAAGCTATAAAAATCGATCTGAGAGTTGTTGCCATCGATGTGCCCAAGCAAGCCGTAATCACCAGGGATAATGTCACGGTTGAAGTGGATGCAGTTGTTTATTATAAAGTCGTGGAACCTGGAGCTGCCATAACTCAGGTTGAAAATTATATGTTTGCAACTTCGACCCTTTCACAGACTACCCTGAGAGACGTAATGGGCCAGATGGAGCTTGACGAACTGCTTTCGGAAAGAGAACATATCAACAAACAAATTCAAGAGCTTCTGGACGCATATACTGATCCGTGGGGGATCAAAGTTACAGGCGTTACAATCAGGGATGTTGCCCTGCCAGAAACAATGAAAAGAGCAATTGCAAAACAGGCTGAAGCCGAAAGGGAAAAGCGTGCCAGGATTATCCTTGCGGAAGGAGAGTCTCAGGCTGCACAGAAAATGAAAGAAGCTGCAACCTTTTATGAGGGAACACTCTCAGCGATTAAATTGAGAGAACTACAAACTTTAGCCGAGATTGCCAGGGAAAAGAATCTCATAGTAGTAACACAGTCCCAGTCTCTTGAAACCGGAAATATAGCGGCTTTATCTAAGTCTATTGCCGACAGAAAAGAGCAATGAAGGAAAAAAACTGAAGAAAAGGATGATAATGCAAAAAAGAACTGAAGGATATGGATAAGTAAGAAAGGACTGATAAAAATGCCTGTAAAAGGGATTCACCATTTTCTCCTTATCTTCTTCCTGTGTTTCATCCTCACAGCCGCTTATATACCGTCTGTGGATGCCGAGCCTCAACAGAAAGTGCTTGTGCTTGAGATATCTGAGGCTATTACACCAGCTTCGGATGACATTATAGCGGATGCAATAGAAAGAGCTGAAAACGAAAATTTTGAGGCTTTAGTAATCAGTTTGAATACCCCAGGGGGAGGACTGGATGAAACCCAAAAAATCATAAGTTCAATTGAGAATGCGAGCGTGCCTGTTATTGGGTATGTGCCTGAGAGCGGAAAAGCCTGGTCAGCCGGCACTCTTATCCTTATGGGAACAGATATTGCTGCAATGGCGCCCTTTACGGTCATCGGATCAGCTCAGCCTGTTCAGATGTCGGCTGAAGGGACAAAACCCATTAAAGATGAGAAAATAATAAACGCTCTTGTCAAATTTTCGGTTGCAACAGCCAGTAAACATGGGAGAAACGAGACCTTTGCAGAAGAAGTAATAACTAAAAACAAAAATCTTGACTCGCAGGAAGCCCTGAAGGCCGGCGTAATAGAATATGTAGCTCCTTCTATTCCAGACCTATTAGTACAGATTGACGGGCAACAAGTAAAAAGAAGAATCCTGCAAACCGAAAATGCAGAGATCGAAAACTATGAACCTCCTCTTTCTCTATCCCTTTTAAGGCTTATTTCAAATCCGATAATTTCCTCCCTTCTTTTGACCCTAGGGATTTATGGTCTAATTTTTGGAATCGCAAGTCCAGGAGCTGGAGCAGAGGTTTTTGGAATCATCTCAATTGCACTGGGATTGATAGGTACAGGCTTTGATATCAATATCGGGGCAATTTTTCTTATTCTTTTAGGAATAGGACTTCTTATTATTGAAATCAAAGTACCTGGTTTTGGAATATTCGGGCTTGCGGGACTCATCAGTCTCATAATAGGAAGTATACTCCTTGTACCCATGGGAAGCGAAAATATTTACACCCCCGAATTCAGGAGACTTCTTACCTTGACAGTTGTTGCTCCAACGATTGTTTTTGGGCTGTTTCTGGTTTTTGCAATATACAAAGTAAACGAGATAAGAAAGAAAAAACCGGTCATTGGAGAGTTTATAGGAGATACTGCGCAAACCATAGATCCTCTCGGACCTGGAAAAACAGGTTTTGTTCGTTATAAAGGCGAATACTGGAAAGCCAAATCAGAAGAGAAAATTGAACCGAAGGTAGAAGTAGAAATCACTGGAAAAGTAAGGGAAGTACTCTTAGTAAAAAGAAAAGTGTAATTATTCCTTCTTCTCCAGTTTAATTACTTTTTGACTTTACTCTAATTACGAGGTTAATAATTCATGGTTAAGTCCTGAATTAAGCAGTTTTCGCTAAAGGCTTTTTTAAAAGGCTTTAGCTTAACCTGAGCTAGGTAATTTAAGCAATTTTCGCTAAAGCCTTTTTTGAAAAGGCTTTTTTAAAAAGCTTTATCTACTTCTTATTTTTTCAAGGACTTTTTGTTTCTTTTCGATAGCTTCATTCGCAGCCTTATCAATTGCTGCTTTCATTTCTTCAAAATCCCTGGGATTTTCTTCTCCATGTACTTTTTTCACTGGTGTGTAGGCTGACTCCCTAAATCTTGGCGTAAAGTCCCTACATTCTCCATTTAAGAAGATTTCAGCTCCATTTCCTTCCTCAACACGCCCTATAATGTCAATTTTAATACCTGCAGCCCTGATATTATCGAGGATCTCGTTAGCATATATAGGGGGGACAATTATAAGCAGGGCATCGAGAGAGACTCCCAGATAGTCGATTTTTAGATGCTCAAGCATTGAAAGTACCTTTGGGTTCACAAGAGCCCTTATCTTTTCCTCTTCAAAGACCAGTTTTACACGTGCGGTCTTTGAAATTTCCTTGGCATCACCCCGGATTCCGCCATTAGTAACATCTGTCATTGAGTGAACTTTTTTATGCAGCTCGGACTGCAATAGAGCCTCACAGGCTTCCAGGAAACGGATATTAATAGTTTCCTCTACAACCTCATGCATTCCATAGTAAAGCGCAGTTGTAGAAACCGTACCCCCGCCTGCTCCTTCGGTCATAAGGATAAGGTCTCCTGCTTCGGTGCGGTTGCGCGAGGTAAGAGAAGATGTTATACCTACAGCTCCAACTCCACCTGTCATGCGTTCACCTATAACCATATCCCCGCCGATTCGAAGCGTGCTTCCGGTAATAAGAGGTATTCCAGTAAGTTCCGAGACCGTGGTTATTCCTGCAATATGGTCGAAGATCTTTGCTACATCTCCGTCGTCTGCTACATGAATATCGGAGAGCATTGCGAGGGGGCGAGCTCCCATAGCGTATATATCACGCAGAGCTGCCCGGGCTACGTGAAAGCCCGAGAGAAAAGGAAAGTCGCTAAGGCGAGAGTGAATCCCATCAATAGTAACTACAAGGTAATCTTCCCCAATTTTGACAACTCCGGAGTCGTCAAGCTGGGAGCTATCCACAACTGCACCAGTCTTACCTATAACTTCTCCAAGCTTGGAGTGAACGTAAAAATCCCCTGTACCTCTGGAACCTACCCCGAATTCTCCCATAGAAACTCCTGAGAAAGTTGGACTTAACACGTCTCCTTCCACATCAATTGTTGCTTTTGCCTCACAAACGACCGCAGCCGCTATCTCATGAGCTCTTTCCAAGCTTATATGCTTAATTTCAAGAATTCTTGAAGCTAGCTTTTCCTCAAGCCCTGCTTCGTTTGAAGGGTCCTCCCTGAGAGCCCGTTTTGCGTAGCCTTCTATATCCATAGTCACCATCTCTTGCAGATATTTCTGCCCTGAAAGGTATAGGGCAGGATAGTTTGGCATTCAGGTATCGTTTATTAATTTCAAGTAGTCTGTTAATTTCAGATGCTTCAGTATAAGATAAGTAGGAATCAGAATTCAGCAACCAAAAGAAAATGAAAAAACAAATTTCGAGCACGAGGGCAAATTCCCAAGAGAATTCCTTTTAGCACATATCTACGAAGTTTTTCAGGATTTTCAACCCAATAGCTCCACTCTTCTCAGGATGGAACTGGGTGCCCATAACATTGCCTTTAGAGTTTACAACCGAAGCTGAAAAATCCAGCCCGTAATTGCAAGCTGCAAGGGTATTTTCAGAAGATGTGTCCACGTAGTAGGAATGCACGAAATATACGAAAGAGTTGTCAGGAATCCCTTCAAACAGGGGGTGATCCTGCTTGATTTTAATATTGTTCCAACCAATGTGAGGTACCTTTAAATCGGATTTTGGAAAGCGCAGTACCTTGCCGGAAATTAGGTCAAGCCCGCCAGTAAGCTTTCCTTCCTCCGAAGAACTCATTAGAACTTGCTGCCCGAGACATATCCCGAGCATCGGCTTGCCTGACCGTACATATTCTTCTATAATCCCTTTGAGGGGGTCAAGACACTTCATCGCATCCACAAAAGCGCCGACACCAGGGAGAATTAAACCGTCTGCGGCAAGAATCTCCTCAGGATCCCCGGAGATTGCGGGACTTGATCCGACGTGTTCGAGCCCTTTTTGAACACTGCGGAGATTTCCAAGCCCGTAATCGAGAATCACAATTCTTTTCATAGCTTTAACAAACAAAGTTAAGATAGATTAACTTTACGAGCAAGAAAAAAGATAGCAGGGAAATAATTAAAAGAAAGAAAAATAAGACGAAAAATAAAGGAGATTGTAAATCTTTTACGGTCAAGACCTGCCAGCAGGAAGGCTGCAAGAGCTTTTCTCCCTTTCAAAAATCACCTTGTATTTGCCACAATGTATGCATTCATAGCGTTTTTCGAGCACTGTTGGCAAAAAGCACAATGCCCCGCTTTTTCGTTTCCATTCATGCAGTCCTAAAAAACACAAGAAACTACGGTTACGATCCGATTCGTCTGAGTCATCAGAGCATTCCTGAGTCAAAAAACTGTTTCCCCTCGTTTCTGATTGTTAAGGTTATTCTACAATAATAAGAAAATTATGGGTAAAAGAACTATATAAATATATAGTTTTCAATGAGGATATCAAAAAGTTGATTTATATAAAACAATGCTTGATTAAAAATAAAAGAGAAAAAATAAACATAAAGATATAAGAAACTTTAGCATGAATAATTTAACAAATTTAAAAGGGATAAAATATGGAAAAAAATCAGGTTGTAATGATTGAAACAACAAAACATAGATTATGTCGTTTATCATAAAAATCGGCATTGTCTTAAAAAGTTATTACAATTTTCCGCGTAGACCATTCGCTCTATCGGTGTCGAGGCAAGTATCCGACCAGTATGTTTGATATATCTCTCGGCCATTTCGTCGTAACCCACGTCCTCGATTGCCTGCCAACCATACTCTTTTAGAAAGTTTGGCCATGCGTCTGGCCCCATCTCGAAAAGTCAGATTTTATTTTTTACCACGTACTTTTTGTAGAAATTCTCCCAACCATGCATGAATCGACCATCAAGAAAGTCCTTGCAAATATACGTAAAAACAAGGCGGCTGCCCCGTGCAGCCTTAGCCAGAAAATCAAAGGTTGACCTGATGCCTTTTTCTGTCAGATATTGAGTGACAGCTTCAAATATGAAAAAGGTCCGCTTGTTTCGTAGAATAACCGTGTGATTCCAGTATGGTACCAGGATCTTCGAGGTCGAGGTTTATTGCAACAAGTTTGATATGTGAAGGAATTTTTCCAAGCACCTTACAAAGTCGGCCCTGCTTGGCTTTGATGTTTTCAAGTTGATTGACCTCCCAAACAGGTATGTCATATAGAGCAGGTAAACGATATGCTCGGGTATCAAATCCTGCACCCAGCTTCACTACCGCTCCAATCTGATTGCTCGAATAGATTAGTTTCTCGTCTAATTAGTTTCTCGTTAGTTTATCGTCTATATACCGCTTTTTACACGCCAAACCATCCCAGATGCCGGGAAAATCTTTCTCGGTCACATGGATCAGACAGCTTCTGACCCAGTTGGGTCGCATCAATCATACTAACACTCTTGCGCTGAATGGCAATACACGATATGCCAAGTTATCCTCTATAATGCGTTGCTTTTCTGGAAAATATTGCTCAATAGCGATTAGCACTGTTGGACTTACTCCTGTTTTAGCTGCTGCTTTTGCCACAATATTTTACTCCCGAAATTAGAGACTTTTTATTATTTTCTGGTTTTCCTTTTTCTCCAATCATGCAAAAATTAGGACTTACGCACTTATGATTCAAAATCGAGTATACTAACCATTATAGAGAAAATTTGAGTTTTAGAAAATTATGAGTTTATTGTACTTAATTTTGAATCATAAGTGTGTAAGCTCTAAAATTGTATAAATTGATTGAATTTTAAGACAGTCATCAATTATGCATACATACAATTTTCGTTTAAACGCCCCGATATAAACAACTTGGCTATTATTGGCACATCGGTATTCTTCACAACAAACAATTCTCTTTTACCAAAACGTACACAGCCTTTATGTATACTGTAGTTCACCCCTCCTAATTTTAATCTATTACTTGCTTCATCAAAGTGTTCGTAAGGGACTTGCAAAACGACGATATCAGAAGAATGCACTTTCAATATGCATTCACTATAAGCTTTGTTAATGTTGCAGTTTTGTTGTTCCGATGTTATTTCAGTGATTATAGCTTCAGCTTCAGTTTTATCTGAAAATACTTTATCTGCAAACTTCTTGAACTCGCCAACAGTTACAAAGATCACAGGAAGCCAACACTTAGTTTGAGTATCACTTTCAGAAAGATCCCAAGAGAGTGGCAAATCTGGAATATTACCTGAGAAGTGTTCGAAAAGAATACTCATGCAAGGCACTGGAATAAGTTCTCTCATTTCAATTAATGCATTTAATGCTATGCATACTGATTCCGAAAGTCCAAAAGCATGTAAAATATTTCGTTGCTCAGGGTCAGATAAAGTATATTCTCCCTTCCCAAATGTTTTAGATAAGTCAGTACTTGTTACAAATCCTACACTTTCGATGAAACAAAGAATCTGTTGTTGTAAAGGGCATGATTCTATTATCCCAGCTAGGTCATCATTCATCTTTTAAACTCCCCCATATTTTGTAAACATCAATTATGAGTGAAAAACGCATTCCTAGATTATAGTTTTAGATAGCAGAGAGAAAATAGAAAGATTAAGGTTTTAAGCATATTTCCACATTTCTAGATACACAAACATAAGGATTTGAAATTAATTTTGGTCAAAAACTTCAATTCTACACTGTAAATTCTCCCTGACTTTTGGTTCTGCGTGATGTAATTTACTCAATCTGACCACAACCCCTGAAATTTAATAATACAGAATTATGTCAAACACTATATAAGATTTTTGAGGTTTAGAGATTGTTAAATTAATAGAATGAAGCAAGCAGCAAAAAAGAAGAACAAAAGAGAAGAAGGACAGGAAAAACAGAATACTAAAAAGAAGAGAAGAAGAAGGAGAGAGAGGAAAAAGGAATTAATAAATAAAGAATGAATAACAGTAAAATAGAAAAATAAGGGGAGAAAAACTAAGAAATAGTGGGAAAGAGAGAGAACAGCTCGAAAAAAGGTAATTGGGAGAGGTCAGATTAGTCTGATCTCGATCGTTTCTCCCTTATCCTGGGCTTCCAGAATATCGGATGCAAGGTCTGAGTTTGCCCTGAGTTTAACGTCTCCATGCCGGCTTACGGTTGCACTGAAAAGGTACTGGTCTTCAATATATATTTCCACATCCTTTCCTGCAAGCTCCGGAGCCCCAAGAATAAGATGCTTCTTATCTCTTTCGATAAAAGGATGAACGGAAGAAACAGCAGGCACTTCCTCAAAGCTAGATGTTCTTCTTTTCTCTTTGGGAGCTCTGCTTTCAGCTCCGTATTTCCGCCTGCCTTTTTCTTCAGCTTTTGGAGCTCCAACCTCCAGTTCTCTTACATCGATGTGCAACCCAAGGATATCTTCAATGCGGTCAATGACGTTTCCTCCTTTACCAATAACTTTCCGCACCTCATCTTCCCGGACCTTTACGATTGCGCTGTCATCTGAAGTCACTTTTACTTCAACAGGACCGGAGGCATACCTGCCAATAACATTTCCGATCTCCTCCTCCGCAAGCTTCCAGGCAGGTTTCCTGAGTTCGGTAGAAGGCCCAACTGGCATAACAACAACCTGTTCCCCATAGGTATAGATCTCATATTCGACTCTTCGGGTCTCAAAGTCTGAAATAACAATTACCGGCCTTGCAAGGTCCTGTTCGGTCATTCCATGCGGAACCTTAACCGTAAATTCAAGTACCAGAACCTTTGCCACTTCTCCTTTATCAATAAAAATAACGGTATCCACTACCTGAGGGATCACACCTAATTCAACCCTTCCTATCAGGCGTTGAATTGCATCCACTGCCCTGGTTGCATGTACTACCCCAATCATTCCCACGCCTGCAAGCCGCATATCCGCGAAAATTAAGAAATCGCTTGTTTTCCGAACTTCATCATATATCGTATAATCAGGCCTGACCAATAGCAAAAGATCCGCTGTATTTTCCATCCTGCCATTTAGAGGTGAATACTGGGTAATTTCAGGAGGCACCTGGAGGTCTCTTGGGGACTCCATAGTTTTTACCACCTGCCCTTGGTCATTCAGGTATCGGGCAACTCCGGCGGCAAAGGTAGACTTTCCGGCTCCTGGAGGACCGGCAATAAGAATACCACGCTGGCTTACAATCCGTTCTTTGAGCTTATCACTTAGCCGGTAATGCTCAAGATCCACAATAACTGTTGGCCTCACAACCGTAATTTCCATATCATCGGAAAAGGGAGGGTGAGCAATTGCAATTCGCATATTTCGGATTTGCAGGACAGTAGCTCCACTTGAAGACATCTCGATAAAAGATTCCGGGTCCAGTCTCGCCCTTTCAATAAGTTCTCTCGAGATCCTGGAAAGTTCCAACGAAGTAACAGGCTCATCACGAATCCTTACGTAATGTATATCCCCTACAGGCCCCTTCTTGGCCATAGGAGAAACTCCGTTTTTGAGATGTACAGACATAGTATCATCAGTGAAAAAATGCTCTACTTTGAGAGACGTAAACTCTGAGGGATCCAGGGTTTTGGGATGTATATACTCAACATTAAGTCCCTTTGCTTTAGCTATAAGAGACTGTACCCTGTCTTCGCTTAAAAACAACCCTCCGACCTCAATAGCAGTACTTCGGATAAGAGCATCCACTCTACCTTCTTTTGAGAGCTTTATCTCCTCAAGAGTGGGTTGAACCCCGCTGAATTTAAGTTGAATCTCTCCCCTGTCTGCCAGCTTGCGAAGTTCTGAAAGTTCTTCAAGCCCTTTGAAGCCTATTTCTCTGCCCTTATTTGCCTGAGCCTCAAGTTCCGAGACTACAGCTTCGGGAATGATAACCTCAACGCTCCCGAACTCACCACTTTTAATTCGGGATGAAAGTCTCCCGTCAATAATCACGCTTGTATCCGGAACAATTCTCCATATCCGCTTCTCATCAGCCATATAAGGAAATATAGAGTTAGAAAGTATATAATAAAACTTCTGGCAATTTATTTTACAAGAAAGAAACCAGAAAGTGGTGCAGAGTAAGAATAAAGATTTGGGAAAGCTAAACGGTGACTAATAAAAATAAAGATGATTAATTAAATACACAAATTTTTGATAATAATAGAAACATGATTTTTTTATCAGGATTTATTTTAAAATATGGCAACTAAATAAATATTAATCACAGTTTTGGACATAAAAGATCTAATTTTAATTAATATTGGTTTCTAATTTATATTTCTCTAATTATTATATTTATGGAATAATAATACACTAGTGATACAATGGAGAATCTTTTTTATCGGCAAATAAGGAATAAATGGAATATACTATTTAATTTGTCTTCTTAAAATATACTTAGATCATTTATTGATAGAGTAAGTATATTTGTCTAATGATATGAGATTGAAAAGCCGAATAAAGTGAAATTGTATCTAATTAACCAGAATGATGGAGGCAATAGATGGGAGAGAAAAGGTTTAGCAAAATAAAAAAGACTGTTATTGTTTTGTTGGCTGTCTTTCTTGTAATATCTTTGACAGCTGCATCAGCAAGTGCGTGGTACTCAAAGACTAGCAACGAAAAATGTAAAAGCACTCCTCATGAAAAGATCGCTAAAGAAAAAGTAGCTAAAGAAAAGTGCGTTAAAGAAAAGGTAGCTAAAGAAAAGTGCGTTAAAGAAAAGGTAGCTAAAGAGAAAGTAGTTAAGAAGGTAGCTAAAGAAAAAGTAGTAGTTAAAGAAGTAGTTAAAGAGAAAGTGGAAAACAAAGTTTTAGGCTTTGCAGAAAATAAATGGTTCGGTGGCGGTTGGAAGGGCGACTTCCGTGACAATTTCAAAATAAAGTTATTTAACGTCGGTGGCTGTTTCACAGAACGCGGCGAGAGATATTGTGACAACGGTTGGTTCAACGACTGTTGGGATTGTTAATGTTGACAAATTCAGCCAACGATCAAATTAGTCATAAGTCCATACCAATAACGACCCATTTGTAAATTCCACATTTGATTAGAAGCAGCGAGACTCTTAAAATTTACTAAAGAGTCTTTACTGATAGGACTTACGTAGGAAGAGAGCTAAAATGAAGCGTAGATAGGTCTGTAGCAAATATTTTAAAGGAAACATAACGTTCCATACCATCTTTTCACCATCTTTTTTCAATTTAACTGCGTAAGTCCTATTCATAATAGTATAAAGATATAAAGAATACAAAAGGAAAAAAGAAATGAATAAAAATTTACCAAATTTTTAGATTAATATACATTATCCGGCTCGAAGACTTTCTCTCCCACAATCTCTCCATCAAGATTTCTATAAAAACAGGACCTGTACCCCATATGACAGGCTCCACCAACCTGTTCTACCAGCAGGAGAAGAGAATCCATATCACAGTCAACCCTGATATCTTTTACTTTTTGTATATGTCCTGAGGTTTCTCCTTTTTTCCATAATTGTCGTCTGCTTCGACTCCAGAAGTGTGCAATTCCTGTCTCTACAGTCTTCTCAAGAGCTTCTCGATTCATATAAGCACACATCAGCACCTCCCTGCTAAGCTGGTCCTGAACGACAGCAAGGATTAGACCTTTCTCGGATTTTAAGGTATCAAAATCAATCATGGGAGATAGATTGCAAAACTAGTATAAAAAAGGGAGGGAATTAGATTTAAAAGCTGCTGAAGAGACAACAGTAAGCCTGGTACTTTTTCAAGGCTTTATTCCAAGAACATCCTCAACGTATGCCCTGAGAATTTCCGCAACGCTCCAAGCCTGAGCAATGCAGCCACCTGGAGAGTAAGGATAGTCGCCATCAAATACTTCGGAAATAGTACCTAAACCTGCTGTTTCAAGGTGCACATCAAAACCTTGAAGGAGAGCCCGCATATCTTCAAGACTTTCTTTAGAATAGTTGTGAACCTTCCGATAAGCTTTCACGTAAGCGCCAAGGAGCCAGGGCCAAGCGGTCCCATTATGATAAGCTGCATCTCTTGTTACTGCGTCTCCACAATAATGCCCCTTATATAAAGGATGATCAGTCGAGAGGCTTCTAAGCCCAAATGGTGTCAAAAGGTCTTTTTCAACTCGGTCTACAATCGCTTTTTCTTTATCAGGAGAGAGCACGGTATAAGGTAGAGCCACTGAAAAGATCTGATTAGGCCGGATTGCCGGATCTTTAACCTGATTTCCTGCTTCGTCCTGAGATACAAGGTCAAAGAGACAATTGGTCTCCGGGTTCCAGAAAACATTCTCAAAATTCGAAGCCACTCCGGCTGCAAGAGTTTCATATGAGGAAATGTTTTTCCCTAAGAGACTACCGAGATTGGAAGCCGTTTTCAGGGCATTATACCAGAGAGCATTGATTTCACAGGCTTTACCTGCTCTTGGAGTTACTGCCCACTCTCCAATTTTCGCATCCATCCAGGTTAGCTGAGGTCCCTGCCTGATAAGATGATCGGAATCCATACCGATTCCAAAGTCAGTACCCTTACGGTAATTATCTATGATACTATCCATTGTATCCCAGACATCCGAAAGGAAAAGGAAGTCCTTAGTATATGCGAAATATCGGCCTACAGTGTGAATAAACCAGAGAGAAGCATCCACAGTGTTATAAATTGGTTCTCCTCCAAGCGACAGGAAAACATTAGGAATCAGACCTCTCTTACAATGCCTGGAAAAGTTTTTGAGAATATATCTTGCCTCTTCAAAGCGCCGGGGGATTAAAAGCAGGCCAGGCATAGAGATCATGGTGTCCCTCCCCCAGTCTGAAAACCAGTGATATCCTGCAATCACCGTGTTTTCATCCGAAGAAGGATTTTTTACTATAAAAGGGTCCGCTGCCCTGAGAAGCTTAAGAGCAAAGGGCTCGGTAAGCCTTGAATTAAAGGCAAGGAGATTTTGTCGATAGACTTCCCTTGTATAAAATTCCTTAACTTGCTCGAGAGTCAGAGAAGAAATATCTTCGGTTGAAGAAACAATAAAGAAATGTGAGGTTCCCAGCTTGAGTTTGCTTTCGAAATAACCTGGGTTGAAATTATCTTCCTGGAAGTTGAGCCCCCTCTGTCTCTCAATATCATATTCAAAGTTATAGTACCATTTGGGGTCAGAATGGTACTGGAGATTGGATGAAAGTGAAAAAGTAAAACCATTTGAGCTTTCAAGTTTTACTCCAGCAGGATTAGCTTTCTGAGTGAAGGAAAGCTCTCCTGAGCGAACGGTGTAATGGAAATTTCTGGAATTTACCAACGGGAAAATTCTTAGCATAGCTCCTTCTCTTCTGGATCTGATGTCATAGAGAATGCAGGTTGTGTTGCTGTTGTGAATCATGAAGACCTTTTTCTTTACGGTAAAATCGCCAGGGCGATAAACCCAGAGAGGAAAAGGAGCAAGGACGAATTTGGAGAGGTAATTGAAGCCTAAAGGAAAAACAGTACCAGGATACTTATGGGTTGCAAGCCGATAAACTTCATCGTTAATTGAGATTTCCTCATCAAGAGAGGAAAGCAATACAAACCTTCCTGGAGAATTTTCTGGAGCTGCTACGAGCAGTCCATGATAGGTTCTTGTGCCTGCTCCTATTACTGTAGATGAGGCATATCCCCCGAGTCCATTTCCTACGATCCACTCTTTCTTTATTCCTTCTTCATATGTGGAAAAGGAATCTGCTCCAAACCTGATACCACTCATAAATATCTGGTTAGGATTTAATTTCTTAAATATTTGTACCTTTAGAAAAAAGAATTAGGGAAATATAATAAGGAGAAAAGCCGGCTTATAGTAAAAAAATGTCAAATTATTTAATTTAAGGTGTGAACATAAACTATTTTAGCTGTGCAGGATATAAGAAGGTGAGAATCATGAAGCAAGACCTTTTAGAAATCCTTGTTGACATCTTCAAATCCTCTGGATACAATGTCACAATATCCAGCCAGTGTGACATCCTTGTGGAGAAAAACGGGCATCAGGCTTACATCAGGTGTGCCCTGCAGCCAGATTATGAGGAAATAAAAGCCTTTTCCGAAAAGATAGGGGACTGTACAGGAATCTACGTAATGACCCGTAAAGGGTCTGAAGAAATAATCAATTATGCAACTGAACTTGGGATCTATATTTGGGATAGGAACGAACTGGCTCTTCAAATTGGAAGAGCGATTCTTGTAAATCTGGAAAAGAAGTTAAAGATCTCGTATGCTGAACCGGAAATTCAATCAGAGAATGAGAAACTAGATCAGCACAGACAAGCAACTTCCGAATTACCTGTCGAAAACTGTGGGCTAAAAGAAAAGTTCAGAGAAGAAACCTACTTTAACGGAGAACTCTTGCCTCTTCAGAACCAACACTCAGAGGTTGAAAAAGATTCTTTTGAAACTCAACCTCCAACACGAAGCTTTGAGGAGAGAAAAAGCTTAAGTAAACCGGAGCAGGTTGAGGCTCCAGAGACCAAATCGTACGAGATACTAAACATACAGTCTGTAGAGCCAAGGATTTCTAAAAATCAGGCGATTATTATTTCGAAACCATACATAAGCAACCCTAAGGATGCAATTTTAAAATTTGTACCTTTCTGGAAATATAGATATAGCGTAGAAGTTGAAAAACGCTTCAGGTCAAAAGTCTTAAGTATTGACGAAAAGGGAAAGGGATTTCTTAACGCTTTAAACAAATCAAAAGAAGAGATGGAAATTGAGGGGCTTGGCGCGCCTACAAGGATCCCAGCCGTGCAGTATGAGTTAAAAAGACCGAATGTGGATAAAAAACAGGCAGAGAAGATTCTTCTAGACTTAATTATAGAGGAAAACACACGCGAAATACATTTTAACAATACGGAAGGACAGGCAGTTATATATGAGCACAGGTGTCTCAGCCCTAGGCATGAAGACATACAGCTCGATATGGAGCTCGTTTATATCCCTGTCTGGGAAGTAAAGGGGAAACGTAACTCGCTAGAGATCAACGCTTATAATGCAAAGGTTCTTGAGGAGCCTGTTGATGAAGATGCCGAATTTCTGTGAATTTAAAACGTGAAAAAGTATTGGAAGAAAAATATATTAAATAGAAAATATATTTATAGATATTGGCAGAATAACAGGATCCCTCGAAAAAGAATCCCACCCTACCTTCCAGATTCCTGTGAAAAAAGATCTTTTTCAGGAAAAAGCGCAATTTTACGATAAACGTTATATTTGCCCAATGAAAGAGTATATAACCTTTGGAAATTATCTGTAAGCTGTAACGGATGGCATCTTATAGGAAATAAAACGTAGAATTATTTCAAAAAAGTATGGAAAATAAAAAGAGGTGCGTAAATGATAGAAGTAACAGACAGAGCTGCTGCTGAATTGAAAACATTGATTGAGCAGGAAGAGAAACCTGAACTTGCTCTCAGAATTTTTGTTGCCGGGGTTGCCTGCAGCGGAGTTCAGTATGGATTAGCCTTTGACGATGAACTGAAGGAAGACGACGTGACTATGGAAAGTAACGGAATTAAACTCGTTATGGCAAAAGACATTGAAAGAAGCTTCTCTGAGGGCAGCATTGACTTTATTGAGGACGAAAACGGGAAGGGATTCCTTATCCGCAATCCAAATGCTGGTGGATGCGGCACCTGTGGCGGATGCCATTAAGAAAAGTAAAATTGTGCTGAAGGTATTGAACCCGAACCTGAAAAAAAATAAACAAAAAATAAAGGAGAAGCAAGTCTATGTTCCCAGGAATGGGAGGTGTGGGAGGCCGGGGAATGAACCCGGCTAAAATGAAGCAGATGATGAAACAGATGGGAATTGATGTTAAAGAGCTTAAGGATGTTCAGGAAGTAGTTATAAAGACTGCGGACTCTAATATCATTATAGAGAATGCAAGTGTTACTATCATGAAAGTCCAGGGTTCGGAAACATACCAGATCGTAGGTGACGTAAAGGAAGTCCCAAAAGAGCTGGAGATTCCCGCTGACGATATAAAGCTTGTAATGGAGCAAACCGGTGTTTCTGAAGAGGAAGCTCGGACAGCTCTTAAAGACTCAAATGGAGACCTGGCAGAAGCCATTGTGGCACTTTCTTCTGCCTGAATCTTTTTTTATAAACTTAGTAATTACTGTCCCAGAGTTCCGTTTTAGAGTTCCGTTTTGAGAACACAGAGTTCTTTTCACTCCTCTATGCTACGCTCAAGAGGCTAATTTTTGACAAGTAATTTTTTGCTCAGAGTTACATTTATTGTAATTTCAATTCTACCCATAAGATAAGTGGATTTCGTTATTAGCTCAAGAGAGGCAAAGAAAGAAAATAGACTAGATATTAAACTAAATAAGATAAAACTGTTTTTAACGGCTTTTAAAATAGGTTCAACAGTTTCAAAAAAATATATTCTTAATGAAGTATAACAAGTCATAGAATCAGTGTTGGAAAAATAATATTGTAAGAATAACAATAGAAAAGATCAATAAAAGTGTCAAGATTGATTTAGAAATAGAAGAATA
>NZ_DAGK01000033.1:0-64348 GCF_002495725.1 Methanosarcina sp. UBA411
TACGGTATTCCTCCATAAAAGAAGATAAACTATAATTGAAAAACAGAAAAAAACTCGATAAATTATTTCAAGAAAGGATGGGGACTTAGTATCTTTATCCCATCCAATTTTCAGCAAGCTAATTTTATCCAACAAGTATAATTAGATTCATTAGATTCAACAATCTTATTTTTCCCAAATTTATAAGATTTCGCATATGTGTATAAATTTGACCATTTTTCTCTAAATTATCTCAGATGTGACGTAATATCATCGGATTTAGGCATTTACCAACATCGTATATTTATTTTGATTTGTCGACTAAAACCAGCATATTTATATTGTTTTATACATTATTCCCGCTACTCTGGCAATTAGGATAAGTTTCCATATAGATAAAGCGAACTTTATGCATAAATGAATGTGAATTCCTACATGTTTTTCATATAAGGATCGAGTAAGGCATCTTTTTACGATATTGTAGAAGGATCTACTTTAGATTAAAAAAGAATTTACATGGCAACTTATCCTTAATTTATATAGTCATATAAAGCAATTAAATAATAATTTAATAATAATATTTCATTGCTTTCCTTGAGTGGACGGAGGAATTGAAATAACCAGATTAATCACTTTATTGTTAGTTTTTCTTATCCTGGTATTAAGCTCTGGTATCGGAACGGCGGATGAGATTTTCGTCCAGTCAGGTGAGTCCATACAGGCTGCTGTGAACAACGCAGTTTCAGGTGATGTAATAATCGTAAAGCCAGGTACCTATACCGAAAACATCAACGTAACAATACATAATCTGATAATAAAATCAGAGTCTGGAAATCCTGCAAATACAATAATAATGGCTAAAGACCCGGCTTTAGATGTATTCAATATAGAGTCTAATAAGGTCACGATTAGCGGATTTAAAATAATGGAGGCAAATAAAGACCATGCAGGGGTCTATATGTATAAGTGCAAGAACTGCACTGTTGAGAATAATCGATTGATAAATAATACTATCGGAGTATATCTGAATACGTCGGATTACAACACAATTCTTGGAAACCTCATTGGAAAAGGCGATAAAGGAATCGACATTCAGCAATCCAACTATAACACAATCTCCGAGAATAGGGCTTCAAAAAACAGGTATGGGATCTTTGCTCCGAATTCTGAGGGAAACGTTTTCTCAAATAATACGCTTTCGGAAAACAAGGATTATGGAATACTTCTTTCAACTGGAGTAGGCAATACCCTGTCAGAAAATAAAGCTTTCAATAATGGCAGAGGCATACACCTAGGTAATTCAGATAACAATAAGATCTCAGACAATAATATTACTTCAAATGAGGTTTATGGGCTTTTTGTCTGTCCTAAAAGTGACGAAAACAGTGTTCTTAATAATTACTTCAATAATACTGTCAACGCTATACCTAATAACGGAACCGGCAATATATATAATATCGAAAAAACCCCGGGTACGAACATTGTAGGTGGACCCTACCTTGCAGGAAACTACTGGGCAAAGCCTGATGGACTGGGACACTCGGAGATTACGCCTGATGCAGATGGAGACGGCATTGCTGACAAAGTTTACAAACTTGAAAACAGTGACTACGTTGATCGTGGGCCTCTGGTAGCTGCCAATATTCAGGAACCGGTTCTTCCGGTTGCAAATTTTAGTGCTAATGTTAGCAGCGGTCGTCCTCCACTTTCGGTCCAGTTTACTGACCTTTCGGAAAATGAAAGCGAGGAAAACTGGGATTTTGAAAGCGACGGAAATCCCGATTCGGCGGATGAAAACCCTGTCCATACCTTTACAGCGCCTGGAACCTATACCGTGAATCTCACTGTAGGTAATGAAAACGGGACTGCTTCAAAATCGTTCATAGTAAATGTTATGGAAGAAAATGAAAAGCAAAGTGTAGTCACGAGCTTACCTGGATTTAAATTGATTTATGGAATTTTCGGTTTGCTTGCTGTTTACCGGTATAGAAAAAGATGAAAATCTCTGAAAAGAAAAAGGATAAAAAATTAAAGATTAAGGAAGAATACGAATAAAAAACGAGAGTGGGGTATAATGGGCTCATTGAAGAGCTTTGACAGGCTTGTAAAGGAATATGATGCCTGGTATGAGAAATATAAACTTGCATACGAGTCCGAACTCCTTTCCCTGAGAGCTTTTCTGCCCGAAAATCTAGAGAAACTGAAAGCCCTTGAAATCGGAGCTGGCACAGGCAGGTTCGCCTCGGTTCTCGGAGTCGGGCTAGGGCTTGAACCGGCACGGGCTATGGCAATGCTCGCAAAGCAACGCAGACTGGAAGTCGTGCTTGGAGTTGCAGAGTTTCTTCCTTTTAAAAAAGAGAAATTTGATCTTGTTTTAATCGTTACTGCACTTGCTTTTTTTGAAAATCCGAACCAGGCACTCAGGGAGACTCTGAGAATCTTAAAGCCAGGCGGACAAATACTAGCCGGAATCCTTGATAGGGATAGCCTTCAGGGCCGCTATCTCGAATCAGGGAATAAAAAAGGCAGGTTTTTTTCGAAAGCGCATTTTCTTTCGACAGCCGAGGTATCTTCAGATCTGGCAAAACTTGGGTTCGAAAGGCTTGAGATCTGTCAGACTCTCTTTAAACCGCCCGGGGAAATAAAGGAAATCGAAATTCCGGAAAAAGGTCATGGAAAAGGAAGTTTTGTAGTGCTTTCTGCCAGAAAACCTGTTCAAGAACATGGAGATTGAGAATCAATTTCTTGTACTATATTTCTGTTAAATATTGCCTAGATTAAACTCAAATGAATTTTTTACATTCAAGAGAATACTTTTCGACAGCTAATGATGCTTATATATGCTTATAAAGCTTAAATATTTCAGGCATAAATCTTCCGGTTCTTTCTTTATATGGATTATAATCTGGATACTTTAGAATAAGCAGTTTTTCTTCGTATCTGGACTTGAAATAGTAAAAAACTAAGGATATAACTGCTACTCCTATGCTTCCTGAAGTTCCTATCAGGAATGCAATTCCAAAGGACATCTGAATAAAACTGCTGTATATAGGATGGCGAATATATGCATAAACTCCACTTGTTACCAGTTTGGCAGAGCTATTAGGCATGGGGTAAGCACTCAATTTTAATTTATTGACAGAACCATGCGCTTTATTAGCCATAATGAATAAAGTAAAGGCAAATGTTAATAATAAATACCCGATTGGTCTTAAAAAAGTATATCTGATCTGTTCTACAAAAGCGCTGAGGGGAAACAAATACCATAATCCCCATTGAATAGCCATAATTATTCTTTCCTCTTTTGTATCTTTCATTCCAGATCAATTCCAGTTAGACAGTAGAGTTTACAATGTCTTACTTTAATTGAGACCTTAATCATGTTTTAATTTTTAAATCTTTAAGTATCCATTTTATGTTTTATTTCTCTTAGCCTTTGTTTTCCTACTTGAACAATTTTCGTCAGTTCCTGATACTCACTCAAGGAAATCAAGTTTCCTGGACAGAGAGTTTTTATGCTATTTCCATCCGAATACAGAAGAAGCCCATTCCAGGCTGCAAAGTGAGAACCTGAAAGGTACTCACAGGGCAGTTCCCATCTTGAGTCCACGTTTTCAAAGCCTTCAAAGCGATAAAAAGTAATCCCGTTTTTGAAGACTTTTGTAAATTTAAGGAGTTTACTGTCCATGTTCTCATCCAGTTTGCAATTAAACTAGCCACAAAAAAGGAAAATAAAACAACTTTGCCATTTTTAAGGAAAGTTTTTAAGGAAATTTAAGGAAATTTTTTAGGAAAATTTTTGAGGTAATATTTTAAGGTAATTTTTAGTAATTTTTGTGGGTTTTGAGGTAATTTTAAAGGAATTATAAGGGGTTTTTAAGGAAATTAGTTATCCCCTTATCGCGAAAAAGAAATTAAAAATTGAGTTCAGTCACATTTTCTCCTTTTGCACTGGTAACTGTTACGGATATATCTTTGAATTTAGGCACTCCTGTACCTCCAGTTTCATCCGATACCAGCATATTGGACCAGGGACTTTTGGGCATATATGCGATACCTTTGTGAGGAGTTTCGTATCCGGATTCCTCAGCTTTTACCACAACTCTTCCAAAGGAATTTTTTAAAATGACTGTCTCGCCTTTTTTCACGCTCAACTGTTTGAAATCTGCGGGGTCAAGTTTTATGACAGCAGATAGGTTCCTGTATTCTTCCCCAAAACGGTTTTCGAGCATAGCCTTATCCTGAAAGATATCCCTGTAAGTTATGACTTTGACTTTTATTTCGGGAGCTGCAAGAAAAGATCCGAAATCCATCATAGGGCCTCCATGATTTTTTTGAGAATTACTTCATCAGACGGGTTATTTGTCTCAATAGCAGGCTCAAAGTTTACTTTTACCCCGTCCATGCGTATGGCACTTCCCCCTGACTCTACTCCGCTTATTGCGGTATTGACGTAGACCTTTGCATGCTTTGAAGTCAGGGTTTCACAATGGTCCAGAGAGATAACAGGAATCTCCAGCATGTTCTTTGCAATAGATCTAGGAAGGATTGAAAGCGGATCAGAACCTATTATAAGGGCTGCATCTACAGTTTTTGCTTTAAGAGATTCAACGATTGAGTATTCGGGCCCATGCTTTACAGTCCCGTTTTCGAACTTTACGCTGTTCACATATCCTGCTTCTGCAAAGAGGTTTTCGTTAAAGCCCATGGTATTATAATTTCCTACCATGGGTATGAGATGGAAATTTGCTTTCTCATTCAGGATTTTCATAAGCTTGAAAAGAGGCTCAAGGTTTTCAAGCGAGTAAATGAGCCCGCGCCCTACAAAAATCACTCCGAATTTTGCCCCTTTAAGGATATTTGCCAGTTCAAGGATTTTCTTAGGTGGATAATTATAGGAAGTTTTGGGAAGCTTTCCCGAAAGCCCTGCAATTAGGGCATCGATAAATTCCGTATCTCCTTTTGGAGGAATCTGGAAGAAATAGTTCCCGCAGATCTTTGCAGTATGAGACTTTCGGACATCGATTGCAATAGCTGTCCTTTCTTCTTCCCAGCCCCTCTGCTTTTCGCTTCCTCTGGGGAAGTAGGAATGCTTCGAAAGCTGGCGAGGATGGGAGTCCGATGGGTCTGTTCCCCAATATATAATAACATCAGCTTTATTCCTTACATCGTCAAGAGTGCAGGTCTTAAGCTTATCCTGAATGAGAGCCTCAGCTAGAGGGCCCAGGCAGAATGAGGAAGGATCATCAAGAGTAGCATTGATTTTTTTTGCAAGCTCAATTGCTATTTTTTGAGTTTCATTTGTGGAAGTCCCAAGTCCGAAGATCAAAGGATTTCTGGCGTTTTTAAGGATCGATGCAGCCTCATTGATTGCAGTTACCTCATCTACAGGCTTATTATCAACCAGGAATTTTGCTTCACCCCTGGTTTCCTTCATGTGGGCTACCCCTATCCTGCAGGCTGTATAAACTTTGTTTATTTTGTCCTTTTCGGATTCAACCTCAATATCGTCACAAAGGAGTCCACAGCCTGTGCATACATAATAATTTTTCTCCATATCCGCTTCCTCACACAAACTCGATTGCCTCTACAGGGCAAGTCACTATACAGCCATTACAGAGAATTTTGTTCTTTCCAAAGCGGCGGCATTCCTCTAAGTTTTGGGCCTTTACAACTCCATCTTCTATGGTAAGGACCAGCTTATTAACATTCTTGGGAGCATTTCCCGAGCCTACTCCATAGGGATCATTTGCTACATTAGGAGGACAGGCAACCACACAGTTTCCACAGCCAAAACATAGTTCTTCATGTACTATAAGCCCTGTTTCGGTTGCGCCTTCGGAAGGTTTGAAGATTTCACTTATCTTTTCATAGTTTTCTTTATACTTTGATTCTTCCTTAAGGGGCGGGCAGTCCTCAGGTGTGAGCTCGCGGGCCATGAGAGCTACTGCAAACGCCATACAGGAAGTTTTTCCACACTTTTTGCAGTTAGTCTTTGGAAGCATCTGATAGAGTTCCATTGCATTTGTCATTACAGGTCACCCTTGAGTCAAATTTATTATATCAGTTTTCATCAAAGAGTATACAGGCTAAAAATGATTAAAAAGTAAAATTAAGAGTATAAATGAAAACTTATGTCAAATAACCTTTAATTAAATATATATAAGTAATCTTCCTTAAACTCTCGCTTTTTTGTTTTCGGTGTTACTTTTAAGTTGCATCAGAGAATGCCTGGCAAACCCTATGGATTAAGTCAGGTCTTAAGATTTAGATTCCCTTAGGTATACAGGTTTTTGTTTCCGGGTCTCTTAAATCAGAAGATCTCACAAATGGATATCCTTGATCTCCGGAAAATCTCCGGAAACAAATCTGTAAAAAGCCTCTTTGAAGGCAAATAGAATGAATGAACTCAATTTAATTCGCTTTGAAGAAAAGTTCGCAGTGACAGTTTCCGTCCCTTTCAACTTCTTCTTTATGGTAGATGCAGGGACATACGATCTTTCTATCTTCCTTTTCATCTCCTGTAACTATTCTGCAGGGGCAGTAACGCCTTCCGAATTTCTCAAGCTTAACTGTAAGTCCATCAAGTACATAGTCAAGAGCTTCCTTATCCGGATTAAGCCTATAACCTGCTTTGTCTGCATATTTCTGAGTCCATTCATACATTTTTTCCTTTAATTCATTATGATCTGCCATACAAATAACTCCTTGAACTTTAAATTGAAACAATCCTGAATAATGATGAGAAGAACGTGTGAATCATATGTGAATCTACATGAACCCTTTGTAAAATGGGAGTGTTGATAAAGTATGCTAATAAAGTACACTAGGTACTTTTTAGTTGTATGAAATACTTAAGGGAATAACTGAGTATTTAGCATCAGCTTAGCATCAACTCATTATACGTTATATAACCTCTAATTTTGTTCAAGTTATTTATAGAAAACCTTGTCCTGCAGGAATTAACTAGTTTACGCAGTATAACCACTTTTATCTTACTCACGCTGATGTAATCAATTTCATTTCACTAGCGCTCATATAACTAATTTTCTGTTATTATTTGTTATTATTTTCTTGAATTTTCCGTTTGAAACTGGGTTCTCGATTACGAATTAAGTTCTCAAACTATAAATCAATTGGTAATACTCCGGTAATAAGGCAGAACTAATAATGTTAAGGTTTTGTGCATAATCCCCAGCTATCAATTAAAGTGCGCATTGAGCATAAGTCAAACGGGGTTAACGGTTTAAATTTAACTTATAAGGTTAAATTCTGGTTAGTTAGCTAGTTAACGAATAAGAAAGTTAATATATCAATAAATATAAGGTTTGTTATATAAATAAACTGTTGAATTCTGTAGCAAACAAACTGTTAAACTCTGTTATATAAATAGACTGTCATAAATTACCTAATTAGAAACAACTAATAAAAATAAATGAAAACGGATATTCGGAGAATAATAAAAAATGTCTGATTTCTAAAAAATTTAATAAATTATAATAAATTTGGAGAAGCCTTATGAAATAAAGGTTTTGGTTTTGTACAAAACACATATACTTTTATTCAGTTCACAAGAAAAAGTATAGGGATATGCAAAAATAATTGATTTGTAGCTAAGGATATAATTCCGATTAAATGACAAATTAATTGAGAAGTAATTACTTGACCGGTAGTAACAAATTCATTAGTGAGTGATGAATCATCAGTTAGTAATGAACTTATTAGCGATTGATAAACCCATTAGTACTTAATAAAGATAAAAAGGAACAGGGCCATGTGAAAGTAAAAGGTTCATGAACTTGAAAATCATAAAGTCACTCTCAGTTTAAAAAGTCTTTATTGATTAGCTGTACCGAAACTGACTTTTCTGTATGGCAAAATGTCTGGATATATCTTTCATAATATAGTCCAGAAATTACAACTTTCAACTTATATAATTAAACTACGTCGTGACATAATCGTTAACATTCAATATTAAACACATGTATACGGAGTCACCAATCATGCGAATCGGAGTCTATATTTGCCACTGCGGGCTGAATATTGCTGGAGTAATAGACGTACTGGCTCTGCAGGAAATGGCAGCTGAACTGGAAGATGTGGTGCTCGCCCGGGAAGTACAGTTTCTATGTTCCGATTCCGGACAGGAAGGCATCATCAAGGATATAAAAGAAAACAAAATCGACAGGGTCGTAGTAGCTGCCTGCTCCCCAAGACTGCACGAAAAGACCTTCAGGCACGTAATGGAAAAAGCCGGATTGAACCCTTACCTCCTGGAAATGGTAAATATAAGAGAGCAGTGTTCCTGGGTACATGCCGACGACCCTCAGATGGCAACCCAAAAAGCCTTTGATCTTATAAGAATGGGAGTTGCAAAGGCAAAATTCCTGAAAGAATTGAGTGCAACGAGTTCCAGAGCAAGCAGAAATGTCCTTATCATAGGAGGAGGAGTAGCCGGAATCGAAGCAGCTCTAAACCTTGCCGAAGCCGGTTTTCCAGTCACAATGGTAGAAAAGGAATCCACGATAGGCGGTAAAATGGCCCTGATGAACGAGGTCTTTCCCACAAACGATTGCTCCATCTGTGTGCTTGCCCCTAAAATGACGGAAGTTCAGAATCATCCTAATATTACCCTTTACACCTACTCCGAGGTTACCGACATTTCCGGATCTGTCGGCAAATTCCATGTAAAAGTCAAACGCAAACCCAGATTCATACTTGAAGACAAATGCAAAGGCTGTGTCGATCTCTGTGCTGCGGTCTGTCCTGTAGAGATCGAAAATCCCATGAATTACGGAGTCGGGAAGACCAGAGCTATATATATGCCAATTCCCCAGTCCGTTCCGCAGGTAGTGCTCATAGACCCTGACCACTGTGTAGGCTGCGGACTGTGTTTACAGGCCTGTCCTGCCGATGCTGTAGATTACGAGCAAAAACCTGAAGAGATTGAGTTTGAAGCCGGAGCAGTCATTGTTTCAACAGGTTACCAGCTCTTTGATGCGTCCAGGAAAAAGGAGTACGGGTTTGGGAAATACCCTGATGTTATAACAAATATGCAGCTTGAGCGCATGCTTAACTCTGCAGGGCCTACAGGTGGAAGAGTCCTTGTGCCTTCCACAGGCATACCCCCAAAAAGCGTGGCCTTCATCCAGTGTGTCGGGTCAAGGGATAAAACCGTAGGCAATGAGTACTGCTCAAGGGTTTGCTGTATGGCCGCACTCAAGAATTCCCAGATGGTTAAGGAACGCTACCCTGATACTGAGATCACAATCCATTACATTGACATCAGGGCTGCAGGGGAAATGTATGAGGAATACTATACAAGGACGCAGGCAATGGGTGTAGATTTCATCCGGGGAAAAGTTGCCGAAATTTACGCAGGTGAAGACGGCAGGCCTGTACTCCGCTATGAAAATACTCTGGAATCCCGGGTTGAAGAAGAGGCCTGTGACCTTGTTGTGCTTTCAACAGGCTATGAGCCCAGCAAAGCGGCAGAAGGGATAGGCAGGATGTTAAACCTTGCCAGGCGGCCAGACAGGTTCTTTGCAAGCGCCCACCCAAAAATGCGCCCTGTAGATGCTCCTGTTAGTGGAGTTTTCCTTGCAGGTTGCGCCTCAGGGCCCAAAGAGATCCAGGTTTCGATTGCCCAGGGGAGTGCATGTGCATCCAAGGTTATGCAACTCCTCGGAACAGGAGAACTTGAAGCTGATCCTATGGGAGCTCATGTTGATCCTGAAAAATGTATAGGTTGCAGGACCTGCCTTGAGGTCTGCAAATTCGGGAAAATTAAGATTGAGAATAAAAAAGCTGTGGTCGATGAGGTTTCATGTTACGGTTGTGGAGACTGCAGTGCGGCCTGCCCTGCAGGGGCGATCCAGATGCGGAACTTCGAAAATGAACAAATTCTTGCCCAGGTCCGGGCTGCAACTGCGCATAGATCCCAGAGTCCTTTCATTGTGGCTTTCCTCTGCAACTGGTGCAGTTACGCCTGTGCAGACCTGACCGGGATGTCGCGGTTGCATTACCCAACAAACATCAGAGTTATCCGTACAATGTGCTCGGCAAGGGTAAACCCGGAGTTTGTGCTTGAGGCCTTAAAAGGCGGAGCCGACGGAGTACTTGTTGCGGGTTGCAGGATGGACGAGTGCCACTACATCCACGGGAACTTTGATGCAAAACAGAGGATGGATGTCTTAAAGGAAGTTATAGCGGAAATCGGGCTAGACTCCAGACGGCTAAGAACTTTGTGGATCTCGGCTGCAGAAGGAGAACGTTTCTCAAACACGATTACTGAATTTGTGAGGGAACTTGAGGAAATCGGTCCCATAGGAACCGAGCTCAAGCTTGATGAAACTGAAACCGAACTTGAGGAGGTGGCACAGTGAGTGACGAGTACACCGAACAGGAAGCTCACGTCTGCAGAGGCTGCTGCGAGGCCAGAGAAAATGAACTTGCAGAGGCTACAGTAGAAGAGTTCGAAGCCGATGAGTTCGAAGTCGAGGATCTCGAAGCTCAAACCCCCGAGCCTGCTGAGGATGAAACCCAGGAAAAGATCACTGTTACTACCAGCATGGATCTTCAGGGTTCCCATTTTCTCTATACCCAGGCAACCGAAAAATCCATCAAGACTCTGGATTATGATTACAAGCGCTGTAATGGCTGTGGAATCTGTGCAGAAATCTGCCCCACAAAAGCGCTTGAAATGGGACCTCTTCATGAAATTGCAACCGGGCTTGACGCGCCTGCGGTTATGATGGATCTTGAAAAGTGTACCTTCTGCAGGATGTGCTCAAATCTCTGCCCTGTGCATGCCATCACCTTTGAGGCTATAGGAGAAGTTCCTGACGAGAAACAGTACCCGAAGTACGATACCTTTGTTAAGATCAATGAGAAATGCCTCCCCTGCGCGCTCTGTGAGGGAGCCTGCCCTCAGGATGCAATTGAGGTCGAGTTCACCTTCCCGAAAAAAGAAGAGATCGCACCTTTAAAGGAAGGGGCAGAAGGCGAGATCGAAATTAATACGGAGAAATGCAATTTCTGTGGAATCTGCGCCCGGTTCTGTGATGCTTTTATCCTGCTGGAACGTGAGCCCACACCTGATAATCCCGTACCTTTCGAGCAGATCCTTGTTGATGAGGATAAATGCGATTATTGTGTGCTCTGCCAGGATATTTGCCCTGAAGAAGCAATCAAGGTAAAAGGAGAACGCCCCTGCGAGGCTCCAAAGGTTGAAGGAAAAGTTAAGGTAGACGAGCTGAAGTGTACTCAATGTGCCCGCTGCAAAACGGTCTGTCCGTATGAAGCCGTAGATCTGCAAAAACCCATGGAAGGAGAACTGAGCCTTATTGAAACGAACCTGAAGGAATGCGATCCTCAGGGCTGTCGCGGCTGTTTTAATGTCTGCCCCTCCGAACTCTGGTATGTGCCTACAGACCCTGAAGACCCGCGAAAAATTGCTTTTGCAGAGGATTTCTGTACCTATTGCGGAGCCTGTGTTAAAGCTTGCCACCTTGCAGCTATCAAAGTGGAAAGGACTGATATTCACCACACTGAAATTCCTGATACCCCCTGGGCTGCCCAGTGGAGAGACGCAATCGAGTCCCTGAAGACAGGAGTAAGGAAAGGAGTAGACCGTGCAGTACATAGGGAGACCGAGACCCTTAAAGCCCAGAAGTTTATGGGCATAGAGCCCCCTGGAATTGACGAAGAAATGCTTGCAGCCGTGCAGGCAAAGCTTGAGGCCTTAATGCCAGCCCTCAGGAGTGCAAAAGTCAGGAAACTCTGGGAAACCGACTCTCCGAAAAATGCAGCCGCAGCCGTGAAGAAGAAAATCGAAGGTTGAGGGGGCAAAATCCGGAAGCAAAAAGTCAAAGGAAACGCAAAATCCGGAGGTTGCAAGCAATAATTTTAATGAGCTCAGCTTCAGGATTCATACTTTTTTACAACCATTATCGGAACCTCTGAATGTCGGACAACGTATCAGGCAACGCTGCCTAAAAGTAGCCGACTAATTCCGGTTCTGCCAAGACTACTCATAACAATAATTATTCATTTTTCTTCTTCGGCGTACCGGATCAGCTCAGCGACAGGCTGGCCTTCAAGCAGGATAGATTTCACTTTGACGTTTTCCAGCTCTCCGATTCCTTTTACAATTTTTAGGGCCTTGTATCCATCTTTTCTCAAGGTCTCATGCATTCTCTCCCGGTTAAAATCCACAGCTATCGAAGAAAAATACTCCGTAAATATCACATAAACTGAGTAAACCGTCCCTCCGCTCAGTCTGGCAAGTTCTATCTTCTTATTGGTAGCAACCCTTGAGCAGACCGAGCCGTCAGTCGCAATCATTTTTTCTTAAAAGTAACTTTTCTTATACAGAATCTCCATTTATTCATTCACTTGCAAGAAATATAACGCCATCGAATAACGCCATCAGATTTCAGAAAGTGAGAATGCCAAGTACTTTTTGATGTGACAGTTCCAATGAGAAAGTCTCTGAAGTTTAGAAGTCTCAACTGCTTTTAATGATGAAGTTCTGACACTTTTGCTGATAATGAGAAAAATAGATGTTTATTTTTAAACTAAATCTATAATTCATAAAATAGTTTACAGGTATATAAAGAAAAGAAAGGTGAACTTAACTGTATGAGATGATTTCTCAACTTGGAGCCTGTAAATCAAAGGAGGACACATTTAACAGGCGCACTTATTCACCCACATATTACAGTTAGAGAATAAATTGGCCTAAATTTAACATGAACTGATTAAATATCTAATTTAATAGATTTAGAGCTTTATAAGTTGTCTTTTATATATATTTTTGAATATAATTTGGGGCATATAATCAAACAAATTACTTGTGGCCAAATCATCCAACTATCAATGATTCTGAAATAATTAATGATTCGAAAAAAGTATGAAAAAGGGATAGTTTAATAATTTGGTGAAAAAGTTTGGGGTTTATATATAACATACTAGAAATAATTTATGGAGTTCAAAAGTACTTTCCAGGTAACCCGAACTCCATAATAAAAGGATGTTAGTTGGAACATTATTGATAGCCATATTTCTGATTAACATGGGTGATTCCGGCATCAGCATATGTCGACAACGGGTGTTATTGGTATGCTGGAGTTGCCACCGTTAAGAAGGCTACATCAATTCCAACCGGCTGGAACGCTTCTCTAGTTTCAGCTTCTACTACATGGAATAATGCTGGTGCAGACTTCCGCTTTTCTTGGTCGGCGGTGTCCACAAACTATCTGTATTATTCCTCACTTGGGTCAGATGGCCTGATTGCCAGGGCTTATCCGGATGCCGATGGAGATAGAATGGAAGCTTGTTATGTAAGATTCAATAGTGATTATAGTTGGTTAACCTCAGGAGAATCAGGAAAGTATGATGTGCAAAATATTGCCACTCATGAATTTGGATACTGGTTAACTTTAGGTCATCCTCCTGACGATACTGAGGCAACAATGTACGAGTACTCAAAATTGGGGGAGACCAAGAAGAGATCTCTCACTTCAGATGATATAGCAGGTATCAGGTCTATTTATCCTTAAGAGGTGACGATTTATGGCAATTAAAAATAATACAAAATATGGAATTCTTTTAATTGGGTCACTTTCTTTGCTAACTTTAGTTGTTTTAGGTCTGCCAAATGTCTCACATGATAATACCAAACTAGCAAGTAATGCTGATGAATCAATAAAGAGTCCCAATAAACCAATAAACATTCCTATGAGCGGACTACTACAAAAGTACACATATACCGACTTAAATAATCGTTCAGATACTGTTATCATAGGCACAGTTAAGGAAATATTGCCACCTAAATGGAACACTGTCGATGGAAAACGACCGAATAAATCACGTAGTGAGATCATCTTAGAGAACGTAATCTATACTGACATTATTATAAGTGTGGATAAATATGTTAAAAATCCATTATCATCAAACGAGCTTACTGTTAGAACGAGTGGTGGGATAGTTGGAAACGACAGTATGTCAACAGATTATGAACCTAGCCTCAAAACTGGCGAAAAAGTTTTGCTTTATTTAATCGAAGATATCGACCCACAAATCAAGAATATTGGCCCTAAACACTTCACAATTACAGGATATAAGCAAGGGAAGTTCACTTTAACTGATGACGGGCAAGCTATAGGAAGTGATGAAACTATTAGTCAGGAGGAATTATTGAGTACAATTAAAGAATGAGTATAATTGACACAGCTGCTTTTTCATAAAAAAACGTAAGACGAGAGGGTAATTCTTGTGGCATTACCCTCTCCTACACCCTCCGACAATTTAGCTATGACCTGTTTTTCTTTTTATGCGCGCACGATACACGCGCATACATATTGCGCTCGCAAAATATTGGTTTTCAGAAAAATCTCTGTTATAAAGTTATACTGACCAATCCTGTAAAAACATATTACTTTGAATAACCTCGATTGCTATTGTCTTTGGACTTATTTACAGGCTTTTGGCAGGTTTAAAGGTTTGCCAATAAAGGATGACCCCTCAGCCTTGAAGCTTGTAATTCATTGGAGAGTACCTTTGATGCGCGAACTTATTCACCCAGATATTAAGATTGGAGAACGTAGTCTAGATTTGATATAGATCTACTGGCATATTAGCTTTTATGACTGTAAAGTTGCACCGATTATTTTTATAAAAATTTTTTGAATATGATTCAAGATATGTGCTCATATAAAATACTTCCGGCCAAATTTTCTAACTGTTAATGATCAAATAATAAGCTTATATCAAAATTAATTTGAAAATTGCATTGCTTGAGAGATTACACAGAAAACTTATAAAAAACCAATAAAACGGAGTTTATGGAGTTCAAAAGCAGTTTCCTAATTATCGATTCAAAAATTGATCCATTATCGAAGGAAGAATTCATTGATCAATGGTTAAGGTTTAGAATTTCAGGTTTATGAGCGTATTTAAGGAATCGAAGCACTAGCATGAAAGACAAACACTGCCTGGGATAAAAGATGAAAAGTAAAACTATATCAACAACACCTATTACCGCTTTTTCTATTCTACTTCCATCTGCAGCAAAGTCTAATAAAGCACGCAGAGGATATACCCTTATAAGAGTTTTTGGAACAACTGCACTTGCGATTTTAATATTGGCTGGTGTAGCAGGTGCGGCTCCATTTGCATATGTGACAAATCTGGGGAATTATTCTAACGATACGAACTATAATGGTACTGTCGCACCTGTCGTGCCTACTCCTACTGTCGCTGTAATTGACACAGCAACTAACAATCTTAAAGCCATTGTGCCTGTAGAAGGCTGGCCCAGAGATATTGTAATCAACCTTGCAGGAACAAAGGTATATGTGGCAACCCCAGGGATCTCCACTGCCACTGTCTCTGTAATTGATACAGCGACAAACATGGTTAATGCCACAGTGGATGTAGGAGGTTATCCTATGCAAGTTGCAGTCAACCCTGCAGGAACAAAAGTTTATGTGACGGACCGTGATGGCACCAATATCTCTGTAATTGACACAGCTACAAATACTTTAATGTCACAGATTAATGTGGGGATGATTACTCGTAATGTTGTCATTAGTCCTGACGAAAAAAAAATCTATGCTACGAACACTTTCAACAATACTACTTCTGTAATTGACGCGATTACAAACAAAGTTATAACCACTATATCTGTAGAAGGTAGTCCTTATGAAGTTGCAGTTGCTCCTGATGGAAATAAGGTGTACGTGACTAATTCAGGCAGCAACACAGTTTCTGTAATCGACACAGCTACAGACAATGTTACAGCCACCGTGCCCGTAGGAGATAACCCCAGTGATATTGCAGTCAGTCCTGATGGAAAAAAGGCATATGTGACAAACTCCGGTAACTACAATGATCCCGGTAACAATGTTTCTGTAATTGACACAGTAAATAACACTGTTACAGCCACAGTTCCTGTAGGAATTGCTCCTTTAGGAGTTGCAGTCACACCGGACGGAAAAAAGATATATGTGACAAATGCCGAAAGCGACAATGTCTCCGTAATTAATACAGCTACAAACAAAGTTACAGCGACTGTGAATTCGGGAAAATATACTATAAGCCATCCTACTGGAGTTGCCATTGGGCCTTTTATAGATTCTAATATGACTAATCAAAGCATAGGGGTAACCTCCAATGCAACTGAAGACATAGGGATTGAAGAAACTAATTTATCATCTGAAGAACAATACGCTGTTGAGCTCAATAAGTCAAAAAATGATAATTCTGAACCTGATAATGATAGTAGCTCAAGTGGAAATGAATCGAGCAAAAATAACTCTATTCCAGGTTTTGGATTATTAGGGAGCTTGACCTGCCTTTATGTGGGATGGAAACTCCGGAAAAAGTAATGCGAGACTTGGAGAACCTGAAATACTGGTATTAATGATCTATTGCCTCTCAAGTCTGATGTACAAACTTAAGAAACCTGACATATCGAAACACTGCACATCATGAGGGATTGAAATTCTTCAATTTTTATGTGCTGACATGAACAAAATCCATGAGGAAATCGCTGATGTTGTTGCTTTTTAATGAGTCCATAAGTTGGGGTTTAAAATGGAAGAAACAACATATGATAAAACATATCGAGAGCATACTCTCATAAGAGTTTTGGGAATAACTTCACTTACGATTTTAATATTGGCTGGTGTAGCAGGTGCAGCTCCATTTGCATATGTGACAAATCTAGGGGATTATAATCTGAGAGGTTATTATTACGATACGAATTATAATGGTGCTATCCCGACTCCTAGTGTCGCTGTAATTGACACAGCAACTAACAATATTACAGCCAAAGTGCCTCTCGGCGATGGGTGGCCTATAGGAGTTGCAGTCAACCCTGCAGGAACAAAGGTATATGTAGCGTCCGCAACTATAGACGACGTCTGCATTGTTTATGTAATTGACACAGCCGCAAACACAGTCAATACCAAAGTGAATATCAGAAGTAGTTATCCTTCGGGAATTACATTTAACCCTGCAGGAACAAGAGTTTATGTGACGAAGCAGCGAGACAACACCGATATCTCTGTAATCAACCCAGCGACAAATACCTTAATGGCACCGATTATTGTGGGGCCGAGTACTTATGATATTGCATTTACACCGAATGGAAAAAAAATCTATGCTGCAAACAGTCGAAACAACACTATTTACGTAATTGATGCGGCTACAAACAAAGTTACAGCTAACGTACCTGTAGGAGACAGTCCTTATGAAGTTGTAGTCACACCGGACGGAAAAAAGGTATACGTACCTAACTATAACAGCAGCACTGTGTCTGTAATTGACACAGCCACTGATAATGTTACAGCGACCGTGCCTGTAGGAGACTCGCCTCATCGTGTTGCAGTTACTTCTGATGGAAATAAAATATATGTAGCTAACAACAACACTGTCTCTGTAATTGATACAGCCACAGATAGTGTAATAGCCACCGTGCCTGTAGGAACTTTTTCTCGTGAAATTGTAGTCAGTCCAGATGGAAGTAAGGTATATTTAGGAAACTTATACAATAATAGTGTCACTGTAATTAATACAAAAACAAATACCGTCACAGCCAGAGTGCCTGTAGGAGAATGGCCCATGGGAATTGCATTTACACCTGACGGAAAAAAGGTATATGTGGCAAACGCTGACAGCGACAATGTCTCAGTGATTGACACAGCCACAAATACTGTTACGGCTACGGTGAATGCAGGAATCTATCCTACTGGAGTTGTAATTGTGCCTTTTACAGATTCTAATATGGCTGATCAAAGCACGGGGGCAATCTCCAATACAACTGAAGATATAGAAGTTGAAGGAATTAATTTATCATCTGAAGAAAATGCTGTCGAACTCAATAATTCAAACAATAATAGTTACAATAATACTAACAATTCCGAATCTAATAATAGTAGTAGCTCAAATGAAAATAAACCGAGCAAAAATAACTCCACTCCAGGATTCGGATTATTGGGGAGCTTGATCTGTCTTTATGGAGGATGGAACCTTAGGAAGGAGTAATATAGGGTTTGGATAACCAGATTGCTGGCAATTAATGATGCATTACATGTAGGTCTCTGTCACATGAAGTAAAAATCTTGCTGTATCGAAACTCAATATATTTATCAATAATAGGTTGATATCTCTCCAGAAATTTCACAAACTTGGGCTCTGCATATTATCGTTTTTCACTTTGTGTACACTATAATTTTCTGTTTATGCGTAAGTTTCCTGCTCATGCTTAAGTTTAGAGAATTGATGCAGAGTTAGCCCAAGGTACTCTAAGATGAAATATCAACCAGTTAAAAGTGTACGACCTGTAATTGTTTAATCAGAGAAATTAATTTAACCTTGTACCACATTCTCCGCAGAACCTGGTACCAATGGATACTTTGTTACCACAACTCGGACATTTTGTGAGAGCAAGGGATGCTCCGCAGTTATTGCAGAATTTTCCTTCACCTGAGGGTTTGCCGCATTCCGGACATAAAGTCTGCCTTCTCTCTATATTGCCTTTGAATACACTTGTATTCTCAGCTTTATCCCTCATTTCATCTACCATGCGTTCTGCTCTTATTGCAGTCAGCTCAACATTTTCCCTTGGCGCACATTCTACACAGAGATTATCCTGCTCATTCCAATCGGCTTCACAGACATAGTGTTTGCATCTTGGACATCTGCAGAAGTGTTCTTTTGCCTCGTTCTGGGCTGTTTCAAAGGCATTTTCCCACTCCTTGCGCCATTCAGGAGACATTCCCTGCTTTCGGTCATTGAGTATATCCACACCTCTTTCCAGTGCACTTCCAACACCGTACTGGCCTACAAGGTCAGAGCCTGTAGAGAGGGCTCTTCCAACCATGCCAAAGAGACCTGTCTTCCTGTATATCCTGGATTCGATGAATCTTGTTTTGTAGCCGTCCTGACAGATGTCACAGTAAAAAGTAAACTGGAAACCTGATTCTGAACTGTTGTCTTCATAGTTCCTTGTAAAAGGCTGAAGTTGTGACGCCTTGAATCCCATATTATTACCTCAACGGTTTACCGCATTTGATACAATTCTTGCTTGCAGGGGACTGCATGGTCCGACATTTCGGATTAGGGCAGACAATTACAATCGGAGCACTGCAATTGCTGCACTTATCCCCGAGGAATGTTTCTTTTTCGCAACTATTACATGTGATCCACAGCAAAATACCGCAGTGCCCGCATACTTTTGCCCCGTCCTCAAGAGGGTATCTACATACAGGGCATCTCATAGGCCCAAGAGGGTTCTCCTGTGTACAGAACGGACAGAAATTAGAATCGCGCGCTATCAGTTTACCGCAGTATTTACACGGATGTTTATAACTAGCCATCTTTTTTCCCTTCTAAACTTTTGATTTGCCTTTAAGATGCCCAAAAAATATACTATCAATAATTATTGTATTTTAGTTTTTGAAATTTTCGAAATTGATCTATGAAATCCATAATGTCAAAAATAATGATTAGTATACCTTTGAGGAAGGAATTCTAAATTTTTATAGTAAAATCAAGTATTCAGTTGAATATATCGGCTTATTTTCGCTCTGCTTTGAACTTTGATATCTCCAGGAACCAGTAGCCTCCCCTCAAGACTATTTTACTCTCCATGACTTTTATTTTGTTTTTGAACAGCGGGCAGTCGGTAACAAATGTATGGAACTCCCCGTTTTCACCGCAGGGGTCTATTGAGGGATTGTGCTTTGTCAGGTCGCGTATGAAATTTTCATCGATCTTTCGACCCAGCCACTCTTTCCCTAACAAATCGGCTTTAACGCTGAGCAGGATTACTTCTAACCCCAAATCTATGAGGCCATTTAGAATCTGCTCGGAATTCCTCTGCCAGAGCGGCATTATTAGCTCGAGGCCCAGGTCTTCGCATATCCTATCTACAAGGTTCTTGTGAGTCTTGATATGCCCGAAAACCGCTCCGTCTATTTTTCCCCCGTTATTCCTTAAATCACGGACAACTTTTTTGAATTCCTGTTCATATGAAGTAAAGTCCTTCTGGATAAGGGGAATTCCAAGAGCTTCAGCCTGTGCATAAAGCAGGTCAGGATTAATATCATGGGAGCAGTGCCTCTGGATTTCGCTGAAGTTCAGGAGGTGAGAAACCTCAAAACCTTCAGAGATTGCCCCGTAACATGCAAGGCAACTGTCTTTTCCCCCAGTCCATGAAACAACCACTTTGCCTTTATCGTTCTTAGCTGGAATGGAATTGGTGCTCATCTCCTAAACACATGCACAATTTGAAAAAAAAGCTTTTGTTTTTCACCGGCTCTCTGCCCGAATATTCTTTAAAATCTCCCTGAGAACGGGTCTCTTCCCATATAGATCCTTAAAAACTAAAAATCGAATCTGGAAACAAAAAATGATTCCAAAGAACTTCAGAAATAGAGGAAATAATAACTGATCATATGAAGTTTGAAGGAATTATCTAATCTTCAGGGACCTGTTTAACAACTTGAGGACATGACCTATAATTCTATATATGGGAAAAAAATTATTGTATACTTATGGCAGACTTTCTTGGGAATTTCCTATCCGGTATCAAACAAAATGTTCCATATTTAAAAGACCACGATATAAGTTCTGAAGTAATGCTTGGAGTAATGATGCATTTATTCCTTATTATTTGTTTTATCGCTTTATTTTATATGTTAGTTAGAAAATTCATGTAATTTCAAGTAAAAAACTTTTAAACTGAAGTTTATTTAGAAATCGTTAAAAATAAAAATATATTTAAAAATGAGTAAACAAAAATTATCAGCCATTAGGCTCAATTAATATATTTTTTGTTTATTTTTTTGTTTATTTATTTATTTATTTATTTATTTATTTATTTATTTATTTATAATATCTGCCTGCATTCAGCCTCTTGTAGCTTGTTTAAAGAAGAGTTCTACAAACCATAATTACTCATTTTCCAGCTCATCAAGATATGGAGTAAGTGAGGATAGAGCCTCAGCCTTTTGGAATTCGGATTTAATCCCGGATGCCATATTAAGGGCTTTTTTAAGAATATCTTCTTTTCTAGATTCTTCCAGGTGAGGAAGAACATACGAAAGAGCTTCGGGCCTCATGTCCTTATCTTTAAGGCCGAAAGCCAATTGAAGAGCTTGTTCAAGAATTTCTTCTTTTCTTTGCTCATTTAAATATGGGATAAGAAATGAGAGAGCCTGTACCTTTTGATAGTCAGAGAAAATCACCTCTATCAGTTCAAGGGCTCTTTCAATAATGGCTTCGTTTTTTAACCCGTAAAGATGCGGAACAAGCGAGGAAAGGATTTGGAATTTTACGTCTCCATATTTAAGATGATGTGAAGCGCAAAAGATGTTTTCAATAAGCTCTTCTTTACCTGATCCCCTCAGATGAGGAAGAAGTGAGGAAATAACAAGGGCTCTTTCATTTTCCTCCTGAATATGGGAGGTAGCTTCAAGGGCTTTCTCTATAGATTCGGCTTTTTTTGGCTCTTCCAGGTACAGAACAGCCAGGGAAAGGGCCTGCGACCTTAAATCGCCATATTGAATCCGGGAAGCAAAATCAAGGGCTTCTTCTATAATCTCTTTTTTTTCCGGCTTCTCAAGACGAGAAATCAGCAATAAAAGTGACTGGGTTTTTTGAGTTTCATTTTGGAGTTCAATATCGGTTTTGGGAAAGTTAATGTTTATAATATTCTTTTTTGCAGCTTCAGCTCTTGCAAAATCAGTCTTTGCTATTTGTTTAATTTCTGCAATTTGCTTAATTCGTAAGGCACTTGCACTGTTTTCGCCTGAAATTCCCAGACCTTGAACAGGTTTTTCGATATCCGGCATTTTGAATTGATCCAAAGCTTTAGAAATACCCTTTCTTGCTACGAAGGCTTCAAGCAGACTGTTCAATTCTTCAAATACTCTGACTTTATCATTCAAAGTTTGTTTTGAGCCTTGTTCTAAGTCCTGTTTTATAATTCTGGCCGAACTGTCCTCGGTCATTAGCTTCTGTACTTCTTTATGTTCCATAAAAGATGAAATTTCTTTAGCCAAATCAGGGTTCCTTTCAAGCAATTCTAAAATCTCCTGAATCAAAACTTGCCTTACATCCATATCATAGGGCGCAATAATAAGATCTCCTGCGGCTTCTTTTAATTTGACACACTCTGTCGAACATAGTTTTCTCCATAGTCTCCTTTTAATCTCCCAGATCTCAGACCCCACTTGTTTGCAGGCTTCTTCAGCCGCTCTTTTAGACCCGATGGCCAGATAGGGGATAACAGGTTCGAGAAAATCTGTTATTTTTTGTGCCAACTGTTTATTTATTACGTCCTGTTGCCGCATTATTTCAGCCTTCTCTTTAACACAACATTCTATTTTTATTTTCTTTTCCAGTCTCTTTTCTATTTCAGTCGCCAATAAGCTGACAAAGGCAGGCTTAAGATCCTCATCGGACTATATAATCTATTACATAAGTCCTATAATTCAATAATTATAAGCCTACACTCTAACAATTTCAGACCGACATTATTAATCCATAATAGCAAAAGTAAACAATAATATAATGCAATAAATACATATAATGCAATAAATACAATGCGATAGACCTTCAATTGTGGACTTTTCTGAAACCCTATAAGTATGTATCCCAATATCCGCAAAAAAGTTATATTCTCACAGTTTGCCTTATACAACCCTTTTCCAGAGGCTGGTTTTTCTGGCTTTTCAATTAGTATTAGCTAATAACGCTGCAATTTATTCTCTGAAAGCCTGTATTTAATTCTCAGTCTTATGTTTGATTTTTTTCACTGCCTCTAAAATCCAGAATCAATACTTATATGAGGAAACCTGCCAGATTGGGATATTGTAAATAGGATGGCATTAGAGCAAAGTTGGTGGGAACTCTTGAGTGAGCAGCCAGAGATACACAATAAGACTTTCAGTCAGAACTCGGATGAGAGAATAAGGGCTGCAAAGCAGCTTGGAACTTTTTTTGAGGCTCTTCCAGATAGGAGACAGGCTTTTGAAGATCTTTTAAGGCTTTGCTCTGATGAAGATGATGCAGTCAGGGAAGAAGCTATCAATTCCGTTGCAACGGTTTTTCCTAATGTGCCGGATAGGGAGCTAGTATGGGATAAGTTTGTTAATCTGACAGCTTATCCGGTAGAATCAGTAATGATAGCTGCAGCAAATGCTCTGATCAGCGTTTTTTCCCTCATGCCGGACAAAAATAAAGCATGGAAAGACCTTGCCGGGCTAATAAATTCCAGATCAAGCATGGAAGATGTGAACAGGGAAATTGTCAGCTCGCTTTATTATCTAATAAAGGAAGTCCCTGACAAGACACAGATATGGAAAGATTTACTTGAGATGGGAGCTTCGGAATTTTCTTATGTGCGAGAAAAGTCGGCTTTGCTTTTAAGCCTGATTTTTCCGGAACTGCCGGATGAGAAAAAAGAAGAAGCCTGGAACGAAGTACTGAGACTGGCTAGCGAATCTACGGATGAAAAGGTTAGAGAGCAGGCTACACGGACACTTGGAATTATTTATACACAGATGCCAGACGAAATGAAAGATGAAACTCTTGAGACTCTGCTGGAACTTGCAGTATCAGGAAACCCTGAGGTTCAGAAGGAAACTCTTCTGGCTCTGCCTCCGGTTTTTTCTCATATCCCGGATAAAAAAAAGGCCTGGGATGACATATTCAGGCTTACAGAAGACGAGAATGAGTATATTAGAAAGCAAGCTATTGATGCCCTGGTTTTTATCTTTCCTGAGATGCTGGATAAGAAAAAGGTCTGGGCTGATTTCCTGAGCCTAACAAGAGCCAGAGATGACTATGTAAGGGATGCGGCCTCTAATGCACTTGTATCCTTATTTCCAGGCCTAGATAACAAAACTGCACTCTGGAATGAACTCACCGAACTTTCAGGGGATGAGGACGAAGGTGTGCAGAGCACAGCAGTTAACATTCTTACGAAGATTTTTCCATACATTTTCTACAAGAGAGAAGCATATTCAGAGCTTCTACACCTGGCCGAAACGAAGAATAGTCCTGCGCTCCGAAAGGTTGTGGATACGCTTGCTTCTGCTTATCCCGAATTAACTAATAAACCTGTGGTAAGTGAAAGTGAATGGGAAAAGATGGGAAAATCTAACTCCAGAGAGCAAGATGAATTGTGGGAAAAATGCGGATCTGGAATAGATGACATATCTAAAGAAAGTTGTAACTTAGGAGAAAAAAAAATTGGTAATCTCCAGGTTAAAGAAAAAGATTATAAAAAGCCTGCTTCGGACCTCTTTAAAAAGTCTGCATCTGATTATTCAGGGCATGAAGTAGAGAGCAGGACATACATACGAAAAAAAGATATGGTAGACTTGTTTCCCAGGTCAGGCTCTGGTCTTTCTGACAAAGAAGAGGTTGTAAATAAGCTTATTAGCTTGATTTCGGATCCTGACCCCCAGAGGAGAAAAGGGGCAATAGAAGCCCTACTTGCTGCCTATTCCCGATATACTGGCAAAACACATGATATATGGAACGAACTCCTTAACCTGAGTGGGGATGAGGACACAGGCACCAGAAGGGATGCTGCAGACCTGCTTTCTGAGGTTTTTCCAGTGGTTGAGGAAAAATCTGAAGTTTTTTTCGACCTTGTTAGGCTTACTGAAAGCCAGGATGCCCAACTCCGGAAGAGAGCCGCAGAACTTCTTGCTGCTGCTTTTGCCTATTGTGAAGATAAGCAGGAAGCCTGGAACGAGCTCTTAAGGCTCGCATCAGTAGAAGACCGGGAAGTTCGGAAAGGAGCGGTTCTTGCCCTATCTTCAGGCTATAAAGAGATTCCAGATAAAGAAAAAGCCTGGAAAGATCTTTTAAGGCTTTCAGATCATAGCGACAGTTTTGTACAAAGGGCGGCAACGAGGGCTCTTGGATCTGCTTTTTTCCATGTGCCGGATAAAACCCAGGCCTGGAGAGATCTTCAGGCACTTACTGATAATCCTTACGTTTATGTCAGAAGATATGCTTTCCGCTCGCTTGGAAGAGCTTCTCTCTGGAGGGCGTTAAGGGCAGAAAACGAAGCTACTTATATTTTTGGGCTAAAAGAAGCTGTCAATTACTTTAAAGAAGCATCCGAAGCCTCTGTTGGCTTTCATATTCCAGAATTCTATTATCCTTTTTATCAGGCCCTGTTATTCATTCTTTTCAGCGACAGACCAGGCATAGCGAAACTTGAAAGTGAACGATACCTCTCAAAAATGGCTGATGAAGTCAGGGAGCAGGCTGAAAACCAGAGGTTTCTCGAAATCTTTGAACAGTTTGCAGAGCTTCTCACACGCGCAGGAAAGCTTTCCCCCGGAAACCTGTCCGAACAAAAAAAGCTGCTAGAGGCATCTGTTCTTGCTTTTGATCAGTTTTCAAGCCTTTTTGAGAACAAAGAAGAAGAATCAATATTTACCCAAAAAACCGCAAAAAAAGAAAAGGCTGTGAAAAAAGACTATTCAAACCTTGGAAAAGCACTTCTTGAACGGGTAGAGAAAAAGAAGGAATCTTTAAAAAAAGACCGTAAAAATCTCTGACCTGAAATGATAAGTTGAGAATTGTGCAAAAAGGGTGGTTGGAGTCCCATGAGGAAAGGTATAGTCTTACTACGCTCCCATTTGATTCCAAAGTCAGGATACAGCGGAAAACTCAGGCGAAGGCCCACGCATCCAGATCTCGAGTTAGTACTCGATTTTATTGTACGCGAGAGAATACGCAGGCTTAGGTAGAAGAGACATGTGCTTTTTCGATTTTTGATTTAAGAATTACCCGATTCTAAGGTTCAGTTAGTTAACTCTAAGATTATAAGGAATAATACCCGAAAAAAACAGGAAAATCCAGTAAATAAACTTGAAAAAAGAAGAGATAGTTATGCCTGAAGCAGAGGCAAATACCGGATTGTTTTTTTCCTTCTGTTCAGGTTATTTATAGTTTTATTCCAATATAAACATTAAAAAAATTATCTTTATCGTTACTGGAGGGGTATTAAATGCTACATCTATGGGAGTACGATTCTCGTAAGCTTGACGGTTTAAATTTGGCGCAGATGATGGTTGAACTTGAAAGAGTAGGAAATGAGGGATGGGAACTGGTTCTAATAAGGAACGATATTGATGAAGAAGGCAGAGTAACTGCTATTTTCAAGCGGAAAATAGAGAACGAGACTATCGCATTATGAATCTATTTTTCATTTTTACTATCTTTTTACTTAACTACTGATAGTTTTAATTTAATTCTTTAGAAAAAGATGCGTTCCCACCTTAGGAATTCTGGAAGTTCCGAACGGCACTTATTAGGTCTTGTTCAGGAAGAGGTTGGTACTGGACTCACGGGTTGCGAGCTTCTTATCTCTTCACATTTAGAGTAGATTTTTCGGAGTAGGCGTTGAAGTATTTCTTGTGGAATAGGTCTTGCTATGTGGTCTTTAGATGAGAACGCAAGTTATACTATGCTCCCACTCTATATAATATTTTTAACATATAATATTATTTAAACTCTATTTTGTTACTACAAAGATCTAATTTTTCTTTATTGGTTTAACCTTATAGCATTAAGATACAGTACCAGCTGCAACCGGAAATAAATATTACATCTGGAAGTAAATATTACATCTAATTCCGCGGTGCAGTAACAAAGAAAAAGTCAACTCATTCAAAAAAACTGAATTATTCGAGTATCCGTAATAGATAGTCTAATTTTAAAGCGCAACCGTTGAGCCACAACCGTTGAGCCACAACCGTTGAGCCGGTTGATCATGCCGTTGTTCGAGGTTTTCAATTTAGCAAGGTTTTTCGCTCAAGCCTTTTTTGAAAAGGCTTGTGATCACGCCGATAGGGTTTGAGGATAAGGTTCTTATTAAACCCTAACGTTGCCAGGGGTTTTCGCTCAAGCCTTTTTTGAAAAGGCTTGTGATCAAACTTTTTTAATCAGCCGTCTTGAATGATTTGAAAAATATAGTTTTTCTTGCCCATAATTCAGCCCTCTCGAGCGAAAGACGTGAGCGAAAAAGGCACCGTCCTTCCGAGACGGGACTCGGGTTCTGAAAACTTTTTTAAAATAAGGTAACGTTCTCATCCGAAAAAACCTGGGAGTTCCGAACGGTATTCAAGAGACTCACTTTGTTGTAGTTGGGGAAGAGGTATTGAGGTACTTGACTCATACTTTGCGAGTTTCTCTTTTTACCCCTTTACTGTGGAGTAATTTTCTGGAGTAGGTGCTCTTTGCTAGTGGGGTGTTAAAAGGATGAGAACGCAGTTTATAATATGCAGTTATAGTATATAATATTTTTAACAGTTAATCTTATTTTATGCCTCTTTTTTTGTGTACCTTTCTAACCTTAGTTCATTGAACGAATGCTTATTTTATTAAATACAATGATTGTAATATTACACAAATTGAGCTTAAAACTGTATTAAAAAATTGATTTATTATTGAAGAGAATCATGTTCCAGAACGGAAGAATTTCAGAATAAGATAATTCAGAAAAAGTAATTGCAGATGGAATCAAGCTGAAGTTATAGATGAAATCAAGCTGAAGTTGTAGATAAAATCAAGCTGAAATCTAGCTTACTTCATACGGGTGTTATAGGTATGATATATGGTATATATCAAGTATATGAGGAAAGCTAGAATAAGGATATATTTTGTATACACTATTTTTGTCATGGTTTTTTTTTCAGTACAAGTTAAGGAATCGGTTGTTATTCGGGAATAAATATCGGCTGTTGTATAAATTGTTCCTCCGTTTTCGAGAAGACCTGTTCGAAATAACGGATTTTCGCCGATATACATATACTCATCAGGGTAGTTCGCAGAGGCAGGTCTCCAGGAGACGTTTTCGACGCCAAAAATTTCAGGAACAAATTCTTCAGTCTGATTTACGCCAGCAGGTTTTTCGGAGATTTTATGGAGCCCGAAAGTTGTTGGGGTGACATATGATTCGTACATGTTGTTCCCTATCGGTGTTATTTCCATAGGCTTTTTGTCAAAATAAAGTTCAGGAACTCCTTCTTCTCTAGTTGTAATAAGAATCCTTCCTGGCTGGTTTATTTTAAGGTCAGGAACTTTTAACTGGAGACTCTCGTACATATCGATATCTGCAACTGCCCAATTCAGGGTTCTTGTAATCACCAGGCTGTCGTTTCCTGAATATAGAGAAGAAGCCCAGGGAATCCCGTGACCGTATCCATTGTCAGTTGTAATAGCTGCAACCCTGCCAAGGCCAAGCCTCCAAACAGTGATTACGGGTTTGCCTAGCCTGGTTGTTACAAGACGGTTTGCTTCCAGCTTTGGGCTTACTTCATTATAGCCCAGAAGATCATGGGGTATTTCGGAGATCTCCCTTGTAATGAAATGCCTTGGGTCATAGACTATCAGTGCGCCGCTGGAATAATCATCTTCTATCTCTTCAGACTCATCCGGTTTCTCAGAAAAACTGACATTCACCCGTTGTCCCGGTTCAATCTTGTTATAATTTTTTGATAAACTGATTTTGTTCATCAGGAGGTAAGCATAATAATTGCCATTGGGATTGACCTGGCGCTCGGTGCTTGGGGAATGGATATGGACAAAATGGATGCCTATTCCCTCTTCTCGAAGCGAATCTGCACAACTTACCGCCTTTTCAAACGTTTTATCCCCTTCATTTTTATTGCCTATCCCACCATCAGAAACGATTATGATTTCAGCATCTGCACTGCTGTTCTGCCCTCTAAGCAGACTGCGTGCAGTTAACATTCCTCGTTCAAGTGATGTTGAGTCTCCTGAAGGGGTAATTTTTCGAATCTCGCCTTCAATCCATACCCGATTTGATTCTTTGGACATATCCACAAACCCATTTGTGATATCCTTTCCTTTGCTCCCGAATGTGATAACATCCACTCTCGCATCTTTCAGGTGCTCGCTTTCAAGAAGCACAATAGCGTTAGAGAGTATGTCATCTAAAACACGTCCTCCAATCTTGTTACTTTGCAGGGTGCTCGGTGAAACATCAAGCATCAGGACAATATTCCTGCCGCCTCTCCAGTTTGAAGGGCTGGATGTAACAGGCAGAAGTGCCTCAAATTGCTTATTTTGATATGTACTTTCAGCAGGATAGTCAAAAGAAGAATCTCCTCCGACCACTACCATGCCGCCGCCATTAATAATATACTTCCTGAGGGCTTCGACTTCCGAATTTGAAATTGTCGATGCTGCCTGATTGTCGATTATAACTGCATCCATGCCGTTAAGGGAACCAGATGAAAGAGAAACGGATGACCTTGCAGGATGTACTTCATAAACCTCATTAAGTATGGCTGCCAGAGGCGAATCAGGTTCATCGGTTACAAAAAGTACTTTCGGTTTTGGCGTTACGTATACGCTTTTCATGTACTGGTTATTATTCTCGAAATAATCCAGGCCTTTAACGTTTATGCTTGCGGGATGAAGGGTTGCTTTTACAGTATGCGGCCCCAGTGCATCAAATGTATGATTGAAATCAAAACTTTCTACCCTCCCTGTCTGGGTAACCTCCTTTTCCATCACCTGTTTGTGGTCAACAGTAACTCTCAGCTCATACTTCATTTCATTTTCAGTTGACTTCCGGACATGAACCTTGAAAGGAGCCTCATTCCCGATTACAAGCTCATTTTCTCCTTCAATCTCTACGCTGAGGTCTTCTCTAACCGCATTAGGGATAAGTGCAGCTACAGGGAAACCATTTTTGTAACAATAGGAAAGCGCGTCTTCAATTGGAGTACCTGAATTGCTCTGTCCGTCCGAAACTATAAGAACATAATTTTCAGGAGATGCCTGCTGCAGAATAGCATCCCCAAGAGAAGTCTGCGAGCCTGAAATGCTTGTAATTGTAACAGGAACCTTGCTGCTAAGTTTCTCGGATATATTTTGCGCACTCCCTTTCTGAAGCAGTTCCATACTTGTGGTTTCGTCCGAAATTATGGTTATCTTGGATTGATTGGTCTTTGGGGAAGTTATCTCTGCGGAATATGGAGCTGCTAGTGCCAGAATCAGAAGGAATGCAACAAGTACATGGAAAAAAAGATGTTTTTTACTGGCTCTTTTTCCCAGCCCGAAAAGCAAGAAGACCGCCAGAGGCAGCAGGAGAAGCAGCTCAGATTTATATAGAAAACCAAAACCCATACTAAAATCAAAGCTCATATTATTCGCCTCCTGAACATGACCACGTTCTCAAGAATAAGAAGGAGCAGTACGGTGTAAATCAGGTATTTCCGGAATTTGTCAGGCGATTTCGTATACAGGTCTTCTTTCAGGATACCTTTGCTCTCGCCTGTCAGATTTAATCGATTCTCAGTAAAGGTATTTGACTCCGTGGAATCATAGAGGTTAGCTGCAACGGTTTTCTGGTTCAGCTCATAAAGCCCGCATTTATCATAGTAAACAAACTTACTGCTGATCGTTTCCCCAGGGGTTTTGACTCTTACATTCTGGTCAAATGCCTGGTATCTGCCCGTGTTTACATTGGTTTCACTGATGTCCCCGATTCCCCATAAGTATTTGAGAAGCTTTGCCCAGAATACCGGATACGTGGGAACCGTAGGGAAATTGTCCCACGCATCATTTCCAGCAGTATCGCTAATTCCCACATAGGTAGCTGTCCCGTTGCTAATCTTCCAGGTACAGACTACAGGCCCGGCTCCTTCGAGCTCGGCAAGCACTAAGGCATTTTCACGCGGAACCGCAGCCAGGTACTTTCGAGTGTAAACGTCGTTAAACGAAATTCCCTCAAAAATCTGTGTTCCGCTCCCTGTAGTCTCAATCGTATGGCTGGAGTCTTCTTCAATTGAGCTTATCTCTACAGGAAGAACAGGATATAACTCATGCATTTCCGAAGAGTTATACAGGCACCCGTTTCCTATAACTATCAGGTCTTTCCCGCTTTGCGCATAAGAGACGACTTTCTTTATGGTGGATGCTGGAAGGGGTTCATGCTCACAATCTATGACAATAGTATCATATTTTTCAATAGTATCATATTTTGCATCACCGGCCGGAAGATCGTGCTGTATATCGACCGTAAGGCCAGGCATAAGGGACAAGGCCGTAATAACAGGGGATTTGCTTATTGCCGGATCAAGGTCTGTTAATATAAGCATTTGCTTCATCTTAATTTCAGGGATAGAAATCCAGGCAGTATTATCACAGGATACTGAATCCTTATTGAGAATTTCCACAGTTGATATGCCCTGAGGAATACTGGAGAATTTTATCTGCTGAGTCCCGAATTCCCCAAGCGATATCGGCTTGCTTATTTTTTGGGTAGAAATTAGGCCTGATTTGCTTTCCAGCTGCACATCGAGCTTTACACTCTCATTATTAAAGTTTTTGACAGTGCAGGTGTACTCATAGGTTCCATCATTTTGATCTTTCAGATATCCGCCTATAATTGCATAATTGGAAGTTGCTTTGCCTACCTGTCTGAACTCAAGTTCCATATTTTTCGCCCTGGCGATTTTCATATATGTTTCAGGGGCTTTCCCTGCCCAGTTTTCAAAGTCAGATATGACTACAATTTTTGCTTTTTGATTTCCCTCGTCGTTTACAACGGTCAGAATAGCTTCAGGAATCTCACCAGAAGTATCCTTGGATTCCAGGTCGTTGATTATCTCTTCGGCACTGGCTGCATCTATTGCTTTTGCAAGCACCACAGGCATACTTTCGGCAGCAATGACAGTGTTTTCCTTGCCCAAACATTCTATTGCTATGGATTTGGCAGCCTCGATTCGGTCAGGTACGGCCATGCTGGCAGATGAGTCTATGATAACCACAACTCTTTCCGAATTCTCTGTGATATTTTCAAGTAAAGGGCCTGCAATGACAAACGCCATAAGGATCAGCGCAAGTAACTGTAAAAAGAAGAGTGGATCTGTTATTTTTTTGCTGGGCTTACGCCTGGAATCCAATGAATTCCTGCTGATGTTCCGGACAAACATCAAAGAAGGAAGAATTATCGGTTTTGGACGGGGTTTAAGTAAGTAAACTATAATCAGAGGAATTATACCTGCAAGCGCAATCAGACCCAAAGGAAATTCATAATCCATAGGCAGAGTCACCCTTTACCTATGATAGTAAGAATAGCATCAATAGGCCGATTGTCAATACTGATCTTGAAATAGGGAATCTTAAAATCGTGTGTGATTTTATCCAGCTCGTCCATATGTTTCCCGAATTCGGCTGCATATTCCTTCCTGAACGTCTGGCCCACTGAGATGCTGAATTCCTCATTTGTCTCACTATCAATAAATTTGACTGTACCGTCTACGGTTTCAGGCAGGTTGATCTCGGTTTCTTCATAGAGATGTATAAGTACGAGCTCATGCCTGCACAACCTGTGTACAGCATATCGGATAGAATCGGGATCATCCAGAAAATCTGAAATTATAAAAACCATTGATTTTGACTTTATTCTGGGATATATGGAGTCTGCACAGTCTGCAAGCTTTGTTTTCCCACTAACTGAGATTTGGGAGAGGTTGTCAATCGTTCTAAGAAATTCTTCCCTTCCTTTGAGGGCTTTAGTATAGTCTACATTCTCCGCAAAGGTTGCAATCATGTACTGGTCGTTGTAGCGCATTACAATGTAAGAAATTCCTATAGCTACAGTTGATGCGTATTCGAATTTGTTCGGATAATTCTCTGGAAAGAGCATGCTGCTGCTGGCGTCAAGCAATATTACCATATTCAGGTTTTTGTCTTCTTCGAACCTGCGTATATACAGTTTTTCAGTACGGGCATAGAGATTCCAGTCTATTCTTTTTAACGAGTCTCCTGGATTGTATTTTCTATGGTCTACAAGGTCAAGCCCGGATCCCTTCCTTGTTGAGAGATGGCTGCCTGAGTGAACGGCTGTTACCCTGTTCCTGATCGGGAGTGAATACCTATCAAGCTGAGTCAGGAATGAAGTGTCTATCTTATGTTTTGCACCGCCCATATCCTATCCTTACCTCCAACCACCTTAGGTTATAATCTCCAACCATACTCTATTCCCTGTATCCAGCCACTTACTTACACCTCAACCATACTCAATCCCTGCCTCCTGCCAGATTTATCGCCAGTTTCAGCCGTTTTCTCGTTCATTATATAGTTGTTTTTTATCCTCCAGGATTTTTTGTATAATTTTATCGCTTGTAGTATTGTTCCGTGCAGCGTCAAATGAGAGAATAATTCTGTGGCGAAGGACAGGGAGTACCATAGCGTCTATGTCTTCTTTTTCGACGTATCTCCGGTTGTCAAGAAATGCGTTTGCTTTTGCACAGAGAATGAGGGCTATTGACGCCCGCGGGGATGCACCGGCTTCTATCAGTTCAGGCAGATTTCGAGTATAGTTTACGATCTCGATTGCGTATCTTTTGAGTTTATTGGAAATCGGAATTCTCCGGGTGATCTGCTGGAGTTCAAGGAAGGTTACTTTGTCTATGCATCTTCTGACAGACGGTCTAAATGCCTCTGCATACCGGTTTACAATTTCGAACTCCTCTTCTTTATCCGGGTATTGCAGCTGGATTTTCAGTAAAAACCTGTCAAGCTGGGCTTCGGGCAAGGCATAGGTTCCTTCCATCTCAATCGGGTTCTGGGTAGCGAGTATAAAAAAGGGTTTGTCAAGCAGATATGTAGTATTTGCAATTGTTACCTGCTTTTCCTGCATGGCTTCAAGCAGCGCAGACTGAGTTTTTGGCGAGGCACGGTTGATCTCATCGGCAAGGACAATGTTTGCAAAAATAGGGCCCTGCTTGAACTTGAAGTGTTTGGAGCCTTTCTCATCATCTTCAATTATGTCAGTGCCCGTTATATCCGCAGGCATGAGGTCAGGCGTACACTGTATCCTGCTAAACTTCATGTTCATAATCTGGGAAATCGTAGATATTGTCAGGGTTTTACCCAGTCCAGGATTGCTTTCGACCAGCACGTGCCCTTCGCACAGCATGGCTATAAGGATCTGCCTTATCATTTCCTTCTGGCCGACTATGGCGTTGCCTATCTCTTTAAAAATAACCTCGAAAATTTCGGAGGCTTTTTCATAGGTCGGTTTTAAATTAAGTTCCGAATCTTCAAGCTGGATTTCCTGTATTTCTCGCATTGGAACTCCTCTCTTTTTAAGATGAGAGCTTTTCAAAGTACTGTTTTATCAGCGGTTCATATTCTTCAGGCAGGTCTTCAGTATACGTCTGGCTGTACCTGAATCCTTTTTTAGAGCTGTTTGAGCTTTCATTAAACTCACTGGCTGTCTCTGAATCTACCTGATTTGTAAATCCAAGTCCCAGGCTCGGGTTAATTTCCATTTCAACCTGTTCCCCGTTTTTTATTATGACAGCTTCTATACCATACTCGGTCTCATCAACAGTTTCATTTTCCACTTCGCCTGATGCCTTTCCGTCCGGTAAATCCGGAATTTTCTCTGTCAACTGTCTGGGAGAAATGTCAAAGCTAAAACCTTCAGTTACGCAGAAAAAGATTGATCCGCTAAATAGCAAAAATATTACAAACGTGCGGAGGATCTGCCTGTGTGGAGCAAGTTTTTTGATATTAATGCCGATTAATTCTTTAAGAACATCGAGAAAAAGTTCATTTGTAACTATATTGAAATTTTGTTTATTATCGCAGGCCGTAACTAGCTTTGTCTTGAGCCCTGGAAAATTCCTTTCAAGCATGCTTATGAAGTTAAATTCCCTTTTTTTCCTGAGCAATTTGTCGCAGGCTAATGCGAAAAAAGTGAGTATAACCGCTCCCACAGCCATTAAAATAATATTGAACCGGTAGAGGTCAATGTAGTTCTGGGTTTTAGAAAATGTCTCCATTCCGGGAAGAAAATAAGCAAACTCGTAGGCATTGAATAAAATCATAAGCAGGAAAAGAAAGGTAAATCTCTCAGCTATTATTAAGAGCCGTAAAAGCCCGTAATAGTGCTTCAAATAAGTTTTATATTTTACCAGCACAGGCTCAAAAAACATGTAAATCCTTCCCATTATTGGAATTTAACATTAAATATATTGCAGAAGTTACTAAAAAACTTTTCCAAAAATTCATTGAACTTGTGAAGTTAAGAAGATTAGAAAAACTTGAGAATTCAAAGGAACAGAAACCCAGTTTCCCGGAAATAAAAACAGTAAGTGATTCTGTGTAGTTTAATATTATGTATAGGTAACCCAGTATTTCACTTAACTTAGAATTTATTTCATTTTTAAAAGATCGTTCTTCACTACTAAAATTGAGTTGGAGTTTATTCAATGTTTAACTTTTGCATTGCCTTCTCTTGTATCATGCATTAAACTTTCAGAATTTTTAATCTGCGAAATAATTTCAGGATACAACACAATTATTACCTGTAAAATTTACATTTTTACATTTTACAGTAAAAACATACACATTTTTACTTTTGACTTGAAACCAATGCTTCCCACTTATTCACTCTTTCAAGAATATGGGCATTAAGAGTAAACGGTTTATCTGACTTGGCATTCTGCTTCATGTCATGTAAAACTCGACTAAACCGAGTAGCTGGGGGGGCAGAGGAAGAGGGAACGAACAAACAACAGAAAGCCAACAACCTTTGGATACTATTTAATGATTTGATCCCCGTTTTAGACGTTCTAATGTATCCGAAATGTTATGATTTTTTTTGTATTCCTCTTCCAGCTTCATCTTTCTGAATAATATCGGTAGATGTTCTTTTAGATCTATTTCCACAGGTAACACTTTATACTCTTCTGGAATAATTCTAGCTTTATAAAATTTGACATCTATTCCTTTACTCAAATAATGTTGATTTATAATTTCGTAAATTTTGTTAGCACTGAAATAGCCTACCCGTGCCCCTAAAATAATGCCCTTGAGTTCTTCTTTCTTAAACTTGTTTAGGTTTCCTTTAGCGAGTTTTTCTGTTAAAAAAATTCGATATTCACTCTCATATGTCCAATCCGATGATTTCGTTGACAAAAATTTAAACATTTGTTCCGTTTCTTCAGCTTGATCACGCATATTTATAGGGGCTGGTGCTTTTTTGTCATATATTATTGGATGAAGTTTTAACAATTGATAATTGATTGTTAAATGGGGTATTCCTTCTATTAACTTCGATTTGAAAATGAGGCAAACTCCTTTATGGTGTTTCGCGTAGTGACTCCACATCAAGATATCATTGTTTTTTTTAGAAAAGCAGCACATTAAGGGCATAGGAGGAAAGTAGTCTTTAGCATAAAAGTCTCCACGGAGTAAATCGCCTTTACGTTTAAAAACGCCTTCTTCAATTAACTCTTCCAAATGTTCAATACTTTGCTCCCGAGTTAATTGTGATTCATTCATTAATCTATCGATGTAAGCTTTTACTGTACTCTCTGTATAATAATGGATTAAGCTGTCGAATGGGTCATTATATTCGCGCGGATGTTGGAAGTAGAGCTGATTATTAGCTAGATTTTCTATTACGTGCTTGTTATAATCCCCATTTTCATCTTCAAAACTTTGATACTTATAAAAGAATTTCTCGTCAGTCATACGAACCATTAAACAGATTATTTACTTTATAACATAAGTTTTTTGAAAAATATACGTTGTTGCCATGTCTTACCGACGGTGACAACATACTACCGGCTAATCAGAAATAATTCACAAAGTTCCAATTATTCCAGTAACTTGAAGCTTCAACAATTTTTCTTTCGCTCAAATTTCATCACCAGTTGAATCAAAGTTGCGCTGGCGCTTCCTGCTGCAAGCAACGGAGTATGTTCACGCCACCGCTCAAAATTCCGTTAGAGAAAATAATAACCCTAAACGACTTAGTTTGAGCAGAAGTTAACAACCGAAAAACGGAATCGATAAATTATATAATCATCAACTGTTACCGGGGAAGTTTCCATCCCCGCAGCAAACTAGCGGGTATTCAACTGAAATCAACAATGCCAACCCTTATATCCCGATTAATATTCAACTTTGTCAGACATTCAATATTAACAGAAATCCAATCCTGTATAGAAATCTATGCCTGTTCACAAGTTTCACTCTTGAACTATTCCGTCCTTCAACCTTATTACCCTGTCTGCGTATTCGGCATGCCACTCTTCATGGGTAACCATTACAATTGTCTGTCCTTTTTCCGTATTGAATTTCTCGAAAAGGTCAAGGACTTCCCTTGAGGTCTCGGAGTCAAGGTTGGCACAGGGCTCGTCTGCAAAAAGGACTCTTGGGGAATGGGCAAGAGCTCTGGCTATTGAGACTCTCTGCTGCTGGCCGCCGCTCATTTTGGAGGGGAGCTGCTGCAGGCGGTCGCCAAGGCCAACTGCGGCAAGAATTTCTGCGGCCGCGGATTCGCATTCAGTTTTACTTTTGCCCTGCATCATAAGGGAAATATAGACATTTTCCATAGCATTGAGCTCGGGAAGTAAAGCATAGTCCTGAAAGACATAACCCAGGTTATGCAGCCTGAATTTGCCTTTTTCTCTGTCCGACATGCGGGAGGTATCCGTACCGTCTATAATGACCTTTCCCGAGTTTGGGGTATCAAGCAGGCCGAGCTGGTTCAAGAGAGTAGTCTTGCCTGAACCACTCGGGCCCATGATTGCAACGAACTCTCCACGCCGGATTCTTACATTTACGCTGCGCAGAGCCCGAACCTCTACCTCTCCCATCTTGAAGGTGCGTACGATATCCACACCCTCTATAATAGTATCCTCTATCGGTTTTCGGATTTTTTCCATACTTTTTTTCGCATGCCCAGTCTGTGTTCGGATTTTTCCCATAGTTTCACCCTTTATTTACCCCAGATCAGGTCAAGAAGATCTTTCTGAGCCAGTTTGTACGCAGGAATTACCGAGCCTACTACAGAAGCCAGGAACAGGAGGACTGCACGATTTATGGCTTCTGCATTGTCCAGCCTGAGGCTCATGGCTCCAAGCGGGACTTCTACAGGGTGGGAAACCGTATAAGGCACAAGCCCGAAGCGCATAAACGTGTAGCCAAGTATAACGCCCGCGCCTGCGTAAAGCATGGCCTGGAGCACAAAGGATGCAACTATTACGTTCTGTTCGATCCCTATGGCTTTCTGAACCCCAATCTGTCTCTTTTTGTTCACTAAATTTACGTAAATGACCACAAAGATTATCACAAAAGCAATTAGCAGGCCGACGGCGTTCATAATATTCCTAACCAGCCCAAGCGTGCTTTCGATCAGTCGGAGAATACCTGCAAATTCGTGCCAAGTACGGATATTCTCACTAATTCCAAGAGAGAGGAGTGAAGTCCTAGTATCGTACTCAGATGAACCATCTGTGGTTTTAACAGCTATTTCCTGGGCAAGGTCCCTACCCCCAATACCCAGCATTTCTTCAAGGTCGGCTCTGGCAAGATAGGCTGAGGCATCAGCCATGAAGTAACGCGTTGTGTAGATCCCTTTTACCCTGAATTCCCGAGTTACGCCTCCGATTGTGAGCTCAATAGTGTCTCCGACTTCTACACCTCCTAAAGACCTCGATTCCATAAGGGCTCCGAAACCTCCTGAGACCTCCCTGCCCAGAATGATCTCTCCTCTATCAGGCCTGCTCAGAAATTCCCCACTAATCACAGCGCCCTCAAGACCTGTTACGAATATCTCATCCGCAGGATCTATCCCATAAACCGTAGCTCCCATTTCCTTCTCTTTATAATGGAAGTTTCCGGTCGTTTTCAGGCGAGCCGAGGTTCCTACTACCTGCGGAAGACTTTCTATCTTCTTCTGGAGGGCTGAGGCATCTTCGATATAGCGTTCCTCTTCCTTTGGTTCGACCACAACGTTTCCGGTCTGAAAGTCCACCATAAGTTCATTGAACTTGAGAGTAACTCCTGCAAGCATGCTTGAAAAAAGTACAAGCTGTATAAAGATCAGGGCCAGAACAAAGATTGTAAAGATTGTAATCCCTTTATTGCCCCTGATTATGTAGCGGCTAGCAAGGAAGAAGGAAAATCGAGCTTTTTCGAGCATGATAAGCGTCCTTTCGGGTTAACTCCATTTTCAGGCTTGTATTCAGGATTCTAGAGCTTGCCTTTCTTTCTCATATAGAAAAACGCAACTGCAAGAACCAGGACTGCTCCGATCGCAATCGGGAAAATGCCTCCTTCCTGGCTTTTCACATTATAAGTCAGGTTCTCGCTAACCTTGTGTTCACCGAAATCATCCTCATACTCGACCAGCAGTGTCACATCCTGATCACCTGTTTTTCCAGGGGTGAATGTAAAGACTGCAGGAGCATCATCATCTTTATCCAGCCGCCCGAGAAAAGCCCCTGTACTGCCACTGCCCTCAAGCCCCTCAAGCCTGGCTTTGACTGAGCGAGCTTCCCCATCCCCAACATTTTCAAGCCTTAAAGTCAGGGAAACCTGCTGCCCTTTGACAGGAATTTCCGGATCAAATTTCAGGCTTGAAATATCAATTTGCGCTCGATTAAGTACGTTAATTCCAATTTCCTGCACCTTGTCTATCTGGAAACTGTCAGTGTTGTTCGAGGCTGTTATCCGTAGGGGAATCCTGTAGGGCTGCACATCGGCATTGCTGCCTAGGAGAAGTTTGAACGAGAGATTTTCGGAACTGCCTGCACTCAAGTTCTCAAAGAAACGGACGTTATCTTCCAGCGGGATTAAAGGCGATGAGTTGTTGAGGTTAAGCATTACCCTAACATTTTTTGCGTCCCCGTTTCCTGCATTTTTAACTGATGTCTTGAGGTAGAACTCCTGCCCAGGAACTATGGCACCTGATGAGGAATTATCCTCATTCACAGGAAGAATTTCAGTTCCTCTAAGGACAAGATCCGGATTTCCTTCCACCCGAATAGGAATTCTTCTCGAAAAACTTGTCCCGCTCTTGTCTTTAATAGTGAATTCAAGCTGATAGATTCCGGATTCAGCCTCTGGATCTACCCTGAAATAGAAATTCAGTTCAACCTTGGAACGCTGCCGCATTTGTTCAATCTGGAAATTTCGTTCGGTGTTCGTTCCGGAACCGTAAAGCTCTGACGTGCTATATTTAAAAATGAAAGGATTGATTTCCTCAATCCCTACTATCACGTTTTCTGCTGGCTCGTCTCCGGAATTCTGAATATTGATCTTTATGAGCAGATCCTCGCCCGGCCTGGCAGGATTGGGGTTAATTTCCGAGACCTCGACTCCAAGATGCGTATTTCCAGACACTACAACTGCGGAAGCCGGATCCGTCAAAAAGATAGTTATCATCAGTAAGGCAAGTACAAAATGAAGAAATGATGCTGAACTTCTATCTGTCAGTGTTCTGTTTACCGATTTTCGATTTACCAGATTTTTACCTACTGATTTTCGGTCTCTCGATATTTTGTTTACTGATCTTCGATCTTCTGGTATTTTATCTACTGATCTTCGGTCTCTCGATATTTTATTCATCAATTTCCGATCTGCAGACATTCGATCTATTAGCTTCTGCTTCTTTTTCCCGGTGCATGAACGCTTTTCTGGACAGGCGGGCTTCATATATAACAGTCCTCATGCCTAGTTTATAACGGTTGAACTTTACTTACAACCTGTAACATGTTGTATTTTTCTATTCCAGCCCTTGTAAAGTATCACTGGGTAAAATTCACTTTCAGAAAATCTCACGGCTTAATCAAAAAATTGATTTTATTTAGCTTAAAAAGGAAGTTGGTTAATATCAATTTTGATATTATAGGTACGTCTCATTACTACTGATGAAAAAAGGGAAAACGTGATCATTAGCTAACAATTAAGAAGTCAGCTCACTGAAATTTGCCTATTGAATCTTAATAAAGAAGATTAGATCTTTATAAAGAAGACTATTATGTTTTTTGCTCAGGCGGAATAATTACAATAGACACTATATTTTTATAAACTCCATATTTTTTTCACGAGATAGTCTTGGACGTATTATTTTATTACTGGTAAATTAATTTAGAGTTCATATCTCCCAAATATTTCTGAAAAATTTTCTCTTCGAACCAATAACTTGGAAATACCTTCCTTTGTAATCACAACTTTTGCAGGTCTTGGAAATAAGTTAGCATTTGAGGCAAAGAAATCTGAATATGCACCAGTATCATAGAATAGTAAATAGTCTCCTCTTTGAGGTTTTTTCATTAGTTTACTCTTTATTTTGCAAAGGAGGTCCCCAGTAAAACATAAATTTCCTGCAATAAATGTTTCGAAGTGTTCGCCCTCTTCAATATCGTTTGCAATTTCTACTCTGTGCAACTGTTCCGGGACTATAGTACCAAAAGTATGAGAATTAACTCCCAAATCTACATGAACGATATTCTCTCCACCCGGGGTTTTTGAAACATGACAAACTTTTGCAATAGTTACTCCAGCATTCCCTACCATACTTCTCCCGGGTTCTATAACAAGACGTGGAGATCCAATTTCTTCCAATTTTTCTTTAAATGTTTTGTTTGCAGAAAATTTCTCGTTTAATAATTTTGGAATAAAGGTATCTGGAGTATACTTGCATGAGAGTTCCTCACCAATCCATTCCAGATTATTTAAATCGAAATTATATTCATATCCGATAAACTCATTAGCCCATGTATAATTTTCTTTTCGCGTAGTTTTTATCTTCTCTTTAATTGTATTCCAATCCTCAAATCCGAAGTACTGGATACCCAACCCGCCTCCCATATCTATTTCCTTTATGTCAAATCCAGCTCTTTGAGCATCTCTGGATAGATTTATCAGCGTATCAAGAACGATGTGGTATGCACTAATATCAGTTATTTGCGATCCCAGATGAACCATCAGGCCGTTTGGAATTAACATATCCATATCCAGGACTTTTTGGAATACTGAACTAGCTCGCTTGATATCAATCCCGAATTTACTCCAGTCACTTGAAGTCATAATAGCTCTTGAAGTGATATGCTTAATTGGAAAACCTGCAAGTCTTAGATTTATTTTTGCAGGCACTCCCAATTCTTTTGCAGTTGAATCAATTGTTTTTAATTCCTCTTCGGGATCAGCGTTTATTATAATTTCTCTGGTTATGCATTCCTCAAGATAAGATTCACTCTTGCAATTTCCATTTGCCCTTATTTTCTCGGCTGAAATCCCTGCATTGAGTGCTAATTGTAATTCGTACTCTGAAGCAACATCCGCTCCAGAGCCTAATTTTGACAGAAGAGAGAGAATATAGTTACTTGCATTTGCTTTGACTGCATAACATATTAGATGATCTTTATACTCTTTTTCAAGTGATTGCTGATATTTCTTATAATTTCCTACAATAAGGTCTTCAAATAAAACATATAAGGGAGTGCCATATTTTGTTGCTAGCTCAACCATGTCTGTACCAGAAATTTTTCGATGATTCTCTTCAGTTTTATCGATATGCTTGTTCCATGGTCCTTTATCAGAGATCATTTTAGCCACCACAAAATTTATTCACAGCTCAAAGAGTTCGAAGAGTCCCATTTAGAAATACTGAGATACATCGACAGAAAGAATATCGACAGAAAAAATACACATGGAGATCATGAGCTTACTTTAGGCAGATAACTTGTTTTGTCTTAGTAGTATTACCAATCACGTTTGTCTAATTTGATAGCATGCACCATATCTGTGTAATATATAATACTACAACTGTATAACATACATTGCTTATCATAATGTAATAATAATATAAATTTTCTAGAGAAAATGTATTTAGAACTTATAATCACGCTTGCATAGAACCAGTAAAGGAAGCACGCGTACAGATTTTGCTTATTTTCTATAACGTATGGATGGACCATTCCGTGCTTTTCAACGTTTTTTATGAGGATCGAGTTTAAAATTTGAGTTATAGTGTTTTATAGAGTATTTTTTCTTTTATCCTTCATAATCCCAGAAAAAAGCAGAAAGTTTCATCTGCTCAACATTCTGAACTGTGTTAATTTGCCCTTCTCTTACTACTTCCTGTTTTTGCCTCTTCGGCTTTTCTTTACCCTCGGGTTCCAGTAAATTTTCAAAAAAAGCAGATTCATTTTCTAAGTTTAGAGAATCTCTATAATACTGACTTATACTGACTTGTCTTTTCCTGCCAGTTTTCCGAAAGCAACAGGAACTTTATTCCCCTTTTCCCTTCATTCCATTCCCAGACTCCGGCCTGGTAGAAGATGGCTCCTAACTGGCTTGAAAGCTGGGCAGAAGACACCTCTGGCCGAAGTTCATACAGAAATTTCCCGATTCCATCCTTTTCCGTACCCATACACAGTTTTGCAGCGTCGTTAGCAAGGGATTTCCATTCTCCATCCAGCATAGACTCATAGAGCCTGCCCAGATGGATACAGCTAATATTATCGACTCTGGGAAACCGATTATTTCTGAATTTCCTTTTTATGAAGAGGTTTCCCCGATTATCTATCCGCCAGGAAAAGACCTTATGCTTTGCGCCGAGAATTCTGGAATGAGTCCAGGAAGCAGCCATGAAGGATAATCCAAGTATAGACATAAAAAATTGCTTATTGTATATTAGAACCCTTAGCGTATGCAAATCTGATGATTTAATCAAAAACTACCTAAGCAGCTTCAATAGTTCTAATCTCTTTTTCAGATTTCCAAAGTTAAGTGGCACAGGCATTTACATAACTTCTGACAATAATCCAGAGAACAAGCCAACCAAGTACAGAAAGTAAATCTTTTTTTAACTGTATATCCATGCGTCTATCTAACTCACCCATCATATTTAATTTTTTTTCTATGTTTAAAATTGATTAATCTGCGATTAACTCCATAAGAATATTTTCAGTTTCCCCTCTGCAAGCTCTAATTATGTTACATGATTATTTTATAAAGTAACTCAGTATTCAAATAAGTAAAAAGAATAATCTATAAAGCCTGATCATTTATGCAAATTTATGAAAACTGAATTTTACAACAGCATATAATTATTAATCAAGTATTTTAAAAGAGATTTCAGAACTAAAGGGTCAAGATATTTTAGTATATAAGTATCAGTACTTAATAGTTAACATGTACTGATAACGAAGTCTGAGTAGAGAGCTTCAATAGGTAACGAAAATAATTTCCATAAGATATATTTGGAAAATGAAATAACTTGTTCATTTTTTTGTAATTATGAACCTCATCGTGAATTCCGTCCCATTATTCCTTTTCAATTCAAGTTCACCATCTAATTGATCTACAAGAGAAGTTACCAACTGCATGCCAAGACTATCAAGCCCTTCTATATCAAGATCCTCAGGAATGCCCACACCATTGTCGGAAATTGACAGAGTGAATCTATTATTGGTACTTTCGTAGTCTTTGCTTTCAAATTCTATGGAGTATTCCCTGTGAAGTTTGATTCGAATTTCTCCTTTATTTCTGTCAGGAAATGCATGTTTTAATGAATTGGAAACAAGCTCATTAACGATTATCCCCAGTGGAACAGCGGTATCCATATCAAAGAAAAGGTTCTCTTCCAGATCTATATTTAAACTGATATCGGTGTTACCAAGCCTGTATGTCTGGAAAAGAGTATTAGCAAGTTCTTCAATATATGGCGAGAAGTTAAGTTTATCGAGCTCTTCACCTCTATATAATTCTTCATGGATAAGAGCCATTGATATAACTCTGTCCTGACTTTCTCTAAAGGCTTCGAGAACTTCCGAATCTCTAATATCTTCCTGGTTTTTGAACTGTTCAGCCTGAAGGTCCAGTAGGGAGGAAATTACTTGAAGGTTATTCTTTATTCTATGATGGATTTCCTTTTTACGGGAAGTTTCAATATTAGTAAGAGTTTCTTCAGCTTTTTTGCGCTCTGTAATGTCAGTTAACATACCCATAGCGCCTACATACTTGCCTTCCTTGTCAAAAAGGGGTTTAGTACTAATAAGTGTCCATAGGGGTGAACCGCCTTTACGAACGAGTTTCAATTCATAGTTCTCACTTATTCCCTGCCTCCTCTTTTCCAAATTCATTTTGACAATAGGTTTACTTTCTTCACTGATGAAATCCCATATTGATTTGCCAATAGATTCCTCCATAGTGTATCCGAGCATGTCTAACATTCTCTTGTTAACGTAAGTAATTACGGCTTCGTTGTCAAGTATGATTATAAGCTCGTTTGAGGTCTCAACGATGTTTCGATACTTTTCTTCACTATCCCGAAGTTTTTCTTCTGCTGCTTTTCTTTCGGTGATGTCAATATCCATCTCAAGGATCATAGGAGAACCGTCAACGTCTGTGAACGGAAGGTCATAAGTATCAAATATGCTTCCGTCCGGCATGTTGACTTCCCAACGGTGGGGCTGATCGGCTTCAAGTACTTTATATACTTCACATAACTCACATGACTTGGTTCGTCCAAAACAATACTCATAACACTGTCGAATGCAGAGTTCACCAAATTTTTCACGGAAGCAGCGGTTGGCAAAGGCAATTTGATGGTCAGGTGTTAACAAAGTTATCATTATAGGTAGCGTCTCTAGCACGTCAAAGAGCCGCCGCCGTTCAACCTCGATAGCTTCGGTAACCTTATTACGTAACTCATTCTCACGCAACACCTTTTCAGCCTGCTTGCTCTCGGTTATATCTTGGACGATGCCCGCTATACGTATGTTTCCGGTAGCATCTACTCGATGCCGTCCAGCCGTCCGAATCCACCTGATCTCACCATCTATTCGTCGGATACGACACTCGAAATCCCAGTCTTTATACTCAGCCATCGCCTCGCGGAATTTCGCTTCAACCATTTCACGATCTTCAGGGAGCACATGATCAAGTAACATCTCATAAGTCCATTGAGGAAGTAGTTGCTCGTATCCAAAGATACGATCGTGCTCAAGCGACCTATAGGTAGTATGATCCACAAGGTTGAAATCCCACGCACCTGTGTGGCTAGTTTCAAGCGCGAAACGCAACAGCTCTTCGCTCCTCCGAAAAGCCTCCTCAACCTGCTTGCGCTCGGTAATATCCCTAATTATCATGACCCCTTTCGTAAGACCGTTCTTATCTTTGAATAATGTACCCGAGATTTCACTTGGGAAAACTGTGCCATCTTTCCGCCTGTGATTGAGTTCTCCCTTGAACCTGCCTGTCCTGACCCTTTCCCCTAGGACATACTTGAGCCTTGGATCAGATGTATCTACATTCCCATCTCTTCCAACCCGAATAATTTCTTCCTCTGTCATCCCAAACATCTGGCAGGCGGCTGGATTGGCTGCAAGAATAGTCCCATCTGGAACTGTAAGAAAGATACCATCAAGACTATTATCGAATATTGCCTTATACCTTTCCTTGCTTTCTTGCAATGCTTTTTCGGTTTGCTCGCAATTGTTAATATTCTTCCCTGAACCTTCTATTAGCTCCCATTTTCCCTTTCTTTTGCCCAAAGTAAGCTGATGATTCGCGGCAATTTCAATAATATCAATTGAACTACACTTGTCAATTGGATAAGTACAAAGAGCCATTATTGGATATTTGCCAATAACAGAATCCAATAACTTTTCGTGATCAAAGAAGTCATTTCCACTATACCTCAAACCGTCATATCCATTGGCGAGGGCCTTACTGGTCTTTTCAACCAAGTCATTTAATATCGTTTGTGGATCAAAAGTATCTTCTTCTACGTGCCAGTAAGTATAAGGAATAATTTCAATTTGCCCGTTTTCTAGATAAGCGTCAATATCAGGAATAAACACTTTCAAGGCTTCTTTTACTTCTTTTTCATCTAGAGGTTCTGATATAGACCATACGCAATACTCATTATCTTCCAGTCCTGCCTTGAAGTAGGGAACAAGTATATCTATTAAATCTTCTTTTGTCCCATAGAACTGGCAGAAATGTGTTCCCCACGATGGTAGGTTTTCAATAATATTAATACCAGAAGTTCTATTACCGCTTCTCATATTATTCTCTGATAATTTGGGTGTAAAGTCAAAAGTTTCTATTCCAATTATTACTTTATTATTTTTTTCCTAGCTTTAAATTCTTTTTGTAGGCGGCACTTTTATAATTTTTCAGTTATATAAAGAGTCGTATATAAACGTGGTCTTATAAATAATCATCTATCCTATTAATTCAAAATATAATTTATTTGGCGCCAATATCGGTTTGATGAGTGATTTTTTTGTACGTTTGTGAGTACTTTGCACTGATTAAGTACCATCAATTGTTCCGATCCGGCAGTAATTGTTCAGGATTCAAAAGAATATAACTCACAATTTCTTACTCTTTCACTTTTGACCTGCAAAAATAGCTGACTCTGCCTGACTCCAGATTTGCGACCTCCGGTATTTATCATACAGGGTAACATTCAGGGTAAGGAGAAAAACGAAGAATAGAGTGCCAAAGAGATTTATTGAGCCTTCGTACCTGGCTATCAGGACATGAAACATAAGGACAATTCCAAAATTTACAATAGACATTACTATGAACTCCTGGATAATAGACCTCCATTGAGCCCCACGCCTGGAAAGCCACTGGCTCAATTCGGTATTTATTATAATGAGAAGAGATACCCCGATTGCAACCTGAAAGTTGCTTGCCCGTACATCTGGAAGTACCTGGGCAAAAATTATGCTCAGGAGGGAAACCAACAAAATTTTCTCGATCAACTCATAATTGATGAAGTTATCAAAAAATTTCTTGCTCGTGTAATTATCTATTACCTTCTTAGCTAAAGATCCGTCAAAAGGGAAATTTCTGTAACTGGCAGCAACTGTTAAGCCGGACCTCATAGGGGGCAGGTCCCGCAGAAGCCACCAAGCTAGAAAAATAAGGATAGCGGCCCAGCCAATAACAATTATCAAATTTAATGGATTATCTTTTATCCAGTCGGTTGTATCTATTCTGGCTATATGTATCCAGTATTCCTGTGGTAGCTTGACAAAGATCCAGATAAAAGCTGCAGTGGTGATCAATTTGTCTTTTGTAAGCACTTTTGGGTCCCACTTAAGGCGGACAAACTCATAAAAAATAAAGAAGTATTCAAAGGTATTAGGAAAAATCAGCAGTAGCTCACGTAGTTGTGTAATCTCGAAAAGAGTTACACCTATCAACCTGTAGTAAAAAAGAAAACGACTTAATTTGAATGCAAAAAGGTTTGACCAGTTTCGCAGGGTTGAAAGATACGTAATTGCAAGGTAATAAATGTCAAGAGCCTTATCGTATTCCTGGTAGCCTTCAAGAGGCAGGCTCGTAAACTGCTGGAAAATTGTCTGATCTACGGTATCAAGGATCATAGAAGCTATTACTGCGGGTAAAGGGTATCTGGGAATAAAGAGCGGTATAACGAAACGTAATATAACTACAGCCCAGGAAACCAGCATAGCCAACGTATCCGGCACGCAAACCTGCCCCCTATCCTACAGGAATTCTCATGTCCTATTTCCTGGCCTGGTAAGTCTGTCGAGCCAGACTGTTGACCGGAAATCAGTATTATAAGCTTGAATTAATACACTAACATTAGCATCCTTATCTAAGTTTGAATTAACAAATTAGTAATATACTCTTGTTTATTATATTGTTTTTATTATTTGTACAGCTTTCTATTGCTTGATTATTATTTTTCATATTGAGACCGAGATACTCATCTCAAACATATTATATGATTGATTTTTATAGGTCGGATTTATAGATATATCCAATTAATTCAAATTAAATAGGGCCAGCTAGATGCCAGTCCTCTTGCCTGCAGCCGAGGTTATTGAAGCTCAGGACAGGAATTATTGCAGATATGTGGGGGTACTCTGCTGAGAAGATGTTGTGGCAAAAGGGAATGGCCTCGCTCTTTGTAGAGTTCTGTACTCGGCAACTAGAGTTATGCCAGGTGTTGATATTATATAAAGGGCCAGAACTGGTAAAAGATCTAGGGGAAACGGTAATGGCACAATTCAGACCTTTTGAAATGGATAATATTCCGATAAAAGAGCAGTTTATGAACTGGAAGGATATTGTCAAACCTCCTTATTACAAAAAATCTGTCGATACATACACTCGAACCCGGGTAATCTTGATGAACGGAATTGAGAATGCTTCGGTTCTTATGTCGCATGCGATGGAGCGAATGACTGTCGATCCGGAAGTTAAACGTCAGATGGCAGCGATGAGGCGTGCGGATTCAATGCAGCAGCAGACGGTTAACTGGCTAAATCCTGCTAACCAGACTATTACAGACTATTATAGAGACCACACTTGGTTATGAACAGGTAGCTGTTGATCTCACTGCAAATCTTGCCAAAAATGAACTGGATCCATATGTAAAGCAGACGCTGGACTTTGCCCTGCTTGAGGACTTCGACCACCTTTACCGCTACAGTTGCCTTTATGATTACATGGAAGGAGGAGATCCTGAGTCTATTGTTCAGGGCAAAACTGAGATAAAAGCCGCAAGACCGACAATTGCCCACCACCGTCATCCTGACGACACAATGCGCAAACATTATGATAAAGATACGGCTGACATCAAAACCAAGATGAACTATCTCACCATTGTTGCAGGCGAGCAGCAGACCGAGCTATTCTACAAATCCCACGGTTTCATGTATTCTGACGAACTTGCAAGGCAACTTTACTCCGAGATTGCCGACGTTGAAGAACAGCACGTGACACAGTACGGGCTGCTCGGTGACCCGCATGAAACAATGCTCGAAAAGTCCACACTCATGCAGCTATGTGAAGCTTATATCTATTTATCCTGCGCCCAGACCGAAACCGATCCAAGAATAAAAGCAATCTGGGAAGATTTTGCAAAAATGGAGATTTCGCACTTCCAGGGCTGTGCCAGCCTCCTTGAAAAGTACGAAGGCAGGGATATCAGAGATATCATAAAGGCTGATGTTATCGAACCACTGGTCGTTTTCGAGCCGAATAAAGATTATGTAAATAAGGTAATCGATGAGCAGCTTGACATCATGCCTTCGAATATGGAATACAAACGGCTCAGTGAGCTCTCCGATAAATGGTACAGTTTCAAGTTCCAGTGGAAAGTGAATGGAGCTGGCGTGCCAAGTGAAGAGGTCGTCAGCAAAGCGAACAGTGAGCTAGCTAAACGGGATCAGGCAGAAAACGTCAAACAGTTTAAGCGCCAGTTAGCCGATAGGACACAAAAAGTAATTGCTCCGCAAAGAGAAAAAATGATGCCTCATCCCTGATGAAAACTCCTATAGTATATCATTTAATTTAGATACAGGATTTAATTTAGATACAGGAATGTAGTCTTTTAATTTTCAGAGAGGGCGTCAAATAACGCCCAATTTTTTAATTTAGTTAACTTGGTATGATCCTTTATTCAGGTAATTTACCATAACTTAACCATCGAACTTTGTTTGTGAATAACATCAGTAAGATACATCAGTGCTGTTATCAGCATTTATTAATATTTTGTCCCTTTTTGTCACTCTACTCTCTGTTAATCATAGAATAAAGCCAGTATACTATTTACTGTCAATCCCACTAGCAATCCACGAATCTACAAACGAGTACAAACTTAAAACAACTATTAGGTTATTGCTATTATTGCAAACGCTATAGGTCTAGTATCATCATCTGTCTACTTACGTGGGATATGTTTTGAAGTCTAAACAGTGGATATGCTTATCTTTTAGGATGTAAAAAAGTGCCACTTTTGAGGTTTTAATCTTCAGGATACGGGGACTCGAAAAAATAAGGGGGCGAGTTACTAAGAGCAGTGAACAGTAGAATTTCTCTGTTATTCCTACATAATTCTGAACTCACTTCCGGCGTTTGATGAATACACCAAGAGGAGGCTAGTGGGATTTAATGATTATGAGAATTATGTCATTACTGACAGGGAGTCAAGGTGTAAAAAACCCAGCAGGCATGCAGCATAAAGGCATTGGTTATAAATGGATCGTGCTTTCAATTACGACTATCGAGATGTTCATGGTATCCGTTAATGGAAGTATCATTCTCATTTCGCTGCCAGCTATCTTCGATGGTATTAATATTGATCCTCTAACCTCATTTCAGTATCTGATTTGGGTGCTTATGGGGTATAACCTGGTCACTGCAACGCTTCTTCTTAGTTTCGGCCGACTCTCTGATATGTATGGCAGAGTTAGGCTTTATAATGTCGGATTTGCTATTTTTACTCTTGGTTCAATCCTGCTTTATCTCACTCCTGATACTGGTGATGCAGGAGCAATCGAAATAATTGTCTTCAGACTTGTCCAGGCGGTCGGTGCATCATTTACTTACTCCAATAGCGCAGCGATTCTCACAGATGCGTTCCCGGAAAATGAACGAGGCAAAGCATTAGGACTGAATATGGTTGCGTTTCTCTCAGGACAGTTCATTGGACTCATCCTTGGAGGCATACTCGCCTTCTATCACTGGCGATACGTATTTCTTGTAAGCGTGCCAGTTGGGATCCTGGGTACTGTATGGGCTTACATTAAGCTCAAGGAGACCAATTTACCAGAAAAGGCCAAGAAAATAGATGTATGGGGAAATCTGGCGTTTTTAGGCGGCCTTACAATCTTTTTGATTGGTATTACATATGCCTTGCTTCCATACGAGCAAGATCCTATGGGATGGCGCGATCCCTGGGTAATCGCATCGCTATTTATCGGGATTGTTCTTTTAATTGTATTTCCAATAATAGAGAGCCGTTTAGAGGATCCGATGTTCCGACTAAGCCTTTTTAAGAGCCGGATGTTTTCCTTTGCGAACATAGCTGGATTTTTGAACGCGATAGCCCGTGGCGGTATGATGTTCATGTTAATCATGCTGCTTCAGGGCATATGGCTGCCGCTCCACGGCTATAGTTATGAGTCGACACCCCTTTGGGGAGGGATTTTCATGCTGCCTTTAACTGCTGGCTTTGTGATTATGGGACCCCTTTCGGGCTGGCTCTCCGATAAATACGGTTCCCGACTGTTCGCGACATCCGGTCTTCTCCTTACCACCATCTCATTTTTGATACTGGCTGAACTGCCATATGATTTCGATTACCCAATCTTTGCTGTTGCTCTCCTTATCATGGGCCTGGGAAACGGCATGTTCGGTGCACCGAATATCGCAGCGATTATGAATTCCGTGCCTTCTGATGAACGGGGTGTTGCATCGGGAATGAGAGCAATGCTGCAGAATAGCGGCATGGTTACCTCTATGGCTATGTTCTTTACAATTGTTATTGTCAGCCTGACGAGATTATTTCCTCAGGAACTAGCAATATCACTGACAGAAGTCGGTGCCTCAAATCTCATTGCTCCAATGAGTGAAATCCCTCCTACCGGTGCATTATTTGCAGCGTTTCTGGGATATAATCCAGTCAGTACTATCCTCGCTGGAGTGCCTCAGTCAGTCGTCGCTACAATCAGCCCGGAGACCATAAAGATCCTAACCGGTACAACCTGGTTCCCGACCACCCTCGCACAGGCATTTATGCCTTCTCTGCGATTGTCCTTTTATATCGGTGCAATCCTCTCTATCACTGCTACGGTTCTATCAGCAATGCGCGGTCCAACGCAAATGCATGAGATTAATGGGGAGACTGATAAAAATCCAATAGAAGAGCAGAAACAGCAAAAAAGCCAGTGAAAATTGAGATACAATTCAGATCTTTAAGCTAACATTATGAGTGGGTGAATTAATGATGAAGTTATTCGAAAAAATACTGATAGCAACTGATGGATCTGAAAAAAATAAGTCTGCGGTTGAAGAAGCAGTAAAAATTGCCCGCGCATGCGGATCCACAATATACGCCATCTATGTAATGGACGAAAGCCTCATGAAATCCGCTATTGAAGTTCCAATTTCAGAGAATCTTTACAGAAGAATCAGGGACGAGGGAGAAAAAGCGGTCAACTGGGTAAAAGAAACTGCACAAGGTGTGAATCTGGAAACTTTCATACTATCTGGTAGGCCGGCACATGTAATCACTGAATTTGCAGAACAAAAAAAAGTTGATCTTATTATTGTCGGAACACAGGGTAAAAGTGGCATTGAAAGATTTCTGTTAGGCAGCGTTGCCGACGAGGTTATAAGAACTGCTGTTTGTCCGGTATTGACGATAAGAAGTAGAAAATGAAGTTCTGTAAAAACTCTTCATAAACCCGTTTCCTTTAGGTTTACTTCAACCCGGAAAACCGGCGCTACAATCCATTTCATAGATTAAATAGTTCATAGATTGGAGGGTTTTTATATAGCTCTTAATCTAAAACCTTTTTCTAAAGATCTACAATTTAGGACTTCTACAAAGCCGAAAAGCAAATAAAAAGATTAAGGCTAAAGGACTCTGGAGTTCTAGATTAAATTTGGCAATATAATTTTGAGATATTGTTCAGACTAGTTTTGAGATATTGTTCAGACTAGTTTTGAGATATTGTTCAGACTTATCCAAACTACATGACGGTTTTCAATTAATTATAAAAATACGTGATTCCGTAAACTAAACTAGTAACAACCTAATAACAGTCCTAATAAAAACTTGATAATACTCTAAAACAACCCTAAAAACAATCTAAGATAATCCCATAAACAACCCAGGAAAAATAAAAACTGATCCTTATGCACCCGAAAACTCAACAGATCCTCGAAGTCTTCGAGGAGATCAATAAAATCCCGAGACGTTCAAAGTATGAAGAACAGATTTCCATCTGGCTACAGGAGTGGGGCCGATCTAAAGGATTTGAGGTAAGAGCTGATTCCTTAAACAATGTGCTTATTAAAGCCCCGGCAACAGCTGGATACGAGAACTCTCCCACACTCATCCTGCAGGGGCATATGGATATGGTCTGCGAGAAATGTAAAGATTCAGAACACGACTTTTCCAAAGATCCTGTGAGGTGTATTTGCGATGGAGACTGGATGCGGGGAGAAGGAACTTCCATAGGTGCGGATAACGGGATTGCACTTGCACTTGGGCTAGTACTAGCAGAAGCAGGAAAAAAAGGAGAAATTGGACATCCACCTCTTGAGCTACTTTTTACAGTAGACGAGGAAACAGGTTTGACTGGAGCAAGGGGGCTTGAGGCCGGTTTCTTTGAAGGAAAGGTACTTCTTAATCTTGACTCCGAAGAAGAAGGCGTTTTCGTAATAGGGTGCGCAGGCGGACAGAATTCACTGATCACACTTCCTGTTGAATGGGAACTACTTGACACTGAAAAAGAAAATTTATTCAAGTTTTTCAGACTCTCGGTTGAAGGGCTGGAAGGCGGACATTCTGGAGTTGAAATCAATAAGCAGCGCGCAAATGGAATACAGTTGCTCTCCCTAGCACTTGCTGGCTTAAAGGAAAAGATAGGGGCAGAAAATGTAAGGATTGTCCTGCTAAATGGGGGTAGTGTCCATAATGCAATTCCCAGTACTGCAGAAGCTTTTATTGCAGTCTACAGGGAAAAACTCGAAAAGGCCGAGAAAGCCGTGTCAGATCTCAGGCAGGTATTTAAGGCTGAATATTCAAAAACCGACCCTAATCTTACTTTGAATCTTGAAGAAATTAGCAGGGAAATAATTTTTGAAGTTGCAGAAAACAAGATCTCAAGAGATGAAATGTTTAATATTCGGCTTTTTTCGGCCGGGACCGAAGAGAAGCTGATCGAGCTAATTCTAGGACTGCCTCATGGAGTTTACAGGATGTCGGAGACTATTCAGGGACTTGTCGAAACCTCAAATAACCTTGCAACGGTACGGACGGCTGAAAATGAAATGATGATAGTATCAAGCCAGCGCAGTTCAAATAATCCCAGGCTGGCTGAAATTAGCGGAAAGGTGGAAGCCGTCGCAAAACTCGCAGGCGCATGGGTTGAACATGAGCCCGAATATCCTGCCTGGGAACCTGACCTGAAATCGGAACTGCTCTTAAAATGCAAGCAAGTTTATACCGAAACTTTTGGAGAAAAGCCTGAGATTAAAGTGATTCACGCAGGGCTTGAATGCGGAATAATCGGTTCAGTGTATGAGGATATGGAAATGATTTCTTTCGGGCCAACGATCAAAGATGCGCATTGCCCTTCTGAAAGAATCTTCATTCCTTCGATTGAGAAAATATGGATATTCCTGGAAAACCTGCTTAAAACTTATTGCTAATATCGTTTTCATCTCCGGTGGAGTCAGATGATCACATGTATTTGAAAATCAACCCTTTTCAAAAAATTGCTTGCCCCCAAGCCTTTTCAAAAAAAGTTTGATCGCAAGCCTTTTAAAAAAAGGCTTGACCGAAAAACCCCTAGCAATGTTTGAGTCTGAGGACCTTAGCCCCAAACCCTATCGGCGTGATAAACCGGCGCAACGGTTTTGAGCAAACGGAGCAACGGTTGATCGAAAGCTTCGTAATAACCAGATGCCATAAAAGAATAGAATAAACGAAAAGAATAACAACACCAGCCCCTGAGAGGAACTTGTAAGAAAAGCAAGGCAGTCCCATAGCCAATGAATGATGATTAAAGGAATTACAGTGTCGAGGCGAACCCTCAAGGCTACTGCCCAGACCCCAAACATACCTGCAAAAAAGGCCTGGACTGCACTTGCATTAAAGTCTCCTGTTATTAAGCTATTTAACGTATGGACCGAACCGAAAATAGCTGCCGTGATCCACACTGCACGCCATATCCCAAATGATGACGAGGCCCCATGAAACAATACACCTCGAAACATCAACTCTTCGCTGATGCCTACCAGCAAGGTATTGATAACCACTATTAAAAGTATCCGGGTTGGCGGCAGGCCTGTAAATAAAACTATCACTAGCAGGAAGAAAAGAAATATGGCTGGTAACCACAACAGGTGCATATTTCGTGAATTATTCAGGCCTTTCCATCCAATCTGATCCCACCAGTTTAAATAAGTGATTACCCCAGTCAAAAAGACTACTGCAACAATCACTCCAAAAATAAGCTGACTTTTAACCAATTCATCAAGTTGAGTGGGCTGGCCTCTAACCTGCAGCAGCCCTCCTCCCACAACAACAATCAGCCAGATTGTAAATATTGCCAGTGAAATAGGCCAGGGTTTTCTTGATATATTCATTTTATTTTCTCCACTCTGATTCGGCAATCTCCTTTTTTCCGGAGTTTTGTTACTGCCACCAGGTCATCACTACTAGTAGGTTATCACTATCGCTATTACCTGATTGTGATATACACTGGCATCGGATTCCTATCAGGCGAGTGACGCCTCATCTAAAGTTTGGCTAGTGTCGCGTAAACAGTAAAATGACGTACAAAATCTATTGCAATTACTCTTAATCATTGAATCATTGAGGATTGACGAGACACTAGTGTGTATTTGAATCGCAGAAACTGCACAAATCCAATTTAATTATCAGCTTTAATCTGCAATTCGCTACCGGAAGTAAGTCTAGAATATAAGGCATAAATGAAATTACCAATAAAAATAGTCAACCAGGCAGTTAATAAGAATACCAATATATGACCAGCCCCAGAACCCCACCCACCAGGTTTGGTTAAAATGGCTACATTTTCATTATGCCGTTTAAGCTTCCACCCAGAAACAATATGGTCTTCAACTTCCTGCTGTAACTTCTCTTTTGAAACTCGCTTAACACTAATATTCACCATGGTACCTTAAACCCCTTTTATGATACATATCTTGCAATAATCAAATTTACGCTGGCTCGCACTACTGCAATAAACGAAGATTCGACTGAAATGAAAATTCGTTTCATATGATAAGGTACTTGTAATTCTTAGTTGAGCAACCCCTTCAATTCCTCAATGTTTTCCAGAGTCCACCAGCAAGTGTGTAAGTCCTGATTAATTACTGAGTTGACTATAACTGATGCAATACCTACCACAAAAATGGGATTAACCTATAGCGAACTTTTTGACAGTATTCTTTATAGCCTGCTAGATTTTTAGATAGAAACTTTTCCTCATCAAGAAGTCTCCAGATAATTCCCAGCGTAAAGGGAATAAATATAAGTAAACCCCACCATGAACCAAGCGCGAGAGGGGTACCTAACATCATAACGAGACCACTAACATACAATGGATGGCGTACTACGCTATACGGTCCAGTTGTTATTACTTTTTGACCGGCGGTTACTTCGATGATTGCGGATGCAAAAACGTTTTCTCTGAAAACGAGAAAAAGTAGAAAAAATCCCATAACTACGAGAATATCGCCCAGGATGACAATGTAGAAAGGAACATGCGACCAACCAAAACGATGATCAAATGTGGAAATAACGAGAAAGGCAATAAACAGTATGAAGGAAAAGAGCTGTATAATCTTCTGAGTTTTTTCCTTTTCAGCACCTAGTCCAGCATTAACCCTACGAGCCAGAAGTTCAGGGTTTACTCTCCATAAGTAAAAAGTAATCGCTGCTGATGACCCAACAAATATAATTGAATAAACCCACGCTTGCCAGAAATTAAATGAACCTGCAGGAACAAAAAGGAATAAACCGATAATGATAATAAGCTCTACAAAACCAAGCAGAGTTTTCATTTTTAGACTATAAGTGACTGTGTTATCAGTATTCATTTAATTAACTCCTCAATTCATGCGCTTAGAAGTCCCCAAAGCATTAGCAGAATTTCAATACAAGTTAACAATCCAGCTTAGAACCTCTCTGAAAAGTCAGCGATGCATGTTGAAAAAAGCCACAATGGATTATAATATAATTTCTCATTTAGTAACACGTCCTAATATGTAGTTTACAGAGAGGAAGACGACAATAGCAAGAACGGCGTAAACTGCAAAAAGCAAAAGTGAACCGTACCTACTTAGAATAGGGTTTGTGTTATTTATCTGCTCATTGGTTGGATACATAATGTCTTGCTTGTCATTGCTGTGATCTAAACCCAGAGCATGCCCCAATTCATGCTTTGTAATGGCAAGCATTGCAGTATCACTATAAGAAACCCATTCTCCCCACTGAGAATATCCGACTCCAAGCGTTATATCTACGCGTATAAATCGCCCGTTGACAATGAATGGAATTGTATCGCCTGCAGCTCCAGCAGGAACACTCTCATCTGTCTGCAGATTTTCGGCCCATCTTATCCTGATGTCAGCTTTTTCGGAATCCACAATTTTAAAAACGGGAGTATAATCCAGTTTTCCGTTTCCTCCTTCTGCCCAGTAATTCAGGGCTTTTTGTACCTGTGCGTAATAAGTAGGACTATAGTGTGGAGGTACACTTTTGTTATCTATATACACGGTGATAGGGGAATGATCCCACGGATGATCTAAAATTTTTGGATAATTAAACTCGGAAGCTGCCGGAGCTATGGGTAAAATAAGTACCGTCGACAATAAAAAGAGTAATCTTATTCCAGACGTACTGTCTCGGGTGATATAAACCTACCTCTCTATATTGTTATTTAAATGATCCTGAGAACTTAAACAATATTATCAACAAAACGAACTTAAAGGCAACTGCTGATTTAACACAGGCATATTAAGAGCAATATGTAGAGGAGAAAAGTGAGATAACTGATCTGATTTCAGTCTTTTTTTTCGTTTGCTAACCAGTTTGATTCACTGTTCATAGAGGTCACTTCCCCTATGGTTTTCGGTTGTTCCCCTTCACTACTCTCTTTGCTCATCTGCGAACGAACTTTCATGAAGTAAGCCAGGGCTGCAATAGGTAAAGCGTAGCCTACTCCATATACTGCTAAATTTATTTTTTCCGGTTCAAAGATAACGCTCAAGAAATTAACCCCAAGTACAACAACAGTGAGCCCCACGAGGTTCAGTTCTAGCTCTTTAATACTATTTACTTTCACCCATTCTGGTAAAGTTAGGGGCTGAACAAACAACTGGTAGAGCCCGAAAGACGTAAGAAATAGTACCGTACCAACTAAGAAAAGGTGGACAGTCTCCACAATTTCAACAATAATATTCTCTTTTGGACCTGCTTCTGATATTCCAGTAATGACTTCTCCCACAAAGTGAACAATATCTATGCCGCCTTTAACAAATAAGGTGCAAGCAGCAATTGCCAACCCTATCACTGGGATCAACACGAAAAAACGCATTCCTGCAATAAATCTTACAACTTTCACTGGCAGGCTCCTCCTTGTTTTGTCTTTCTTTTTTCATTCATTGCCATATTTATTACAAGAGGACATCTTGTAAGGCGGAAGTCGCAAGGACACCAATAGTTCCAAGGAAGTTCAAAAAGGAAACTGTCTCAACCATTCTTCTCTTCCACATCTTTTTTCAGTCATGCGCCATCTGGTCAAGTGCCGCAGCAATTGCAAGAACCAGGGCAGCATCCTGTCCTGGAGAAACTTCCACTCCATAGGTATCTCTTATCCGGAACCACTTTTTAGAGACCTCTGCAACTTTTTTCTTTTCGACTTCAATATCGTATTCGTGGTTCAGGATATTGCCCTGGACATCCATTTCAGGTCCTCCCGACACTTCAACTTTCCAGCGGTCTCGCAGAGGAGTGATCAGAGCTTTTTTGATCGTCGCGACTGTTTCACCTCCCGCATCCTGGATGTCCATCGTATCCTTTATCCTGAGAAGCTTCTCCTTGAGCTTATACAGTTCATTTCCCTGCATATCTTTGATAATTAGGGTATTGCGTATGCGAAGAGCTTTACCGTCCACATAGAATGCTTTCTCCCCAGCTTCGTTTTCTATCCAGTAGTCATCTCCTATGGTAACAAGTTTTTCGTGCATTTTGTAGCGTTGTACGCCTTCTTCTCCATGGCTCCTGAGACCACCCATGATTCGCCTAATCAAAACCACTCCCTTTGTTTACTACATTAACTTACCTGCCTTTGCGGTATTTATTCATTTTTTATAGATCAGAGAAGGATACTCATATTACTGAGCATTACCTTGAAGGAGTATAATTTTCCAGATAGAGGACTTCAACTGTCAGGTGCTCCCGATTCCTTGCAAAAGCTTTTCCAGTACCTGATCAACGGTAAAGCTTGCCGCCTTCTGGCGCGGAGGAAATTCTTTAAACGTTTCCAAAAATTCTCCTACTACATCCTGGGCTGGCACCACCAGGAACGCGTGATCTAGCAGCCAGTCGTAGTAGGTGTTTGAGGTCTGATCCGCCCTTTCAAATGGGTCAGTGCGCAGGTTGAATATTTTTGGTACACGCAGAGGGACAAAAGGTTCAGCCCAGACCAGAAGCGTACCGACGGCGCGCTGCTCCAAAAAGATCATTTTCCAGTTGTCGTACCGCAAAGCTACCATGTCTCCATCGTCTGAGAAGTAAAAGAACTCAATCCTGGGTGATTTCTGCTCCTTCCCGATCAGGTAGGGCAGCAGGTTATAGCCATCAAGATGTACCCTGAAAGTTTTGTCTCCTGCTTTGTAGCCTTTTTTAAGCTTCTCCTTAATATCCGGTTCTCCTGCTGCGGCAAGCAAAGTGGGAAGCCAGTCCAGGTGGCTCACAATCTCATTAGAAATTGTGCCCGCCGGGATCTTGCCAGGCCAGCGCATTACTTCAGGAACACGGAAAGCTCCCTCCCAGCAGGAGTTTTTCTCGTTGCGGAATGGAGTCATAGCTGCATCGGGCCAGGAGTTCATATGTGGTCCGTTGTCTGTGCTGTAGATAACAATGGTATCGTCCACAATGCCGATTTCATCCAGCAAATCAAGCAGCACGCCTACCTGCCGATCATGCTCAATCATGGCATCATGGTATGCGGACTGCCAGCGTCCCGACTGTCCCCGTATCCTGTCCGGGATGTGAGTCCTAAAATGCATCCTTGTAGTATTGAACCAGACAAAGAAAGGCTTGTCCGCCTCATGTTGACGTTTAATAAAATCGATTGCAGCATCCAGAAACTCTTGATCTACTTCTTCCATTCTTTTTCTGGTCAACGGGCCGGTATCCTCAATGCGGCCGTCGGCATAGCTGTGGATTACGCCCCTGGGGCCATAGTTCTTCCGGAAATTTGGAAAGTCTTTTTCAGGTGGATAATCTCTTTCTTCAGGTTCCTCTTCAGCATTTAAATGATAAAGATTGCCAAAGAACTCGTCAAAACCGTGGTTGGTAGGCAAGTATTCGTCCCGGTCACCGAGATGGTTCTTTCCAAACTGACCAGTTGCATAGCCAAGAGGTTTGAGTAATTCGGCAATTGTAGGATCTTCAGGCTAAATTCCTACTTTGGCTCCGGGCATTCCCACCTTGCTCAACCCTGTACGGAATACACTCTGTCCTGTGATAAAAGCCGCCCTGCCGGCAGTGCAGCTCTGTTCTCCGTAAGAGTCCGTAAACGTGATGCCTTCATCAGCAATCCTGTCAATATTTGGTGTTCTGTATCCCATCAGCCCGTCGCTGTAGCAGCTAAGATTGGTGATTCCGATGTCGTCTCCCCAGATGACCAGTATATTTGGTTTCTTTTCTTCCATTCTTAACCCCCCAAATAGAATGGTTGATATCCCGGTAGGCAATTTAAATCAACCTTCCGAAGTTTGATAGATAATTTGATTTTTTCTTTACTGTACCCGTTTTTTCTCGCAATCATAATTGATCCAGACTACGTCTGAACCCCTTGATTTACCTGCTTCTCATCTTCCTTTTCTCGTTATTTTCCTGAGACCATGACAGCGTTTAAACTTTCGGCCACTGTCGCAGGGACAGGGATCATTGCGTCCGGCACGTTCAAAAGCTTCTTCCAGGGCAAGGACTCGCATTATCTCTGCTGCCGGATAACCTCTACGTATTAATCCTGCCAGAATCTGCATCGGAAAGTCAATGTGGTGAAAGAAGGCTTTCCAGCCCTCACAGAGGTAGTTCAGTTCCTGTGAGCAGTCAGCGGTAGCCAGAAATCGGTTTTTTGGGCATTCCCCTCTACAGGCGAAGAGCACGTCACATTCACGACATACACGCGGCAGCAAATCGCGTTTATTCTGCCCAAACCTGTACTGCCTGTCAGAGGCGGCAAGCTCGCTTATCTCTTCGTCTATGATATTTCCCAGCAGGTAGTCAGGCTCCACAAAATGGTCGCATGAGTAAAGATCGCCATTGTGCTCCAGAGCAAGCCCAGTACCGCATGTTTCTTCAAAAACGCACATGCCTGAAGGCATCCCAAGCCATCTGCGAGCAGAAGCTTCAAAAGTCTGCACGAATATCTTTCCCACATCATTTCTTACCCACTCGTCAAAGATGCGGCTCAGGAAACTTCCAAGTTGTTCAGGCTGCACAGAACGGTTCGAGATCGTTTCTCCTTTCTGGTAAAGAGTAGATCCATCCTCATTGATTCGCTCTACAACCGGAATAAACTGAATCCAGTCTGTCCCTGCTTCATCTCGAAGGAAGCGGTAGACTTCCAGTGGATAGTCAGCGTTGACTCGGTTGACTGTTGTCAGGACGTTGTATTCCACATCATGTTTTTGCAACATGCGAAGCCCTTGCATGACCCGGTCAAAAGTCCCCTCTCCCTTTTTGTCTACTCGATAGGCATCGTGCAATTCACGAGGACCGTCGATACTGATTCCAATGAGAAAGTTATTTTCCTTAAAGAAGCGACACCATTCGCCGTTCAGCAGCGTACCGTTTGTCTGCATCGTATTTTCGAATGTCATGCCTGGCTTTCTGTACTTTTCCTGTATTTCGATTGCCCGCTGGTAAAAATCTATTCCCATCAGGGTAGGTTCACCCCCCTGCCAGGCAACAGTTACCTGCGGGCTGTGGTGAGCTTTGATAAGCTGCCGGATGTAATTCTCCAGAACTTCGTCTGACATGCGGAATCTGCTGCTTGGGTAGAGTGCTTGTTTAGCTAGAAAGAAGCAGTAGGAGCAGGCCAGGTTGCATATCGCTCCAGTTGGTTTTGCCAGCACGTGGATTCTGGATGGAAGATAACTTTGTGTCATTTCCCCTCTCCTTTCTCAGGATTGTCTACCAGGGAATTTTTCTGAGTTTTCAACGAGATCTGAATGGTAAGTTTTTCCAATGACGATCTACAACGCTTCATCTTTGTTTATTGCTGTATCATAACAATTACATCCTAGTTTCCTTATCTTCAAACAACTTGCCACTTACGTTCACTGTTGCACTGTATCTTGCCAGTGAACCAAAGAGAGCAGGTAGTCGGGTGTGACCAGAGACTATGGACCCATATCACAGGTATCTCACTGGCTAACGCAAGTAAAATCGGAGATATTAAATGGTATCCATTCTCCTATCAGCTTTGGAGTTTCCTGGTAAATATATAAAAATAGGGAAAGGAACTGACTTTTTGCTCCTCTCCCTCACTCACTTTGTTTAAGAATCGTTGTCCTTGCCTTACAGCCGATTTCCCGGAATATATGCATTCTTTGATAGGCGTTTTTTTTCGATTAAAGCTTAATATGCTGGAGCTGCTTCTTCTTCTGCAAAGGCAGCACGCAGTTTGTCTTCTTCCTCCCTGGACAGGTTGGAAGCAATGAGCTCAAACTTTAATGGCCTCATGGCCTCTAAAACTCTATCCTGTACGGCATCGCTGGTCATGAGGAAGAGAGCTGAGGTGCCCTCAGTTACTTTGCTCCGAACTGACCTAATAAAATCTTCACTGATACCGATATCGGTCATTGAGCCTGTCAGTGCCCCTATAGTAGCTCCGACCGCCAGACCAATTATCGGGACAAAAAAGATCAGACCGAATAGCATTCCCCAAAAAGCGCCACTCAGTGCCCCTGCACCTGCTAAATCATGTAACTGTTTGGTCTTTGGCTTCTTTTTCCCCACAGGCCAAGTGACTATAGCTGCATCATGAAGGTTTAGTAGACGCTGTTTGTTCAAATCCTTTACTATGTCAAGTGCTTTATCCGCACCATCTGCGGTTTCAAATTTAAGAACTGTTAAAGTTGTCATTAATCAAACCCCCTTCATTTATTTGCGAATTCAACTTGCCGTTATTTTCATGTCCTTGAACTTATGCGGAACTGTTATCCAAGTTATTCTCTGTTCACTAAAGATGTGACTTCATATCCGGGCAGACAATATTTCACATGTTTTTAGGCGTTTTTTTCGGTATTGCAGATGATACCGCGCAGGTTTGCAGAAGTTCTTTAAGAAAAGGGGAAGTTCAAAGCTGCCTACATCGGATATTCAGGAATGTACAATGTCAGGAAGCATAAATGAACCACTCTATGCCAGTCATATACTGCTGTCAAGCTGTTATTTGCCCCCATCAAAAGTTAGCGTTCAATCGTAGCTTTTGCCGTCACAAATAGGGATCTATCTCCCTTTTTAACTCCCCGCATAGGATCAGACCAGGCAGGCAAAAACTTGTCAATTGTCTGTACGATAATGCGGAAAACAATATGCAAGCTTTTTATTCGGCTAATTAATTCTAATTTAATATTATTTCCCCACCACATATTCTTTGCAAACCTGCAACCCCAATCCACAGGCCCGGATTAAGCAAGCTGACAGAATTCAGCAGGCTAGCTGATAGAATTCAGCAGGCTAGCTGATAGAATTCAG
>NZ_DAGK01000033.1:64538-95469 GCF_002495725.1 Methanosarcina sp. UBA411
AGCTGATAGAATTCAGTAAGCTAATAGTATACTTTTGTTTTTATTTATATTATTGTATATAGAATTACATACTTTATCGAGTATTAAGATTAAGATTTCCTGGCTCAATTATACTTTTAGGATATTTTGCAAATTGTTAGCCTATAAATATCAAATGTATTCTAGCCTGTCTTTCCTTCACTTTACTCTTTATTTTCACCTGATTCCATCAATTTTGCCAGCCAGCGCGTATTGTCTGAACTTTCCAGGATCATCTTCACAACCATTGTAAGAGGTATAGCTATAAGTGCGCCTGAACCACCCAGCACGTAACCCCAGTAGAATAGAGACAGAAACACAACTGATGGAGATAACTTAAGGCTCTTTCCTGCAAGGGACGGAAAAAGAATATTTTCTATAAGCACATTTATCAGCCATATCCCAGCAAACACTGCAATAGCTCCTACGGCTCCATATTTAAATAGTGCAAGCAGCACAGGTGGAAAAGCTGCAAGGAAAAATCCCAGATAAGGAATATAGCCCATAAGGAAGGTTAAAAAACCCCAGAGAACTGCAAAATCGATTCTTCCGATAAGGAGCAGTATGGTAGTTCCGATGCCTCCAATTAAGTTAGTTTCAGTTCTTATTAGGATAAAATCTATCAGACTTCTGCCAAATTCTGTAACCCGTGAAATAAGGAATGATTGGTCTTTAATTTCACTTTCCACCTTTTTTGGCGCACCTGCAGCATCCAGAAGTAAAAATGCTGTCGTGATAACAATAAGTGCAATTGTTGTTCCGGCATTTAAGGCTCCTGTAAGGATTCCCGCAGTCAAACTCAACAGAAATGTACCTATATCGCGTAAAATTTCTTCAAAGGAAAATCGGCCTGATGAAGGTAAATGATGCCCAATGTCTTCAATAGTACCTAGAAATTGAGTTTGATATCCTGGGATTTGGCTACTGAGCTGGAGTAAGGATCCTGTAACGAGGAGCACTGCAGCAATAGCAAAGATGATAAAGAAAAAAATTACCAGACCTACACTGATCGAACCAGGTACGTGTTTTCTCTGTAGCCAGTGAACAAGGGGGGAAAAGATTAGAAAGGCAAATATTGAGAAAAAAATAGGCACGAGTATGCTTCCAATTTCCTTCATCCCGATAGTCAGGATAACGGCAGCGGTACTATAAATTAAAATTTTGACTGGTATAGACTGATTATCGGTATCCATGTATGCCCCAGATATTCTTTATATTGGTTAAAACTTATTAGTTGAAATATAAAAGCTTCTCTAAGAAGCTATGGTCTGATTAATGATTCTTTTTCGAATCGGTTTTACTCTTACATTACAAGACTAAGTAATTTTGATCTGAATTCAAATTATTTCACTTTAAGTACTTTTCCTAGTATATAGGCCAAGATATCTCTATTTTATATTTACGGACGGTTTTTTGAATTAGTTTTTGGAGACAAAAAATAAAGAGCAATTTTCCAGTCTTATTTTTAGAAAATTTTCTTTTAAAAATAGGATTTAAAAGATTTCTACAGAACCGGATAAAGATCGTATTATAGAGAACTATGAACTTGGGTAATTAGAGCTTGATAAATATTTCTTTGGCTCAATGATTTTCCAGCCCTCGTTACAATCGATTCTTAATCCTCGCTTCGCTTTTTATATTCGACTCTGATCTTCTGTGTCTATCTTGCCAGCATCCTCATCACGTAGCCAATTTCCATTAGCTGTTATGGTTTCTTCTACCTCACAAAGAGCCTTACAAAGAGCCTCACAATTAGCTTCCTTTTTTGTTTTAGGCAGTTAGATAGCTCTTAAGCGAGTTAGTATCTTGCATGTGAAAAACTAATCTACGTTCAACATTTATAACTAAACGATAAAAAGTAAAAAGACTTTATCTATCTTCCTTAGACAGTATCTTTTAATTTATTAGACAGTATTTTTTAATTTATCTCAATCCACTTTTCATTGAATTTCAACAGCAGAAATAATCATAGATATATATTATGGTTATTCAAATCAATTACATAAAACAAGTATTAAATTATCCAATATACTTATTGAACTAATATGCAATGTTATGAAATCAAGGACTTAAAAAACCAATAAACTTATATTGGTTTTTCTAGATTATTATATACGCGAATAAAATCTATAAAAAAAGTGTTGAAACATTAGAAAAACCCTACACTACTTTTGCATTATAAAAATTCGCGAACTAAACCCCAAAACAAGAATAGAAGCATTACTGCAAACATTGCAGCCATAATTGTTTATTGATACGTATGCTAAAACGTACTTGGCATTTAAGCCGAGAGAATTGAGCCACCCCTTATATTGCTCTTATTTTTGGGTGGTTTTATGGAGCAGCATATTGTATCATGAAATTGTATAGGTGATAGACATGAAGATGGAAAAAAAGAGTTTTCTAAAATCACTCAGACTACGACGAAAAGTTAGAATGGTTGAAGAGTGTACATGTCCGTTATGTGCAGAAAAAGTAGACAAAAACGAATTCAGAAACGAAGTGTTTATCAAGGAATTTGAGAGTTCCGGGCTGTGCCAAGGATGTCAAGACACGGTTTTTGGATATAAGGTAGCATGGTAACAGCTCAATTACCTGTTAAGGTATGGGAAATCCCTGTTTTTCAGAGGTGACAAACATGGATTTTAATTTACCTATGCCTTTTATTCTTCTCAGGAACTTTTTAAGCGGTTTCATAAATATCCCGATTTAATTCCCCTTTTGTCCTGTTTCGTAGTTACCTTGCTTTTGCAGAAATCTATTTTTACAAAAGTCTATTTTCACAAAATTTAATCTCACGAAAATCTATTTTTACAAAAGTCTATTTTCATAAAGTCTATTTCCATATAAGTCCACTTTCGTAAAAGTCTACTCTTACAGAAATCTATTTCCTTAGGCTTTTTCAACCTCTTCGATTGGGCCCATTAGTCTGGCCAGCCATCTGGTTTCTTCAAAACTCTCAAGTAAAATCTTCAAAATTATTGTAAGCGGTATGGAAAGAAGAGCACCCCCAAGTCCAAGTACAAAATTCCAGTAAATAAGAGAAAGAAACAAAAAAGCAGGAGATAATTGCAGTCCCTTTCCCATAAGCGACGGGAAAAGAACATTTTCTGTAAGTGCGTCGACAGCAATAATAATTACAATGACTCCTAGAGCACCTAAAGGCCCATATTTGAAAAGCGCAAGCATTATGGGGGGAACAGAAGCTATAACCAGACCAATATACGGAATATAACTTAGCAGAAATATAAGGACTCCCCAGAGAATTGCATAATCTATGCCTCCGATAAAGAGAAGAAGAGCTATTGCGATAGCAGTTATAAAGTTAATTTCTGCTCTTATAACAATAAATTTTACCAGCTTCTTGCTAAACTTACTCAGCCTCAATTGAAGCTCAGATTGCTTTCCAAGCACCTTATCTAGTTTTTCAGGAGCATTGACTGCATCTATTAGCAAAAATGCTGCTGTGACTACGACGATTCCGGCTGTTGTCCCGGCGTTCACAATTCCGTTAACTATGCTTACCATGAGAGAAATCATGACTGAAACAACACTGCGAGCAATTGACTGCACGGAAAATTTTTCATATGAAGGAATATACTTTGCAAAATTATCTGATAACGCAGTTAACTGGTCTTGATAACCAGGGATCTGGCTTCCAAACTGGATTGCTGCTTTGAGAACTATTACCCCAAAAACCAGGATAACTAGAGTGAATAGCAAAATTACCAAAATAACACTTAGTCCACTCGGAATCCCCTTTTGTTTTATCCAGCGGACAATCGGAATAAAGATCAGTGCAAGGAAAATAGAGAAAAAGATAGTGGTAAGTATGGAAGCTATCTCCCTCATTCCTATTGTCAAAACGACAAAGGCCGTGCTATAGAGTAAAATTTTAGCTGGCATTGAACTGTTGTTTACATTCATAATTTCCAACTCATTAAACTGTCAGCCACACATTATGCAGTGAGGTAGAGTAGCTATATGACTAAAGGGAGAATACATATTAATAAGGAGTTACACCCCAATCATCTCGTGAATACGAAATTAGGTCTCAACTTTTTTCCAATTCTGTCAGTCATGTGACATTTGATCGAGTGCAGCAGCAATCGCCAAGATAAGTACATCATCCTGCCCATGCTTAATCTCAATACCATAAGTGTCCCGGATATGGAACCATTTTTTTGAAATTTCTGCAATTTTCCTTCCTTCGGAATAAATCTCATACTCATGATCCAGAACATTACCGCGGATTTCCATATCAGACCCGTTCGGGATTTCAACTTTCCATCTGTCCCGCAAAATGGTCACAAGAGCTTTTTTGACTGTAGCAGCCAGGCCATCATCTGCTCTCTTGATATCCATCGTATCTCTAATACGGAGTAGCTTTTCCGTAATTTTATAAATTTCATTTCCCATTAGATCTCTGAAAATTAGAGTATCGCGAATACGAAGCGCCTTCCCATCAACATAAAATGCTCGCTCTCCAGCTTCGTTTTCTATCCAGTAATCATCTCCTATGGAAACGAGTTTTTCATGCATTCTGTAGATGTGCCTTTTTTCTTTTTCATTGTCTCCACGACCGCTAAATAATCTCATCAAAAACGACTCCTTTTCTTTATGCACTTTCGATATATCCCCTTGAAGGGAGGGACTTATTTAGTTTTCTCAGGGAACATAGAAAGATAATACTGGTTTGTCTTTCAGCATGGGAAAGCCGCAATACGACTGTAATTGTTCTCAATCATGGTCTGGTCTCATGGGTCCTTGGATTTTCCAGACCTGTTTCCCCCTTATAATGTATAAATATGTAGAATACATATTCAAGTAGACTTATATTTTAGTACTACGCAGCGAATTTTTCGATCATGTGTTCACTTTTTCCTTTCATAGAGCTTTCCTGTAAATCTCAATAATATCTTCCTTTGAGAGGTCTCTTGGATTTGTCAGCCGGCAAACATCCTGCATAGCATTTTCAGCCAGGATTTCAAGGTCTTCTTCCCTCGCGCCGAGTTCTTTTAAACCAGAGGGAATTCCAATATCTGATGCGATTTTTTTGATTGCATCTATTGCCCTGTCTGCAGCTTCTTCCGGACTTAGCCCGTCAATATTTTCTCCCATTGCCTTTGCAATATCGGCAAAACGCTCAGGGCAAACCTGCTTATTGTACATCTCAACATATGGCAGGAGGATTGCATTGCAAACCCCATGCGGAAGGTTATAAAGGCCTCCTAGCTGGTGAGCCATGGAGTGCACGTAGCCGAGGCTTGCATTATTGAATGCAATACCTGCAAGGTACTCAGCGTGTGCCATCATATCTCTTGTCCTGATATCTTCTCCATTGGCAACGGCTTCACGTAAGTATTTTGAGACAAGCTCTATAGATTTGATTGCAGCCGCATCAGTTGTAGGTGTAGCCATTGTAGAGACATAAGCTTCAACTGCATGGGTCAAAGCATCCATGCCGGTTGCAGCCGTAAGTGCAGGAGGCATACTGACCATTAGTTCTGGATCATTAACTGCGACGTCAGGCGTGATGCGAGGATCGACAATGGCCATTTTTATGTGTCTTTCCGTATCCGTAATAATCGTAAAACTTGTCATTTCACTTGCAGTGCCGGCAGTCGTATTTACCGTAATAAGCGGAGGAATTCCTTTCTGAACTTTCCCGACGCCTTCATAGTCTTTTATCCTCCCACCGTTCTTAGCCACAATGCCTACAGCTTTTGCGCAGTCCATAGGGCTTCCCCCTCCTACAGCAACGATCATGTCACAGCTCTCTCTTTTATATACCTCTGCCCCCTCCATAACCGAGCTATCAGTAGGGTTTGGTTCTGCTCCTGCAAAGATTGTTGCTTTCAGATCGGCATTTTCAAGAATTTTCCTGATATCTCCAGCAAGTTCCTCTCCGTGCCTGCTTTTGCCGGAAACGATCAGAGCTTTAGTGCCCCCAAGATCTTTTGCATGCCTGCCAATTTCTTTTACGCAGCCAGGTCCCATTAGGGCCACTCTCGGATTCAAATAGGTATATGTCCTGTTTTCGGTCATGCTTTTTACTTCCTCTGACAACTTCTTTTAAATATCCCCAAATAAATCTCCCATAATTTGTTATTGAGAACGCAAAATATTAATGGAAATTATTTTTCCCGGTAACTAATAAAGTTTTGCTCCGGGACAGAATTTTTTAAGCAGCGAGTAAAAGTCCTAAGGCAAAAGGTAAATAATTTTTAATTAGGTTTTTCCGTACTTTATAGAATTATTAATCATAAGGAAAATATATTCTACTTATTTTATATATTTTTCAGTAATCTACGTATATGCTGATTAGCAATCATTTTTTAATTTATCCTGAAAAAAAATGCATAATCACACAAAGTCATCGTACAGAGAAAGTCATCGTACAGAGCCAAATTTACAGGATAACACGTGTAGATTTTATTATGAATTTTAAAACGTCAGACTGTGTAATGATGGATAAAACAGGTTATTCTTTTTGCCTATTTGCTGTTATTATTGTCAAGTACGATATAATAAAGCCAGAGGGATCTATCAATGAGTCAAACAATTGACTTACTCGAACCAGTGACTAGAGAATTTTTAGAAAAAGTAAACAAGCAGGGTGGAACTCCAATCTATCAGCTCTCACCGAAAGATGCCCGTAAAGTCCTTTCCGATTTACAGGCTGCTCAGGTAGCAAAACTACCTGCAGATATTGACGATTTAGACATTCCAGTTGGTCCTGAGGGACGGGTTTCGATTAGGATAATCCGGCCAAAAGGAAATAAGGAAATATTACCAGTCGTGATGTATTTTCATGGCGGAGGTTGGGTGCTCGGAGACAAAGATACGCATGACAGATTAGTTCGGGAAGTCGCAAATGGAGCTAACACCGCAGTTGTATTTGTCAATTTCACGCCATCTCCAGAAGCAAAGTACCCGACGCCAATAGAAGAGGCGTATGCAGCAACAAAATATATTTCAGAAAACGGGAAAAATTTCAACCTGGATGGTTCAAGGCTCGCAGTCGCTGGTGACAGTGTGGGCGGAAATATGGCGGCAGCCGTTTTACTCCTGGCAAAGGAGCGGGGTGGCCCAAAAATTAATTATCAGGTGCTCTTTTACCCTGTGACCGATGCTAATTTTGATACCCAGTCTTATCAGCAGTACGCAATCGGTATTTGGCTTACTCGTGAAGCTATGAAATGGTTCTGGGACAATTATTTGCCTGACGAAAAAGCACGTAAGCAGCCGACAGCATCCCCGCTACAGGCATCGGTTGACCAGCTAAGTGGACAGCCACCTGCCCTTGTCATAACTGATGAAAATGATGTGCTCCGCGATGAAGGGGAAGCGTATGCCCATAAGCTGATACAGGCTGGTGTCAATGTTACAGCTGTTAGATATATTGGAACTATACACGATTTCGTGATGCTAAACGCACTTGCGGGCACACCTGCAACTTGCAGTGCAATTGGCCTGGCTATTGAGAATCTCAGGATAGCTTTAGCAAAATCATAATCTTGTGGTTTCTCAGTTGTGTAATCTTTCCACTTCATAAAAACAAAAAGTTTAGGAAAAAAATAAAAGAATTAGTAAAAGTGAGTCGATAATTTATAAATAAAATCATTTTTTTTCCAAACGTATAGATATTTAATAAATCGATCCTATTGAATATATATGAGTGGGATCAGGCTTGGGGAAGATTTTCTTTCAACATATGAAGAAGGAATAAAAAGAGAATGGATTATAGGAAACGGACTTGGAGGATATGCTTCTTCTACAGTTATCGGGGTAGGCACAAGGACTTATCACGGGCTTCTTGTGGCTGCTCCAGAAAATTCTCCAGGAAGGTTTGTATTGCTTTCCTCTCTTGATGAAGAAATCTCTACTAATGAAGATAGTTACAAACTTGCAGCCCACAAATATCCAGATACCATTTCTCCCACCGGCTTCAATTACCTTTCTGAATATATTCAAAATCCGCTTCCTCTCTGGATTTACAAGCCCGGAGATTTTACCGTAAAGAAAAAGGTCTTCATGGTTCATAACAGTAACACGACATGTATTCTCTATGATATCGAATCCAGAAAGGAAGAAGCTTTGTTAAGAGTTTTCCCTCTTGTAAACTCAAGAGATTTCCATTACACTGCTCGCTCAGGATACCTTTCCTTTTCCCAAGAAACTAATCCTGCGGGAGTAAAACTAGAGAGTTCTAATGGTTTTACCTTCTCTCTTTCATCCAATCTCGAATATCATTCTGATCCCAAGTGGTACTATAATATAGAGTATGATGCTGAAAAGCAAAGAGGACTTAATTCACAGGAAGATAATTTCAATCCCGGCTATTTTGAAAGCAAAATCAAACCGGGAACTTCTCGTTTCTTTATCGCTGCTTCAACGGATGACATCTCTTCTCTTGACCTCAGGAAAGTTGATGAACTCTATAAAAGGGGAGTAAATCGTCAGAATCTTCTTGCTCTCAATTCCAGGCTAACAGATCCTTTTGCTCTTAAACTTCTCAGAGCAACGGACACTTTCATAGTGAAGAATCCTTCTTCAGGTGAAAACACGGTAATTGCAGGATATCACTGGTACTCTGATTGGGGAAGGGATACCATGGTATCTCTGACTGGCTTGTTTTTGATTCCTTACCGTCATGAGGAGGCCAGGTCCGTTCTCATGAATTTTGCTCGACATTGCAGGAAAGGCTTAATTCCCAATACTTTTCCGGCTTTTGGAGGAGAACCAGTTTATAATACTGTGGATGCTTCCCTCTGGTTTATTCATGCTGTTAGCCGCTACTTTGCATATACGAGCAACTTTCTTTTCCTCGCGGATATATGGGATACTGTAGAGACAATTATAGATAACTACCGTAGGGGTACGGACTTTGGAATCGGTATGGACTCTGATCACCTTATTAGACAGGGACCTCAGCTAACCTGGATGGATGCGAAAATTGGAGAGTGGGCAGTAACTCCAAGAGCAGGTAAAGCCTGTGAAATCAATGCTCTCTGGTACAACGCACTGAAAATTGCTTGCAGCCTGGGTACCCTTCTCGGAAAAGATGTCTCTTCATATGAGATGCTTGCAGATGGTGTTGTTTCGAACTTTGAGAATACTTTTTGGAATCCAGAAACTAATTGTCTCTTTGACCTTGTATATCAGGATGAAACAGGAAATGAAGTCAAAGATCCTGCAATCCGCCCCAATCAAATCTTTGTAGTAGCTCTTCCTAACACCATACTTCCGCCTGATAAAGAAAAAGCAATTGTGGACAGAGTTGAAAAAGATCTTTTGACACCCTTTGGGCTTAGAACTCTTTCAACTGATCATCCATTATATAAAGGACAGTATCACGGAGATGCCTTAACCAGAGATACAGCCTATCATAACGGGACAGCCTGGCCCTGGCTCCTTGGCGCTTATGTGAGAGCTTACCGGAAAGTTCACAGTTATTCAGAAGAGAGTCTTGAAGATATGCGTGTTCTCCTAGAGGGCTTTAATAGGCATCTTGAAACCGCAGGCCTTGGAAACATCTCCGAAGTATTTGATGGTGACTATCCTCATTCCCCTGGCGGTTGTATTGCTCAGGCATGGAGTGTTGCAGAAATTCTTAGAGCCTATGTAGAGGATGTACTTGAGATCAGGCCACTCTTGAGTACAATATCCCCAGTACTCTTAAGCGCAATATCCCCGGAATTGAATATGTGAGAGGCTTTTACCTATAGATCAAGATAAATGAGAAAATAATATGATCGCAGGGGACTAAAGAAAAATGACCTGGAAGGAGATTGAGGAACAATATGCCCTGGAAAGACCATGGTGAGCTATTTGTAAGGCATAGAAAAAATCCTATACTTACAGTTGAAGATTGGCCTTATCGAGTCAATTCGGTATTTAACCCTGCAGCTGCCATAGTCGATGGTAAAATCCTTTTACTGGTCAGGGTTGAAGACCATAGGGGCTTTTCTCACTTGACGGTAGCAAGGAGTGAAAACGGAATTGATGGCTGGGAAATTGACAGCAAGCCAACTTTTTTTCCGGACCCGCAGAACTACCCTGAAGAGATATACGGCATTGAAGATCCACGCATAACTTACATCGATGAAATGAAAAAGTGGGCTATAGTGTATGTAGCTTATTCGGATTCAGGCCCCTTACCAGCTCTTGCTTTTACAGAGGATTTCCGTAATTTTGACCGAGCAGGACCTATAATGCCACCTGATAATAAAGATGCTGCGGTTTTTCCTGTAAGATTTAATGGCAAATGGGCATTGTTACACAGGCCTGCGCCTACTGTTCACACTTTGAAGGCGAACATCTGGATCTCCTTTTCTTACGATATGAAATCCTGGGAAAGACCTGAAGTTCTCCTGTATGCTAGGGAAGGCGGATGGTGGGATGCTTACAAAATTGGTTTATCCCCGCAACCCCTCCGTACACCTGAAGGATGGCTAATTATGTACCATGGGGTACGTCAGACAACCCCAAAAGTAAGTTATCGGCTTGGATTGGCCCTCCTTGATCTTGAAGATCCCACGAAAGTGCTCCGCAGGTCGGAAGGCTGGGTTTTCGGTCCCCATGAGCCGTATGAACGCAGTGGAGATGTCAATGACGTTGTTTTTCCCTGCGGATGGGTTCTGGTGGGCGATGAACTCCGTATTTATTACGGAGCTGCCGATACCTCGGTATCAGTAGCCAGCGCAAAAATGAAAGACATCATGGAGTTTATCCGTAAATGTCCTGAAAAACAGTGCCTATAAGAATGATGTAGATAGGATGTAGATCGTTTGAAGGGAATATGAGAAAGCCAGATTGATCCTCAGAAATAACAAAACTAGTTTTCAGGAACGTTGAGCAGCCGGCTTGTCCCACACTGAATGTCAAGGTTTATCATTATCTCTGGTTGCGTTAGGTGTTATCTTGGAAAACTACTGAACAGATAGTCACAAGGCTGGGTGCACATAACGCTTACATCTTTTTTACTACTAATAATTATTATAGGCCTATTTGTGTTTACTACAGATCTGTTCTATACATTCCTTGTTGCAATATCCTTTGGCTTAGTTAATCTGGCCTGGTTTTCTTTGCTTGCAAGCACAGGTCTTCTTTTTGGATAAATCGGGAAAAGGTATATTTATTATCGTCTAAGGAAAATAATAATACAATGGATGGAAGGGGAGTAGAAAGAGGACCTCTGCAACTGGACATAGGTATCGTTGTATCAAGCATAGGGGGAAATTCCAGTCAAGAAAGAAATCAATTCCATGGCCTTGTTTCCTTCTTTGGCATCGATTTTGGACTCTATATCGGGCCATCGTATAATCCTTTTAGGACTATAGGGCCCAGTATAGGAATTGGTCTAGTCATAGGATCTAACGGTTTCCTGGCTGCAAAATTAGGCATCCACTTCAGAAGAACATTCGGTTTAGGAATGCTATTTCCTATAGTTCCTATTTACGGTGCTACCGGAACGAGTCTCATAGCCATGTTACCAGTTCCGGAAGGAGCTAAAACTGCAGCAACTATTCCACTGATGTTAGTGCCGGCAGCTTTCGTATACCAGGAAAATCTCAAAAGCCTACGTAGACGTGGAATAGAAACTTTAACGAAATTGAGGACTTTTAGCAGGAAAAGATAAGACTTTCATAACACTGATTGCGAATATTGAGATTCTGACTTTGAAGTTTTCTCCAGCCGGGGTATTAACAATGTTCTGCAGCAGAATATCAAGAAGGCTGTCTGCTCTCGTTCAAAGATATCCAACCAGAACCTGATTAATCTGCTTACTCGTGTGCAGGAGTTGAAACGATCTGTTGTGCAGATAATCAACAAATGCTCCCGAAAGCAGGTGGGAAATATAGCCAAAGTGAGCGTAGGATATTGAATCAAAAGGAGCATGAACAACGTACCGAACTGGAAAGTCGTGCAAGAACCCACCTCGCAAACGAGAGAACGTTTCTCGCCTGGCTTCGGACAGGTATCGCCTTAATTAGTCTTGGCCTTGCAGTTACCCAGTTTCTACAACACCAGGTCGTACCTGGTCTGCACCTGACGCGAGGCATAGCTATCCTCATGGTTATAACTGGAATCTTGATGACAGTTGACGGTGCCAGGCGATATGTTCACAATTCAAAGCAAATTGAAGCTGGAGTATTCCAGGTCACCACCCGGACAATTAAAATTGTAACGGGGCTGGTAACTTTACTGGGACTGATGGCAATTGCTTTCATCCTGCTGCTGCACAATTAATGACAGATCTTGACAGGAAACTTTGCAGAATGAGATTAACGTATTAGAGAGGAGGATATTATGGACAGCGCAACGGAATTTCAGCCGCCTGTGCCGGTGGTCCGACGGAATGGCTGGCTAAAAGCTTTAACCACAGCAGCGGTTTTCTATATTCTCTTACTGGTGGCATTGCTGCTGACGAAAAATTCAAACCTGTTTCCCAGCCTGGCTATGGTCGGTAGCTTTATGGTCCCTGTCGCTTATGTGGCTTTCATATATGAGCGCAAGCACCTGAGCCGCCTGACAATGCCAACAGTCTCCCTGACTTTTATATATGGCGGGTTGCTGGGTATCATTGCTGCTGCCCTTGTAGAGCCAATTTTTGTCCGCCAGCTGGATCTTGGGGCAATTTTAAAAATAGGATTCATCGAAGAGTTTGCCAAAATACTGGGGGTACTGGTGATTGCACGCCACAGAAGACATGACTCGGAAATGGACGGGTTGATTCTGGGTGCGGCAGCAGGAATGGGATTTGCAGCCCTGGAAAGTAACGGTTACGCTTTTACTGTCTTCCTGAAAAGCAATGGAAGCCTCTCATTAGTAGTTGTAGTGACCTTGATCCGAGGCCTGCTTTCCCCGCTGGGACATGGAACCTGGACAGCGATTTTAGCCAGTGTACTGTTTCGTGAAAGCAGGAACGGCCACTTTCTCATTAACCTGCAGGTAATTGAGGCTTATCTGCTCGTTTCAATCCTGCACGCAATGTGGGACGGAACGGCCCTGGTTCTTACTGCTATCTTTAACCTGGTAGGCTTACTCATTAGCGATGGGGTGATCGGTCTTATTGGCCTGGCAATTCTCTGGCTGCGCTGGCGAGAAGCGGTAAGGTTACAAACGGTTTTACCACCAGAAACCGAGGACATATAATCGGGAAAAAGGTAGAAAAAAGTGGGAAAACCATTTAAATCAGGAAAAATCACTTTTCAAGTTTTCTCCCGAGTACGAGGTGATCAATTGACAACTTTGAGTGTTGACAAAAAAGCAATTATCGGCGTGATAGGCCTGGGAATTATGGGAAGTTCTTTTGCTTTGAACCTTCTGTCACGAGGCTATAATGTTCATGTCTATAACAGAACCAAGGAAAAAGCTCAACCACTTGTCAAAAAAGGTGCTACTTTCCATTCTACACCACGGGATTTAGCTTCAGTAGCAGATGTTATTATGACCTCGCTGACTGATGAGGCTGCCATTGATAGTGTAGCTTATGGTGAAGACGGGTTTCTTAACGGAGCAAAGAAAGGTGCTTCATGGATTGACCTGAGCACAATAGACCCCTCGGCATCACTCAAACATTCTGAAGCAGCAAAACAGGCAGGATTATATAGACTGGATACGCCTGTGGTGGGAAGCAAGGAATTGGCTTCAAAAGGAGAGCTTATTATTCTTGTTGGGGGAAACTACGAAGTTTTTGAGAAATATGAGAGCTTTCTTAAAGAGCTTGGCAAAAGCATAATTTACCTGGGATCAGACGGCAACGGGCACAAAATGAAACTGGCAATAAACTTGCACCTCGGGCTTCTTGCAGAATCGTTTTCAGAGGCCCTGGCCTTCTCGCAAAAACTTGGGTTTGATACTAAAACTTTCGTTGAGACCATTAATAAGACTCCGATCGGGAACTATATTTCTCAGGGAAAGGGCCCAAAGATTGTAGAAGGTAATTTCGAACCAGCTTTCTCCCTCAATAACCTGTTCAAAGACCTGAAACTTATAAACACTCAGATAGCCAAAACCGGGGCTATATTACCAATGACAAAAGTTGCTATGGAGGAATACTCCAGAGCAGTACAAAATGGCGATGGTCAGAAGGATTTTAGTGTCATTGCGTTGGAAATTCAGCGTAAAAACGGATTAATTTAAATCATAAAGATTCTGCCACGGATCTGACCAAACTCAACTTTAAGAATGCAAAAATATTTTTTATCCTAAATTTTTTATTTTCTCCCATTTTCCTTCCTTTTTGATCAGAGCAAATTGATGACTTTCAATTATGTTAATAATTTCAGCTGCATTATACTTGCTGAGATAATAGGTACAGAGAACCAGCATCTGAGAGTTGTCGATTAATCGGTTTATTTCTCGTTCATATTCAGCGAAATCATCCCGATACTCTTCTTCCAGCGAGAAGATACCTTCAAATAACCTCAAACCATCATAACCATCGGCTAAAGCCCCGTTAACTTTTTCAAACAGGCCATTTAAAATATCTTGTGTATCGAAAAAACCTCTTTTTAAGTACCAGTCATCATAATGAATAATTTCTATTTGCCCTTTCTCCAGATAGATATCGAGATCAGGAACAGACTTTTCAAAGGATTTTTTTGCTTCCAGAGGATTTGATGCAATCCATATACAAAATTCGTTATTTTCTAATCCCGCTTTTAAATATGGAATAATTATATCCATCAAATCCTTCTTTGTCTTGTAGAACTGGCAAAAATGTGTTCCCCAGTTAACCCTCCCAATAACATCAATGCCAGAATTTCTAGTTGCTTCTTTTGTCATCCTCTCCCCGTTTGATCATACTCAGCTTTACTTTCCATTCCGCATAAAATAAGCAATGATTTATTATAAATTATTTATATAAAAATTGATTTGAGACAAGAGAGATTTAATAATAAGTTTCAAGCCAATAAAAGATATTTCTCAAAAATGCAAATGAGAAAGCATCATGGCATGATTGGATGAAGCCACGAGGATTTAATATTTTAAAAGTCCTTAATAAAGGGATACTCTTTAAAAAATGTCTGAGCTTTTGTTACCTGAATCTTATGACCTATTCTTTGAGCGAATTTACTTGAGCAAAAACCTGCTATGTAAATTCATTAATCTTTTGGTTTTGGTGGTTTAATACGTTCGCTTTCCAGGCGTTCGATTTCTCTGGTAACGTCATCAGGGGTGTTATACTCTATTTCAGGTATCCCCTTAAGGAGATCCAGAAAATCACTTTCTGCCTCCATTCCTTCAGCAAACCTGATAATGTCTTTCCTGTTTGCGGGATAGCCGATGCCCCTACCGGTTATATACTCTTTAACATCACGCGGACCTCTTTTGATAAGCTCACCTCCCTAGAATCAGGTGGCTACAACCTTCTCGTCTGGTTGCCAATCCTCAGTTCAATTATTTTCCACTAATATTTTCACTAATATTTTCACTAAAGTTTTCCACTAATATGCTAGCTGAGTTAAGTATAACCATAGCTGAAGATTGTTTACCAGATAATTTGTCTTTGAGAACCAGGAGTTCATTGGTCTCCCGATTTTTATGTCAAAAGGGAGACTGCCACATTTTCGATAAATTAATCACTCCCTTTAAAAGCTAGGAGAGAGCTCATGGATATTTTAATGTTGAAACTTCTCTTTAGAAATACCCTACCAAGATACCTTAAATACTCTATAAGCTACTTTATCTTGAAGGAAAGAGCAAACACTCTTAAATGTAGAAGTCTGGCAAGATCTATTTTTAAGATTTGTCCCCCATTTGACGGTTGATTTGCTTTAAAGTAAATTTAGATTCTTTCAAGTTCCTTGAAGACTTCGTCAGCGCTGGCATATTCCTTGTCTGGGAGCATGCCAAGATTCTCCAGTAGCGGATCCGCCATTGCACCACTGCTTCTTGCTTGCTCAATTATATCATTCTTTTTTGCAGGAAATTTTACTTTTTGTAATAAATCATGAATATCCATCGGAATAATTTCCTCCACCATAACTTTTCCCCCTTACTTCAGTTTAGTTTCCTTTATGTTTCCTAAAATTCTATTTTAGTCAAGCTTTTTTGTAAAAAGCTTATGTCATCAGTGTCCTGCAAACTTGGTAGCTAGCATCACTACCCTTACATTCTTGACAAAATCTTCCCTCTTTGCAGGAAAATCGATATCTTTAGAGCTTTCTCAACAGAACCAGATTTGTATGCATAAGTTTTCTCGTGTGTTTCTCATGTGTTTTTCTAATATTATTACTGGCATTACACCTTAAGATTAGAATAACACTCTCTGCCTTTTTCAGCAAACCTAATAAGATATTCCTTGATGAATTTTGTGAAAGTTTCACCTCGGTAGGTTCGTGTAGATATCACTTTTCTCCGGTTGACCACCCCCATTATACAGTATAGCCATAATTATATAAAAATAATTCAACCAAAACATTTAATAGAGGATAAGTATCTTTTTTGGAGTTCAGCGTTTTTTGTTTATACTGGAAACTTCTCAATTTAGTCGTCAGAATGGGATTATTCTGTCCTTTCTTTTATTGATCGGCCTGATAATTTCCTGTAAATCCATTCAACACAGAAGCAGAAAAAAACCGTGATTAAAAGCAGCTCCACAGTTAGTTTCGAACTCACATATTCGTAATAAATTAACGCTCCGAAGAAAATCAAGCTACTTAGAAGTGAAGCCCGAATTATCCAGCATTTCGCTCCGGTCTCTTTTAAAAGACGCAGATGAGAAGTATTAACGGCTACATAAATTATAAGCAGGGAGGTACTTGCGAGCATACCTATTCCATCCAGAGGAAGGAAGTTAGCTAGGAGTATCACAAGACCGGATGTAATAAAAAGTCCTTCTGTTCCTCTTTTCCAGATTTTCCTCTCAAAAAGGAAGGGCAATCGCCCTTCTTTTGCAAGCAAATAACTTATGTTTGCCCCCCCGTAAAGAGAAGCGTTTATCGCAGAAGAAGTTGAAATTAAAGCGGCGAGAGCCATAATTTTGAAACCTATAGCTCCTAAAAAAGGCTTCGCTGCAGCTGCAAGAGCATAGTCTTTTGACTTTTCGATCTCAAAGGTTGAGAGATTTCCTATTACTGCAAAGCTTACTGATATGTAGATAATAATGACAAGTACAATACTCAGGTAAATTGCTCTTGGAAGAGTGGTTTCTGGATTATTGATGTCTTCTACGGCATTGGTTATCAATCCAAACCCCTGGTATGCAAGAAACACAACTCCTGCCCCAAAGAAAATATTTTTGGAATCTGGCCATGTAGAAATAGAGAGATTTCCAGTGTCCATGTAAGCAATACCTGCAGCCGCAAAAAGAAGCAGTATGACAAACTTTATCGAAACTATAAATAGTTCCGATTTTCCTACGGCTTTTGCTCCTATAAAATTAATTGCTGTAAAAATTAGGATAATTGCACTTGCAAAAACTTTTTCCCATAACTGCGCTGAGCCTGGAGGCAGAAAGGTTACTGCGTAAGAAGCGAACCCTTTTGAATAAAGAGCAAGTGCGAAGATATAGCTTATCCAGAGTAAAAGGTTAAGCCCTCCACTTAAAACTCCGTCTCCGAAACCCTTTAGAATAAATTCTATAGGCCCACCGGCCGATTGATATCTTACTCCAAGTTTTGCATAGGAATAAGCATTTAAAAGTGCGACCAATCCTGCAATAATAAAAGAAATATATATTGCATTTCCCGAAATCTTAACAGCTGTCCCAAAAATAGAAAAGATCCCGGCTCCAATCATACCCCCAACACCAATTGAAGTCGCAGCATAGAGTCCCATTGATTTGGTCCCAGTCATAAAACTCCGGATTTTAGATTTCTTCGCTTAGAAGCCAATTCAGTGCGATCAAGTAATTCTGATTCCAAAGATGAATATATTAGCCTATTTTTTCATTTTTCCTGAGATATAGTTTTCCTGTTTTATTAATTTACACCAAGCCAGAAATGTACCTAACAAATGAAGTAATATTCAATAAATTAGAGTGGTAGTCAAAAAATGATCTGAAAGGACATAGTTTTAAATTTATAATTTTTTAGCATAATATTAAATTCTGCATAGGCTTATATAATAAAATTGAGATATCTTTGCTTTTAGAATTTTCAAAAATATCTTAAAAGATTGGTATTTTAAGGTAAATATTTTGAAACTATAAGGAACCATGAATAGAAGGAAGATTAAGTAGGTATGAAAAAATATGGAAACAACATTCGATCCAGAAAATATAACTGGACTTTCTGATGAAGAGGCTGCTGAAATACTTAAGAACGAAGGTTATAACGAATTACCGTCCCAAAAAAAACAGAGCCTTTTTTCCATCTTATTGAATGTTCTTAAAGAACCCATGTTGCTCCTCCTTTTAATTGCAGGTACGATTTATCTATTTCTTGGGGAAGTAAGAGATGCTCTAGTATTGCTAGTTTTCGTTTTTGTGGTCGTGGGTATAACATTTAACCAAGAAATAAAGACCGAAAGAGCATTAGAGGCTTTAAAAAATCTCTCAAGTCCAAGAGCTCTTGTGATAAGAAGCGGGGAACAGAAAAGAATTCCAGGACGAGAAGTCGTTAAAGGAGATACCCTAATTTTAAGAGAGGGAGACCGAGTCCCAGCCGATGGGGTTGTGCTCTCCTGTACAAATCTTCTGATAGACGAATCCTTGCTCACAGGCGAATCCCTTGCTGTTAGAAAATGCGAATCTACTGGCTTAACTCATTCTTTGAAACCCGAGCAGCCAGGAGGAGAAGACCTTCCTTTCGTATACTCAGGAACTCTGGTAATTCAGGGTCATGGAGTAGCCAAGGTAATCGAAACCGGAATACATACTGAAATGGGAAAAATAGGAAAATCACTGGGAACGATCGCCGAAGAAGATTCTTTACTCAAGAAAGAGACCACCCAAATTATAAAGACTTTTGCTGTTTTCGGAGGGATACTCTGCGCTTTTGTAGTCGTAGTCTATGGTTTGACCAGAGGAGATTGGTTACACGGCTTGCTTGCGGGACTGAGTTTGAGCATGGCCCTTCTTCCTGAAGAGTTCTCAGTAGTTTTGTTAATATTCCTGAGTATGGGAGCCTGGCGCCTGTCCAAAAGAAATGTTCTCGTACGGCGCATGCCTGCAATTGAAACTCTTGGGGCTTCAACCGTATTATGCGTGGATAAAACAGGAACTTTAACCTTGAACCGGATGATTCTCAGTTCCTTATTTTCAAAAGGGGAGTATTGCGAACTCGATAAAAAAGAGTGCCTGCTTGAGAACTTCCATGAATTACTTGAATTTGGTTATCTGGCAAGCCAGCGGGATCCTTTTGATCCTCTTGAGAAAGAAATAAAAAGAAACACTGAAAAATTCCTTTTTGATACTGAACATATACATGAAGAATGGAGGACTGTTCGGGAATATCCTCTCTCAAAAAACCTGCTTGCTCTTTCAAACGTCTGGGAATCTCCCAACTCCGGGAAGTATGTTATTGCTACAAAAGGTGCACCTGAAGCAATTTTTGACTTATGCCATCTTAGTGAAGCCGAAAAAGAAGAGTTATCGGCTCATGTTCAGGAGATGGCAAACAAGGGCTTGAGACTTCTGGGTGTGGCTAAAGCCAGTTTTTATGAGGACTCTTTACCTGAAAAACAGCATGATTTCGAATTTGAATTTATAGGATTGCTTGGATTTGTCGACCCTGTCCGGCCGTCCGTTGCCCAATCAGTGAAGGAATGTTATAAAGCCGGGATAAGAGTCATTATGATTACCGGAGACTATCCTGGTACAGCTCAGCATATAGCTAGGCAGATAGGTTTAAAGAATCCAGATAAGTACATTACCGGCCCTGAACTGGCAAATATGGATCAAAACGAGCTTGCGGAGAAAATAAAAGTAGCAAATATCTTCGCCCGTGTTGTGCCAGAACAAAAACTGACGATTGTAAATGCTTTAAAACAAAACGGAGAAGTTGTTGCAATGACAGGAGACGGGGTTAACGATGCTCCTGCCCTGAAATCGGCCCATATTGGAATTGCAATGGGAGAAAGGGGTACGGACGTAGCTCGTGAGTCTGCATCAATTGTCCTTCTGAACGACGATTTCTTTTCCATAGTTGCAGCTGTCAGACTTGGAAGGCGGATTTTCGATAATCTCAAGAAGGCGATAGGCTACATATTTTCAGTTCACATGCCCATTGCAGGACTTGCCCTCTTCCCTATATTATTTGATTTGCCCCTTGTCCTTTTGCCTGCACATATAGCATTTCTAGAATTGATAATTGACCCTGCCTGTTCAACAGTCTTTGAGGCTGAGCCTGAAGAGAAAAATATAATGAACCGATCGCCTCGGAATTTACAGGAAAAAATGTTCGGAAGAAATAATCTGGCTCTTAGTCTGGTACAGGGCATAAGTATGCTTGCAGGAGTGATTGCTATTTACCTGTATGCAATATATATGGGCAAAGGCGAAGTGGAAGCACGCACATTAACCTTTGCGGCACTCGTAATTGCAAACCTTACTTTAATCGTGGCAAACCTTTCCTGGTCTCAGAGCCTGGTCAAAACGTTATCTTCTGAGAACAAAGCCTTGAGATATGTGCTAGTAGGAGCGCTTTCAGGTTTACTTATGGTTTTGTATGTCCCGGCTCTAAGAAGTCTGTTCCGGTTCTCACTGCTGCACGGTGATGACTTGCTAATCGCATTTGTTGTGGGAACTCTAAGTATTATATGGCTCAGATTACTCAAAGGCAAAATAAACAATAGTATTTGAGCTTTTGAGTAATATATCACTTTTTAAAATAGTATTTTTGCCAGGTCAAAGGCACCAAGTTCAGAGCCTGATCTCGTAGGAGTTAGTGTGTTCTAATTAACCTATCGCACTAATTTTCTATAATCTTTTACTTAATAAATTATACTTTTAATTTGCGGATTGAATTTTTCTATCCATTTTTTTGCAAATGATTGTGATTTTGATACCCTATTAAACTCTTTTCTGTTTTATATCTTTCATATGTTCCGGCTCTGTAGAAATCCTTAATTTTACGCAAATTATTTCTCCCGCTTTTTTGTTTATGTTATACACTAACAGTTTGATTTTTATTTCTTTGACTTGATTATAGAACTTTATTGCCTTAGAACTTTATCGCCTTATTACTTCTCCAAAATTTCATTTGACAATAGAGAACGTTGTTTTTGCTATGTTCCGTTTATTATCATTGATAGTGCATGTTGTAATCAGCATGTCATTGTATCCTGAAGCTTCAAGCAAAGTTGAGTCGATCTTAGCTTCTTTTATTTTTATATATTTTTGAGTAAAATCAAATTTAAAGGATCTCTGCAAAGCCGTTCTTTTTGATTTTCAGAGATTCAATTCCTGAACATATGAGATAGGACGCTCCAAAAAACGCAATAATTCCTATAATAAAATCATAACTTGTCAGATGCGACAGAACAAATAGCACGGATAAAACAATTGGCAGGTCTGTAATTAAAGGAGACATTGCAACCTTTATCCCTTCCCACTTGCCGTGTGCAGAGTTTCAGAAATGGTTACAGCCAGCAGTGGGCCTGGAGACGTCCCCGAAGCGAAGCCGAGAACTGATCCCAGAAATAAAAATTCAATAAGATCAAGCATTTGTAATGCCTCATTTTTTAACAAGTAAATTCAAAGAATTTTCTGTAAATGCCGAGTAAGCCATAAATTCCGGATAGCAGTTATTAGACAGTTTAATTTGGAATTTAAAGGTGTATTAAAGGTATATTATAATACAACACTGGTGTAGAATAAACGTTAATGCTATATAAAATACTTTGATTACGTCTAAGACTCTGGACCTCAAATCCATACTTTCCGGAAGGAAAGGAGGCGTTTATGCCTCAACCTTCGAAAACAGAAATGCTCCGACTGTGCAGACAAGAACTGAGAGTAAACCTATTATTGCCAGGTCGTTAAACACGCCAAATGTGCTCATTCCGGCAATGGCTCCTCTTAAGCCGTCCACCCCATAGGTGAGGGGATCTATCCTGCTTATGAAATAGATCGCCTTCGGCAGGTTTTCAAGAGGGAAAAGGGCGCCGGACAGAAAGAAGATGGGCATGATCAGGAAGTTCATGATCAACTGGAAGCCCTGCATATCTTTCATCATTGAGGCTATTGCAAGTCCCAGGCCTGTAAAGAAGATAGCTATCAGGAACATGAAGACCAGCCCGAGCGCGAGGCTTGCAAGGCTTGGAATCCTGAATCCGAGCACATAAGTCAGGCTCAATACGATCAGTCCCTGGATCATGGCTATGGTTGCGCCTCCGAGGGTTTTTCCGATCATAATTTCCGTCCTTGAGATGGGAGCTACCATAGTCTCTTTGAGAAAACCGAATTGCCTATCCCAGATGACCTCAAGCCCTGAAAATACGGCAGTGAAGAGAATCGACATTGAAACGATCCCTGGTGCAAGGAAATCCAGGTAGTTTCCTCCTCCACTTGCACTAGCATACATTGGGCCGAACCCGAATCCGAAAGTTACCAGAAAGAGCAGGGGCTGCCCGAGAGAACCTAGCAGTCTGGGTTTGGAGCGCCAGTAATGTTTTAGCTGCCTGAGCCAGAGGATATAGATTACCTCGATCAATGCCTAATCCTCCTTCTTATACCTCGTCTCTTTCGAGTTTTATCTCCAATATTGTCATCCCTGATATCCCTGCCTGTCAACTTCAGAAAAGCCTCTTCCAGGGATTGCGTTTCTGTCCGTTTCTTTATTTCTTCAACAGTACCGGATTCTATAATTTTCCCGTGGTCAATGATTGCAATCTGGTCGGCAACCGCTTCGGCTTCTTCCATATAATGCGTGGTTAGAAATATTGTCATTCCTTTTTCTTTGTTCAGGCCTCTGATATGGCTCCAGATAGAGTTTCGGGTCTGAGGATCGAGGCCTACCGTGGGCTCATCAAGGAAAAGAATTTTTGGATAGTGAACAAGTGCACGTGCAATTTCAAGCCTGCGTTTCATGCCACCTGAATAATTTTTAACATAGTCTTCCCGCCTGTTCCAGAGCCCTACAATTTCCAGGGCTTTTTTGATTCTTTCGTCTCTTTCTTTTTTAGGTACCTTATAGATGACTGCATGATAGACAATATTCTCGTAAGCAGTCAGCTCTTCATCAAGGCTAGGGTCCTGAAAGACTATCCCAAAAGACGCACGTGCCTGGTCCTGTTCTTTAAGCACATTGAAACCGTTAATGCTGATTTTTCCTGATGTAGGTTTCAGGACGGTTGTAAGCATCTTGATCGTTGTGGATTTGCCTGCCCCGTTTGGGCCAAGAAAAGCAAAGATCGAACCAGTTTCAACGTTGAAGCTGATATCTTTTACAGCCGTAAAATCATCAAATTTTTTTGTAAGGGATTGTACTGAGAGTATATTTTGCATAGATGAACCTGAAAAGATTTTTTTTTCAATAAGGAAAGGTTAAATAACAGAGTTTCTTCGGTTAAATCTCTTCTATTAAATATTCCGTTAGAAATTTCCCAACTTCTACCGGTTCTAGGAGAATCCTGCAGAAATTCTACAGGAAAGAAGTATATTTTTAGAGAATTATTCTACAATTAGTCTATTCTCCAGAGGTGAATACAGAATATGAGTATGCATTAATTAAGTGTTCTATTATACACTGATTGTAAATTCTATTGTACAACATTTATAAATTTTATAATATGGAATCTATATCTTTTATATATTCTATAATATAAGATTCATATATTCTATTATACGAATCTTATTTATTCTATTACACAGATCTTATTTATCTTATTATACAAATCTTATTTATCTTATTATACAAATCTTATTTATCTTATTATACAAATCTTATTTATTCTTTGTATAGATTCACTCTTTTTACCTGAGCATAAGTTTCTGTTACAAAAATAACATTTCAATTATAAATAATCTGCCATTAATTCCCTCCCTTAAATTTGCTTTACTAAACAGAAGCTCTGAGCTTTTCTATAAGGAAAGAATTTTAATCTTTGAGGAAATATTTTATCGGATATATAGCTTGATTATTTAATATTCTGAGTGAAAAGTCAGTCATGTTATGCTTTTGTAGCTTTTACCAAGCCTCAATCAAAGTTTTTCTTATTATATGCTAGCCTCCTTTGGTTTACAGGTGTTAACCTGTAAGTATATTTAATCGGATTTGATTTTCACTTAACGGAAGTTTAATATCTATAGGTTTAATATTTACAAATTTAATATTTGTAAGTTTAATATCTCGTTTAAGACAGGTAAAATTATAATTTAACTCAGATTTAATAATCATTTATACGCACTTAACCTTGCATTTAATATAATTGCACTTTACTTTAGATGCAATTCACTGTAACAGCAATTATTTTAGTTGCAGTCAATTGAGTTGTGCTTAAATGTATTCAATATTTCAATCATAGTCGGAGCAGTAATTTATGAAAAGAAAGTGGGAACGAGATTTGGGACTTCAGGGAAGAATGATTTTCACAATGTTTCTTCTGGCGGCAGTTTACCTTTTTTTCCTGGCGTTTCTTTCGTATAACGGAACGCCTCCGATTTTCATGATGCTATTTATTGGGGCTTCTATGGCTATCCAGTATTTTTATTCGGATAAACTGGTGCTCTTGTCAACCGGAGCACATATTGTTTCTGAAAGCGAAGCCCCACAGCTACATGGAATAATTACTAGGCTCTGCGCAATAGCCGACCTTCCCAAACCTCAGGTGGCAATTGTCAGGACCGAAGTTCCAAACGCTTTTGCAACAGGCCGGAATCAGAATCACGCGGTTGTTGCAGTTACTACTGGGATTCTGGACAAACTCTCTACAGCCGAACTCGAGGCCGTGCTTGCTCACGAACTTACTCATGTCAAAAATAAGGATATGGCTGTTCTGACAATTGCCAGTTTTATCTCAACCCTGGCTTTTTATTTTGTCCGTTACTTCCTTTATTTTGGAAATGTGGGAGGAGATCGAAGGAAAGAAGGTGGAGGTATTGTGCTGGTCTGGTTGGTTTCAATTGCGGTCTGGATTGTCAGTTTCATACTGATTCGCGCCCTTTCCCGATATAGAGAGTATGCGGCAGATAGGGGTGCAGCCATTATTACCGGACAGCCATCTGACCTTGCATCGGCTCTCATGAAGATAAGCGGGGTCATGTCTAGGGTACCGAGCGAAGACCTCAGGTCAGTAGAAGGAATGAATGCCTTTTTCATCATCCCTGCAATCTCGGGTTCTTCCATAATGGATATTTTTTCTACTCATCCGTCTGTGGAAAAGAGAATAGCCAGGCTTGAAAAGATGCAGCAGGATATGGGATAACCGGATACTTTTTCAAAATTCAGGTTACAGGATGAATTAATTCATAAGATATCAGTTAAAAGGACACGAATTAAAAAGGAGAGAATAAATGGGTCTTCGCGATTTTGTGGACGCAATCCTTGGAAGGAGCACGCTTCCGAAAGCAAAAAGTGATAAATTATTTGCAATGTCTACGGCCAGTATCACTCTTGAAAGCAATCTTGGTTTAAAGCCCTCAGGGTCGGCAGGGATCTGCTTTAAGCCAATAGGGGCTTCATCGTACGAGTCTGCGCGAAAAGAGATTCAAGAACTTTTAGAATACAGTTCAAAAGAATCAAAAACCGAATTCAAGCTAGAAAAAGATGAGTTCAACTTCCTGTGGGCTATCTTTAAAGACTCGGATTTCGAAGACCTTGTCGCAAATATTCACCTTGTAAGTGAAACCCTTGAAGAGCATGGCTTTGGCGGGCAGCTTCTCTGTGCAATTTACAGATTTGACAGCGAACCAGAAGCCGGAAACTCAGGCCGTGGAAAAACTGTATACTGGATATACAATTTTAAGCAGGGAACTTATTACCCCTTTATTCCTCTTTCCAGCAAGCAAAGGGACAACCCTTTTGAATTCAGATTAAGGGCGGAGATGGAGAGGGAAATGCCTATTGAAGAAAATGTAGAAAAATGGTATCCTCTCTGGGGAATTCCATTCTAAAAATTGCTGTGCCTATCAATTGGAAGAATTAAATTTTAATCTAATTCCTTTAATTGAGCTTATTTTTATAGAATTCACTTAATTTAGTTCATTTTTTATAGATTCCACTAAATTCAGTTCATTTTTTATTGAGTTCATTAATTTAGCCAATCTTATAACCTATCCGAAAAGTCAACAATGGTATATTGAAAGCTACAATAGGTCTTAATATTCAAGTACTAGCTCTGGTTGTGATTATTGCCGATCATAAAAGTTACAGCAGATTATAACATTTTTCGGAAGGCTCTTAACATTTTGGCTATGTATAACTCTATAAAACAAGTTAAGGTAAAAAAATGTTAAAATTGGATTTGAGTAATTTAACATTACTTGTCAAACATGGGACATCTCGTATACCACTAAAAGGAGAGATGACAAGTGAAGAACTGATTTCATTAATGGCTAGTAAATGGATTTCTTATTGTGAGTGCCATCAATGTGGTAGATATGACTATTGTAAATTCCGTGCTCCTCCTCATCCTTTCAATCCCAATCGTTCACTAGACAAGCAGTGCGGTGTCACTGAATCTGTATTACGAAATTTTCTCAATAGTTGCTTTCCTTTATTGATGAGATGTAGTTACAAGGAGAAGCAAGAATTTCTTGACGCTTCATTTTATTTTATTGATTACATAAATACCACGGAAGCACTTATAGGTGGTTATCTGAATGCGGAAATAGTTGATTTTTTTGGAAGCTATAGCCCCAGTCTTTTTGGAACCATAGTCACTATGAGGACTAAACTAGACAAAGTTGCATATCATTTGAAATCTATTCCTGAGTTTCACACAACAAAAGGTTATCTTCTCGTGGAAGGAAAATCTGAAAAAACATTTGTTGAAACATTGAAAGGAACTATTGGTTGGTTCGATGAAATCCCAGTTGAATCTTATGATGGAAAAGGAAATAAATCTTCATCTAAACTTTTAATACTAGCTAAGAAACTTAACCAAACAGGCTACGAATTATATATTCAAGGGGATCAAGACTCTAAAGAAAGAGATATTTTCCAGCGATTAATAAATAGTAATATCGTCAAGACTGGGAATACATTTTCTTTTGTTATTGACTTTGAATCATCAATACCTGATGGTTTGCTCCTTGAAAGTCTGAAAAGAATCAATTTTTTAGACAACGCTCTCCTTGAAGAGTTACGTATAAATAAAGACATATCAGAAAAACCGTTAATAGAAATTCTTCAGGAGACAGGGCATATAAATATCGATTCCATAAAAGTTCCTCTTGCACAAGAAGTCGCCAGATTGTTTGGTGAATACTATCTTTGGGGAAATGAAGATTTTATGAAATCGGAACTTGGATCTTTTATTGAGTTTATAAAGAAAATTCCCTAAATCAAAGATGAAAGTAAACTTCCAAACCTGTTTAAACTATTGACATAACCATCAGTGCACTTTTCGGATCGATTCTTAATCAAGTTCAAATCCTTTAGCTTTGAGCTCTTCCATAAGCTCTTTCGAATATTCGGGCACCGAACCCGGCTTTGATGCAACGTAAGATCCCAGAATGCAGGCAATCGAAGTGGCTTTTGAAACTCCGTATCCTGAGAGGCAGGTGTAAAGGAAACCTGCGGAAAAGGCATCTCCGGCTCCGACGGTATCTGCAACCTCAACAGGAGTGGTTTCTACCTCCTCATAAATGCCTTTATGGTAAACAGCAGCTCCTTTGGATCCTTTTGTTATGCAAATCACGGAAATTTCTGTATATTTTTCTGTAATGGAGTGGCAGAACGCTTTGTAAGTAGAAAAAGGCTTGCAGGAGTCTTCAGTGTCAGAAAGCAGGCAAGAAATTGTAGTAGCTTCTTCCTCATTCATCTTTAAAATCGTTGTGTGTTCGAGCGAAGACTGTATCCATTCCTTTTTGTAATAACCTGTCCTCAGGTTTACATCATAGAAGAAATTTTTTGCTTTTATTTCTGAAAACAGTCTTTTTAGAGTTTTTCGGTTTTCTTCCGTTCTCTGAGCAAGGGTTCCGAAGCAGAAAACATCCCATTCTTCTCTGGAGAGGTCTTGGAATTCCTTTTCGCTTAGTGTAATCGCATCCCAAGCAACACCTTCGTTTATAGTGAAAACAGGAATTCCTTCAGCCTGTAGTTTGACAGTAACAGTTCCTGTAGGCCTTTTTTCGTCAGTTAAGATGTAAGAGGTGTCAATTCCCATTGCTTCAGCCCTGGAAAGCAGGATTTCTCCGAGCTTATCCTTTCCAACTGCTGTGATTACAGCCGATTTTGCTCCCAATTTTGCAAGATGGGCTGCAAGGTTTAGCGGAGCTCCTCCTAGGTGGGCTGAGCCTTTTATAATGTCAAAAAGGGCTTCCCCGAATGTAAGGGCTTTAATTTGCTTTAGATGATCCTTTTTCACCTTTCCACTCCTATCTTTCATTTTATATTCAAGCTATATGTTTTTACTCCATATTCCGGTTTAGTCTTAAATTCCATTTTTGTACTTTAGATTCTTTTTAGTGATTATATTAGGCTGGAGCTGATATGGGAGAAAGTATAGGAAAACCTAGGAGGAAGGGAAGGAAGCGAAAAAAGATTGCGCCAAATAAAAATGTAATAAAAAAGATTATCTGATACTTGCGTCTGGCTGCATTATCCCGAATATATTTTTCTCCGTGTCAAGGCAATATGCGTACCAGCCTACCCCACTTATTGGCTTTTTTTCCATAGTTACTTTGCCGCCGTGCCTCGGTATTTTACTAAGGTATTCATCAATGTTCGGGACTTCTATTGTGCAAATATAAGTGCTTATAGGGGTATCTGCTCCAGGTTCTCCTCCCTGCCTTTTCATCAAGCCACCGTCGATTCCTGGCTCTTTTTTATTGCCGGTTGCTATGTTCCAGTATTCTAATGAACCTTCTGATCTCTCTATCTTCCAGCCGAATACATCCTCATAGAATTTTTTAACTCTTAAAATATCTTTTGCATATATTTCAAAATGGACTACTCTTAGCATAATATTACTCCTTGTTTTAATTAATAGTTCGGATGGTATTTATATATTAATCCAGGCTCTAATTTTTCCAGGTATTTATCTCCTAAATCTATCAAGGTATAAAGAAACATGTAGTTATCAAGGAATTGGAAAATCCAGTCTGAAATAAATCTTGTAATCTGATAACATATGAAAGCATAAAAATATTGAGCTAATGGTTTATAAGTCTTAAAATATCTGAAATAATGGCTATTTTTTATATTTTTCAACCGTTTTGCATTTTCATGGAGTCCTAACAACTCCCTAACAAAAAAGGAGTACTAGCCTTTTTAATTTAATCCATCAACCATATACAAAATATTTATAAGTTCGATGCCACATATTGTACATGTAAAAAGTCTTACAAATTACCAGACGCGATCGGGAAATCAGAATATGCTATTATTAGACATAACAACTTTTGATCCTGAAAATAGCATGGAGCTACTCAAGCGATGGCAACAGATAGAAAATACGGATTTCCCAGAAGGGTTGAAGATTATTAATCAGTGGTTTGATGCAGGAAGAGGACGTGTGATAACTCTATTTGACGTAGAAACTGTTAAAGACTATCTGGCTTACAATTTGCCGTTTACTGATTTATGTCAGATTGATGTATTTCCTGTCATAGAGGCCAATGATTTTAAAAAGTCCACAGCATATCAGATGGTAAAATTGAACAATCCAAATGACTCTCTAAAAAGTAAGAATATTTTATGAATCGTTAGGTTTTTTCTTTTCTATTTTTAGTCTTGTTTTTGTGTCTAATGAAACGCACATATCCGATTTATTATAATGTTCATTCTTTAATACTAAGCATCAAAACTGAATTTGTACGTGATACTTAAAAAAATATTTAACTTTTAGTAGCATATAAAGTAATGTGAACAATGAAACTGCAATATATGGCTCTAATGTTACAGGAGAAAAAGCAGTTTCTAGTCATGCTGTTATGTCTAGTAATGCTGTAACATTATATGGGCTACCAGTCATATACATTGTAATCGTCGCTTTACTAATATTAGCTATATTATATTTATTCTGCAAGGTGAAGAGAAAGGATTGTTACCACTTTATGAAAAAATCGAGTTACATAAAATTGTTTATTATTTTCTTTGTCCCATTATTCTTTTATAATTTATATAATATTTATAATAGTTTTTGGTTTTATAATACTTATAACAAATCATGGCAGAATAATTTCTGGTTTACTGATCCTACTTTAATCATTATAACTACAGGTACTATATCGTTAGTAGAATCTATTATCCCGTATTTATTCATAACTCTGAGCATGCTTACAATAAATTGTTATCGTAAATAGGCGAACCATCAAAAGCCCTATATTTCCATGAAGGATGTGCAAATAGAGCCGCAAAACCCTTGTTTTACCATGTTTTTGAAGCGATTCTATCAAGGTAAGGTATGATAACACCACCAATATAAATTCGTTAAAAATTCATAGTCTAGTAGGCTCATTTTTACGCATAAAGGCGATCTTGAAAGGGTGGCTAATTACCCTACATCAGATCTGAAAATCACTTCTAGAGCTTCTCAGAAGCCTAGTTAATTTGCCAATGCATATATTTTTGTTACTGTCCACAAGGTTTTGGATTTTAACTTTTCCCGATGCAACAAGACTGCTTAGGTGTGTTCTGGCAGCACTGTCACTACAGCCACAAACCCGAGCAATGTCAGTGTTTAGCATTGCACCATTTTTGATCGCCTCGATAAACATATCATCATTATATTTTCCATTGTATTTTCCCCCTTTTTCCCACCTCCCCATATTTCTAAGAGCCTTCTGTACAATATTGTAAACTTGCTTTAAAGGTTACTTTACTACTTAAATAATAATAATAATAATAAT
>NZ_DAGK01000033.1:95710-148981 GCF_002495725.1 Methanosarcina sp. UBA411
ATAATAATAATAATAATAAAGTTAAAACTTATGATCCTGGCAATAGTGAAGACAACTCGAACACTCAAAACTTTTTAGCATACATTCTATAAACAGGTAATGAAATTTTAAATTGTTTATGAAAAAGAAGGTTTCATATGCCTTCTTTTTAGATGGCTTAACTTTTGTATTTTTCTGGGATCACCATCAAGGCAATTAAAACGTAACAAAGTGGGCGAAATGTTACATTACCCCAGTTAATATACTTTCCAATTACTGGCTTTTGTACTATTTTCTCGCCAATGACTCCAGCAAAAACCAAGATTGTTGTAAAGATTAACCAGGCCTGAACCATGAAAATTATTCCCAGAAATATCATCTGCATTGGGACATTTCCTGAATTTATATTAACAAACTGGGGCAAAAAGGCAAGGAAGAAGAGGGCAACCTTAGGATTTAAAACATTCATAAAGATCCCGCACCTGTAAAGGGTAAAGGTATTTGTTTCTAGGATAGGAGTCGAAGATATTAGCTCTTCACTTTCTTTTAAGGCGTGCCAGACAAGATAAAGCAGATAGGCTATACCCGCATATTTTACGATTTCAAACGCAAGAGTGGATTATATACCAGGGCGAAATTCCAAACGCTGCTGCGGTGGTGTGAACAAGTACGCCTGTAGAGAGGCCGGGCGCGGTTGCAATTCCTGCTTTCTTTCCCTGAGAATACTCTTGGCTAGTACGAATAAAATATCAGGGCCTGGGAGGAGCGTAAGCGCAGCAGAGGCTGCAATAAAATAGATTAACTGGGACTGTTATATCAAGTTTCTCACTTTTCCATTTTTACTTTCCTTTTTCTTACCTTTCCTTTTTTACTTCTTTTTTACTTAAATCTCGCTCCTCAGTAAACTGTAAAATCTTTCCTTAGCTTCTCTCTCAATCCAGGGCCGATGTCCGCATTTTTCCAGTAAAATGAACCTGAAATCCTTTAAAATCCGGGAGAGAGGTTCTTTAACTCCTTCAAAAGGATGGGGATCGTAATCACCATGAACCGCAATTACCTGGCAGCGGATTTCTTTTCCTAGTTCAAGCAGTTTTCCGCAGCTTCTCAGTTCACTGGCTTCTTCCCACACGCCTTTGAAGCTTTCATAGCTACATTGGATCAGCTCGTCCTTATAGGGAAGAGGATGATAAGCATCAGCTTTCGACATTAACTTCCCAAAGGTGCACAGAGCTTCATCCCGGTTTTTAGCTGAAGGCTCGTTCAGGGTTTTGGCCAGTCTGAGGAAATTTTCGAAATCTTCTTTTCCGAGTCGGCTTATCCTAGTTTTCATTATATTCGCAGCGTATTTTTCTTCGTAAGGGCCGCTTCCGACAAGTATGAGCTTTTTTACGAGCTCCGGATACCGGGCAGTAAATACAAAGCTGAGCATCGCACCCCAAGAAAAACCAATTAAGGTAACAGGCAGGTCGCCGTGCTCTTCGAGAACCTCCCGGAGTTCTCTGACCTGTCCTTCAAGAGTCACTGCGGTTTGAAGCGGTTCAAGCACGCCTCTAAAAGCGGAAAGCTCCCTAGCAACAGGTGCCATTTCTCCAGGGGCGCCAGGGCCGCCGTGGATTACAACAAGACTAAAAGGTGGGTTTCCGTATCTTCGCAAGGTTTCCATGTTTTTTCGATTCAAGCGGTTTTGATTTTAATAGATAGCTTTTTTGATTTCTAGAGTTTAGCTTTTTCGATATTATAGGAGTTAAAAACAAATTTCAGGAGTAAAGTAACTCAAATTTTATTGTTTTTATTTCAGTGCTTTCAGAGCTCTTTGCCGTTTCACGAACCTAGCTCCCATTTCAAAGGCTTTCTGGCAGTCCTGCGGAAACACTTCTTCTCGCCTTTTTGCCTTTTCCTGAGGATTGAAGATGGACGAAACATATTTTGAATAATCATCAAACTGGTATGTGTCGGTGCTGCATAATGGTTCGGAATACCCGAATATCCTTGTTGCAACCCATTCATTTAACTCAATAAGCTTATTAATCCCAACCAGCTCAAAAAGATCCTCAGTGATATTCATAGTGTAGATAAAACCAACAGGAATATTTTTAGGATAGAATGTCTGTATGTCAACGGAGTAGGTTATGTAAGGAAATATATAGCGCTCCATAAAGGACCGCATTTCTCCTGTAAAATTTCCAAGGTAAATTGGCGATCCGAGTATTACTGCATCGGCATTCTCCAGCCTTTCCAGCACAGGTGTCAGCTCATCCTTTACTGCGCACTTTCCAAAGCTTTTTCCACCTTTTAATTTGCAGGCAAAACAACTTATACAACCTTTAAAGTCGAGATCATAGAGATGTATTAGTTCTGTTTCTGCGCCTTCTGAAGCTGCACCTTCAAGAGCCTTTTCCAGCAGGGTAGCTGTGTTCCAGTTCTTTCTAGGACTTCCGTTTATCGCTATCACTTTCATGACTTTTACCTCGTAATTTCTTGTTCTTTTACATTATATTCGCGATAAGGGTAAAACATGCCAGTTGCTTAAAGAAAAAACAGTATCGCGAGTTTTTGTGAACTAATAGTCAAATTTCTCTATGCAATCACTATGGTTATAGGTTACTAAGATAGCCAGTATAGCCTTGGTATATAATCGGGCGGAATAGATTGTTTTAAAATTAGGGGTTCTGCCAGTGTTAGGAAGATTCCAAGCTGGATGTTTTTATCTACTGATATGTTTTTTCTGGTTACAAGTGATTTTTTAAGCCTGTATAAATATACACAAATTATTTATTAAGTTGGGAGTCTTATCTAATATTGTAAAAACTTCGATTGTCAACTCCGATTTTTTTAAATTCGACATCTAAGGAATACTAACAGCCTTTCAGCCTACTGACGCTTTTCCAGAGTTGAGAGTTTCATGAATAAGCAAAAAGCCATACTGATATTAATATTGCTCATTCCCCTCCTTTTTGTGCTGTATTTCTTCGGTCCTTTTCTTATTTATGCACTTTTTGACAGTTCTTGGTACTATTCCGAAGAAGTTGATATTGGGCCTCTTGATTACAGTTCCGTACTTACGAAAGCTGAGAAAGCTGATTACGAGATAGAAGGTTCCTGGCCTTGGCCTGGAAATTTTTCGGGCTTTGAGCCGGGGGATGTCCCTGAGGTCCGGGAAAATTTTGGAAGTGCTGCTCTTGTGCAGAACATAAGGTTTAACTATAACGAGAACTCCGAACTTACGGTCTTTGTATGTGAAGACGGAACTGAAGCAGGGACCAGAACCTGTATTGCCATCTCGAACTTCAGCCACTCCGACCCCGAATCTCCCTTACAGCTATCGGAATTTCCGGATGATCCCTGGATGCTTGAAAAACTCGGGCTTCTCTTCGGCCCGGATGAAAAAGCTCCGGAAAAGTATCTTGAGGCTCTGAAAAAAGCCGCACAAAACCAGACATTGGATGCTGAAATACAGGTGAACGAGTCTCCAGATTTCCCGGCTGTATATGCCTATCTTACGGAAAGTAGTGATGGTTCCGATTCCAGTTACAATTCCGGCTTGGGTTTTTATGGATACCCCAGTATAAGTTCGGATACGAAAGAAGTCTTTTTAAAGAACGGAAACCAGGTGGGTTCAGTAAGGTATTTTGTTCCGGAGGCAAGGGTAGTAACTTATGATAAGGGAACCGATACATAGTTGAACTCGATTCCTCAGGAAGGGTTAAGCTCGAAATCATAATGCATGTCGGAAGTAGCGGAGAATCGATACCTGAAGAAAAATATAGGGTAGTTTTCAGGGAGATGTTTGAAGAAATGGGACTTTCTCCTGAAGTGGTGGATAGCTTGGAATTTTTTCACAGCTCTTCAAGGGTGTGGTGAAACTGCCTGAAGCTCAAGCAATTTATTTGCTTTATATTTTGGAAAATGGAAAATACCTGAAATATGCTAGTAAACTTGCTGAAAAATGTGCTGGAAAATAGGACCTTAGTCTGGCTTTTAAAAATCAGGTTATGGTGAAGGAAAAATGGGAGAAAGGGTTAGGGTTGCTACGGCTGCTTCACACCGTAACAGACCCAATCATGTACCTCTTATGTTTATGCACTGTGTACAGGTGCATAGCTGTTTCCAGGATATGGCGACACTACCTGTCTGGGCAGGTCAATATCCAGGGCTTCTCTCAAGACCTCTTCAATGGTCTCTACAGGTACGAACTTAAGCTCGTTTCTGGCATCTTCAGGCACATCTTCAAGGTCCCTTTCGTTTTCTTTTGGCAGGATTATTTTCTTTATGCCTGCCCTGTGAGCTGCCAGGATTTTCTCTTTTATGCCTCCAACGGGCAGTACTGCACCGCTCAGTGTTATCTCCCCTGTCATGGCAAGTTTGGGGTCAACCGCTCTGCCGGTTATCAGGGATGTAAGGGCGGTAAAAAGGGTTATGCCTGCTGACGGGCCGTCTTTAGGGGTTGCACCTGAGGGCACGTGGATGTGAATGTCGCTTGAGGTGAAGTCAAAGCTGTTTGCAGTGTTTGCAAGCCGTGACCTGACAAGGCTCAAAGATATCTTTGCAGATTCCTTCATCACGTCCCCAAGCTGGCCTGTAAGCGTGAGTTTTCCACTGCCGGGCATAAACGTGCCTTCTATGAAGAGAATATCTCCTCCTACAGGCGTCCATGCAAGTCCTGTAACCACGCCAGGTATATTCTCTTTTCTAGCCTCTTCCTGCCGGATTATCTCTTTTCCGAGAATCTCTTTGAGCATGTCCACCCTGACCACATAAGGAAGGTCGACCTTGCCTGAAACTATTTTCTCGGATACAAACCTTGCAGTCTTGGCAAGCTGTTTTTTAAGTCCCCTGACTCCGGCTTCGCGGGTATATTTATCGATGATTACTTTCAGGGCTTCATCTTCAATTCTAAGTTTATCCGCATCAAGTCCGTGGTCTTCCAGTATGCAGGGCAGCAGGTGGTCTTTTGCGATTGCAAGTTTTTCATTCTTTGTGTAACCTGAGATCTCGATCGTTTCCATTCTGTCAAGAAGCGGCCAGGGGATACTTGCTAGGGAGTTGGCAGTGGCTATGAACAACACATCAGACAGGTCATATGGGATTTCAAGATAGTGGTCTGAGAAGGTGCTGTTCTGTTCAGGGTCAAGAACTTCCAGAAGGGCACTTGCCGGATCTCCCGAGTAGGAAGCTGAGAGCTTATCTACCTCATCAAGAATAAATACCGGATTTTTCGTGCCTGCTTTTCTCATACCCTGAATAATCCTTCCGGGAAGAGCGCCGATATATGTCCGCCTGTGTCCCCGGATTTCAGCCTCGTCTTTGACGCCTCCAAGGCTGACCCGGACATATTTTCTGCCCAGAGCATCGGCAATGCTTTTCCCGAGGCTTGTTTTACCGGTTCCGGGCGGCCCTACTAGGAGTAGAATTGAGCCCTGCTTCTCATGTTTCAATTTCATGACTGCCAGGTGCTGGATTATTCTCTCCTTGACCTTCTCCAGCCCATTGTGGTTGCTCTCAAGCACCCGACGGGCTTCGGCAATGTCGATACTCTTCTTCTCTTCAGTTATCCAGGGAAGGTCGAGCAGGAGGTCAAGATAATTCCTTATAACATGGGCTTCAGGGTTGTGACTGCCTCCGGTTTCGAGTTTCTTTAATTCGGAAAGTGCCTTCTTTTTTACCTCATCAGGCATAGTCGAGTTTTCAATCCTTTCTCTATACGCAGCGTCGCCTGAAGCCGAGTCGTCTCCTTCGTTGAGTTCTTCCTGAATTACTTTAAGTTGCTCACGGAGCATTGCCTCTCTATTCGACTTGCTTATTTTGTCGGTGACTTTTTTTGCCATTTCTATCTGGAGATTGATGCTTTCTTTATGCTTTGTCAGGATGTGAAGGAACAGAAGATACCGCTCACGAACCGAGGGGAGCTCCAGGAGTTTTTGCTTTTCGGCAAGTTTTACGGGTATGTACGGCATGACAAAGCCTATTATCTGGTCAATAGAGTCCATCTTATCAATTGACCGGGTAAACTGCTCGGAGCCCTGGAACCTGTTGCTGATTTCGTGAATTGTCTTTTTTACATTCGCCATCGCTTCGGCTTCAGTGTCCTCATCAAAGTCTGGTATATCATGGACAGGCTTGTAAGTTGTGTAGAATAACCCATGCTTCCGATAAAGAGATACCACTTCTACCCTTTCGGTAGCCTTTGCAACAACGAGATATCCGTCATCAGCAGGATGTACATATGTGATTTTAAGCAAATTTCCGGTTCTATACAGGCTCTCTTCTGATAGGTCTTCTTCTGATAGGTCTGAAACCTTTGTGCCGCTCTTTACCGTCAGCCCGATAGCGTTAATGAACTCGGAGTTTTTCATTTCATTTAACAGTGTTTCACCGGTAACTTTGTCAGCCATGAGTTTTGTCCGGCTTTGAGGGTAAACCACTATCTCAAAAAGGGGTATAACCAGTTTCTCTCTGTTATCGTCAGCTTGTTGTGAATACATTGTCATCGTCTCAATTATCATCTCAAGTACTTAGTTTAAATTAACCTAACTATTTTCGCAAGCAAAAAAATTATCTTACTTTTCTTAGGATTTCTATAAGCGTATCCAGCTCTTTTTCATTCAGTGAATTCGCCATTCTTTCAATAACCTTCAATAAAGCGTTCTCTTCGGCACGGGCTAACATTTGCCCTTTTTCTGTCAGACGAATATAGAAAATTCTGCCGTCATCCTGGCACTTCTCCCTGTACACACACTCCATTTTGATAAATTTGTTAATCATCTCGGTGATGGTGGGCTTTGAATTGCTAGTGATTTTAGCAAGCTTACTAAATGTTACTTCCCCGCATTCGTCAATGACCTTCAGGTATCCGATCTGCTTGAGAGTAATGTCCGATAGTCCACATTCGGAGAAGATCTGACAGGAGCATTCGCTTTTGATTTTGATAAGGTTTTCAAAAACTATGAACAAATGCTCTTTTTTCTCCATCATATCTTGATCTGTCCTGTTAGTTAGGCATTACCTAATTAAATAGTTTTCGGCCATGCTAAGTTTAACCTGCAACTATTGAGCCGCAACCGTTGCGCCGGTTGATCACGCCGATAGGGTTTGAGGATAAAATTATCAAATTCAAACTTTGCTGAGGTTTTCGCTCAAGCCTTTTTTGAAAAGGCTTGGAACTCAATTTATTTTCCGTCAATCAATAAACTCTTAATTACAGCATTTCCGTATTTGTCAATGATAACTTTTGCATCAACTTTTGTTTTCCCGGTCTGTTGTGCCTTTTCTATTTCCATTCCCCTGCCTTCGGGAACAAAATAACTTTCAATACCGTAATCAACCCTCAATTCTTTAATGGTCGCTTCCTCTGTCATATTACTCGATTCGTCTGTTTCCCAGTCGTATATAACACCTTTTACCTTACCTTTGATGTAAAGTTCATCCTCGGGCGGAGTGGTATATATTTCTTTAGGTATGCCGTATCCATTTTCAAGCTTCAGTGTAAGATATACTGGCTCATCGTAATAAAAGTCAGAATTCTCAGCATGAAACTTTTCCATATCAAGGGTACTGATTTCGTAATTAAGGGTCACATAGTCTCCTCTGAATAGGTCTCTTGGGTCTACTGGCAGGGTTTTGAGCATAACTTCAGTGCCGGTCCTGAGGGTATACTCCTTATAGGCAATAAAGCCTGAAAAAATGAGAAGCCAAAAAACTAAGGTAAGGTAAAGGACTTTCTTCTGGTTCATTTGCAGCCCCTCCCTGCTTCTGAAAATTTTATGATTCCACAGTCTCTGAATCTCAAACTGCAGTTTTTCATTCTCCCACTCCGGCAAACTTAGCTTTCAATTCTCTTCTTTTTCTTTCCAGTACCACACTTAAAGTCAGCAGGGCAAGCCCTCCTATTATGAAAAAGAATGACCTCGGAAGAAGGTCCCAGAAAAAATCGAAATATCTTGCAAAAATCAGCGGTATAAACCAGAACATGGCAGTATTGATTATCCCGATGTCTTCGGTGCTGTATCCTGCATACAGAAGCAGAACCAGAAGCCCGAGGAAAACAAGATTAAAAAAGCCCATATAGGCTTCTTCCGACACCTGACTGTTTGTGGTTATCAGAGTTATTCCAGCCATTAAAAACGAGATTGCGGCCATGCTCGTGTCTGTCTGAAAACCTGTAAGCCTTGATCGAAGAGATTTTGAAAGCAGGACTGCCAGAAAAAGAAGTCCCAGAAAAGCATAAATTACAGAAACAATCTCCTCGCCTTTTGACTCAAGGGGCCCGAAAGTGTATATGAACAGTGCAATGAGTACAGCTTGCAGTCCCATGAACTTAAACGTTGACACAGTATGTTTTAATTTTGCTGACAGCTCATGCAAAATTCCTGAAAAATAGATTGCAATTCCTGACATGAGGTAGAGATCCAGGATGTTTATAGATTCACTGAGGCTATTTCTTTCGCTGTACAGAAGGCCTATCCAAAGGTAAAAAAGCAAAGAGCAAAGCCCGGCGACCGCAGTAGACCTGTAGCCGTAAATCAGGGGAAAAACTCCAAGAAGCCAGATGAGGACAAGGGTGCTGTTGTTGGCATTGATATTGTAAATCTGGGCGATTAAAAAGAGGCTTGCTCCGAAAAGCAGAGCTGAAAGGAAAAGCAGGGCAGAACCCAGCCTCGAATATTTCTGATTCTCATATTTCAGGCTGTAACCGGTATAATGTATGCCTACTGTACTTCCTGCAAGCAGCATGATTTTGACAGTATTCCCGATTTTCTCCCAGTTGGAGGCTACAAAGAGAATGGCGCCAATCCCGATTAGAATTGCCCCGATGGTAGAAAAGGCAATAATTTGTTTTTTTGACCGGTGCTCTGCTTTATACTCCTCAAGGTCTGCCCTCATTTTCTCGGCCTGGGCGTGATTAATTGTGCCTTCGTCCAGCCATTTTCGGATCAGGTCCTGGTCAAACATACATTGATTTTATCGAATTTCACTATATAAATAATTTCTTTATGATTAACTCCAAATTCCTGATATTATTCGGAGACTTACCAGATTATTTTTATATTCAGTTCCAGCTTAACAGACTAATGTTTAGAATCATTGTTTCAAAAGAAGTTTGAACCTGAATTACATACTTTTCCTATCATACAAATTGGGGTGACACAGAATGAACTGCAGTGAATTAAAAGAAGGTCAGATTCTTGTTTGTGAAGGGTGCGGGTTCGAACTAAAAGTAATAAGTGCATGTGGAGATTCCTCCTGTACTACTGATGCTTGCTGTACCGGCGACATAACCTGTTGCGGAGAACCAATGAAAATAAAACAATAAGCCTGAAAAAAATTATTCCGGTAAAATATATAAAATAGAAAAAAATAAAATAGAAAAAAAATAGAAGAGGAAAAAATATTTAATAATTAAAGAAGATCCCGTAATTATTCGGAGGAATACAAATCTAGGAATAGTCTGGAAGAGTATTAGGTAAAAAGCATGGAAAAGATTCTTTATTTGGAGCTTTTTCTTGAGGTCTAAAAATCTCAATAATCTGTTTTTTGCTGTCTTTTTTCTTTTATCCTTCCCAGTAACCCGTTGATCAGCCTGGTTATTGAATATGAGCTGAAAAACCAGATCAAAAGAGCAATAATAATTGAAAGACCCCATCTGTTAAGGTGCTCCATACAGAAAACAACAGTGAGCACGCATATAGTACAGCCAATCATTCCTGAGCTTGCTCCAAGGGCAATGTCAGAAGCCTGCTCTGAGGTTCCGAAATGTCCTGCCATTATCACGGCAGCCGCCATAACAGCTGGAAAAGCTGCAAAAACTCCCGCAAAAGATTTTGAAGGGATTATCTGCAGCATGATATAACAGGCAGCAACAGTACCTCCTCCAAAAACGAACCTAAGAGCAAGGTCCCTGAGATTTAATTTCATGATATGACTCCTTATTTTTACTTTTTCTTTTTTCACAGCCTGAACCATGTGAAGTAAATTGTGGGAGCAAGTACGGCCCAGAGGATAAGTGCGTAAGCCAGTCCTCTTTTCCACCCGTATCTGAGAATAAAATAACTTGCAGCAAGGGCACAGCAAATATCAGCTATCATTCCCACAAGTGCACCTTTTGAAAGCTGCTCTGAAATCAGGAGCAATTCACTGCCTTCATAATCCATTCTCAAGCCCAGAATCGCTGCCAGGTACACGGCAGGGAAAGCTGCGAAAATTCCACCCAGCCTGCCTCCGAAATTCTTTGCAATGAGGGCGGAAATAGCAACTGCACTTCCTCCAAAAAGAAAGCGAAGAAGAATTGGGGATACCTCAATATTCAGCATTATATCATGTCCTGTGTACTGGAACGCTCAGATGAACAGTAACATGCACCTTCTGGAGAATCGGGATTGTTCTAAAGTTTGCTTTAACGTTAGTACTCATATTTTTCCCTTATCTCGGATTCTTTGAAGACACTGAGCCCCAGTTTCTCAAGGACTTCGGAAATTCTTTTCCTATCTCCGCTTTTCATGGATTTCCGGTCAAAATAAGCAAAATCAGCCTTTGATTTCTCAATTGCCTGCCTGATCAGGGCTTCATCCACGAATTCCAGCTGGTACTTGGGAAAGTTGTGCCCGAAAGAGATTTCAGTTTCGAGTAAAAGCCCTGTCTGGCGCATGGCATAATGCCCTCCTCCAAAACCAAGGGCAACAGGAACTTTTTCAAGGGAGACTGCAAGGACAGCTTTTGCAGCAGCTTCACCTGCTTCAGAATCTTTCCACTGCACTTCAGTGCTTCCTATTTCGGCATAAATCGACGGAACTGAAAGTTCTGTGGGCCCATGATGGGTTACTTCGAGGGTAACATCATATTTCAGGCCTTTTTGCTCAACCTGTCGCTTCATTTCCATAAGAATGGATTTCATAGCAGCAGGAGAGGAAACTGCAAGGGATTTCGGGCAGCCTCCAAGCCTTGCCTCGCCCGAGGGGTTTCCTGTGCAGTGAACTGTAAGGGAAGATATTTCCTCTTTGCTCCGGTGTTTAGACGCAAAAATGATAAGGGAAGCTGGCAGCCCTGCGTTTTCTAGTTTTCGATCAAGTCCGTCCTGGAAGATATGCATTTCTTCAATATCAATAAGCCTGAACTTTCCATCCTGCGATTCCCTGGCCGCAGAGAATCCGGAATTTTCAGGAAGCTCAAGGACTTTCCATTCCTTAAGGCTCAAAAGATGTGTTTTAATGTTCTGGCTGGCAAGGTCGGGGGCAGAACAGATGATTGTTATTTTTGGAATCTGGTTTCCAGGGAGGTTTTTTTTCTGGCTCCCGGAGTTTTCTGAATTGCTGTTTTCTTTCATTTCTGATCAATTCGGGGCTTTTTCAGTTTACGCCCCCTATAGATTTCGTTAAGATAGATAAATCCAACCCATAAATCCAACCCCGTATAGCAGCCTGGGTCTAAACCTGAAGAGGCTGTGAAAAGTTACATTGAAAAATTAGAAAATTACCCGAAATATTAGAAACGTTACCTGAAATATTAGAAAGGTTACCTTGAATGTTAGAAAGGGTAAGCCAGATGAAGAAAAAAATGTTTTCAAAAAGGGTTTTGGCAGACTCCTGCCTCTTAATAAGCAGGAGTCTACATCTTTCCTATGGAAATATGTTTTTAAAGTGCTGGAACAGGATCATCCAATGTGAATGTAAGCGTCCACAAGTTTCTTGATTTCTTCGTTCTTGCCGTACAGTCTCTCACTAAGCTGGTAGTCGTTGTAAGCTTCGAGGCCATTGACAATTCCGTCAAGCATACCTTCAGTGAACACCTCGTCCGTCATGAAGATATCCTTTTTGGCTTTCAGAGCTTGGGCAGACTCGTAGCAGGAAGCAGGCAGGTGATCGAGCTCGGCAAGTCTGTCTTTGTGTTCGTCCTTGAAGATGTTTACACTGATGTAAAGTTTCTTGGAAAGCTCAAGGGCATTGTCCATTTCAAGTCCGTAGCGGGTACCAACGCAGAGTCCGGCGATAAGGAGATAAACGTCAGCAGAGCCGTCTGCAGCACGGAATTCATAGGTCTGCTTGCCGTAGTATTCCTTGAGTTCTTCAGAATAGTTCGGGTTTGCAATAGTAATCATCTTGCTTGCGTCCCCGGACCAACCGAGAGGCACACGGATAAGGGCAGAGCGGTTCCTGTCTCCCCAGCAAACATTTGTTGGAGCTTCCTGGTGAGGTACAAGGCGCAGGTAGGATGTTGGGATTGTGTTCCCAAAAGCAGTAATTGCTGAAGCAACGTCCAGACAGCCGACGATTGCTTTCTTTGCGGCATCGCTCAACTTTCCGCCATTTTCAACGGTTGCGGTCTTGCCGTCCTTCATAAGCTTCATGTGGATATGCAGCCCACTGCCTGCCTTTCCGACTGTAATCTTCGGGGCGTAGCTAACAGTGACTCCATACTGGGCTGCAATCATTCTCAGCATCCACTTTCCAACAATCAGACGGTCAGCAGCGTCCTCAACATTTGTGGTTTCGAACTCGATTTCGTTCTGTTCGTAGTAGTATTTATCGTCAGTGAAATTTCCGACTTCAGAGTGTCCGTATTTAATAAATCCGCCAGCTTCGGAGATAGCGAGCATTGCATCTTTCCTGAGCTGCTCAAATTTTGTGAAGGGACCTGATTCATGATATCCTCTCTGGTCAACAGCCGGGAAGTCAGTATCAATCTGATCTTTGTCGCAAATAATGTAATACTCAAGTTCAGCCATTACATTTAACTCGTAGCCTGTCCTCTCCTTCAGAACCGCATGAGCCTTCTTCATTATGTTCTCTGGGGAGCTTGCAAGGGGATTTCCGTCCTTGTCAAAGTATGAACAGAGTAAGTCGAGGGTCGGGATTTCTTCAAACGGGTTTACAAAAGCAGTGCGATATTTCGGCACGACATAAAGGTCGCTTGAGTCAGCTTCGATGTATTTGAAAATGCTGGAGCCGTCTACTCTTTCTCCGGTGGAAAGTATCGTATCAAGGTGTTCTTCATTCCTGATGATAAAGTTGAGGGCTTTAAGTCTCCCGTCCCCACCAACATAGCGGAAGTTGAGCATCTTAATACCATTCTCTTTAATGAACTTTATAATATCCTCTTTAGTGAATTCGCTTGCTGGTTTATTGAGGAACTGTACCAGTTTATTAGGATTCATTTCTACAGATGATGGTTTCATAATTATCCCTTCTTTTTAATTGAAATATCCGAGTATGAAGCCTCATTTTAATCCCGAATATTTTTCAGGCTCACGGGTTATTACATTGAATATAATTTTTTGAACACTTGCCTGCTAGGAAGAAGATAACTTACTGCTGTCTATATAAAATTTTCCCTTATACACTTTTCAGAGAATATAATATGAAAAAAAGAGGCAGTGTAAAACTCTACACTTATTTGTCAAGTTGTTTTTCCTATCAATTAGATATCAGTTAAGATTTTAAGGTTTCATCAGTTCCAATTTAAGACCTTGTCAGTTAAGGGTTTTGCCTAATAAATATATCGGAGGAATAAAATATAGTTATATATATCTGGTTACCAAATTGATAGAAGCAAGCAGAGATTCATCTGCTTCCTATTTCGAAATATTTTATTGCATCGGGGATAATGGAGGAAAAGATATGGAAATTTATAGTATTCCTGAAATTGCTAAAGATGTGTTTTGGGTTGGGGCCAAAGACTGGAACCGCAGAATGTTTGACGCTTTGATTCCTCTGCCTCAGGGGACAAGTTATAACGCTTATCTTGTGAAAGGAGAAGAAAAAACGGCCCTTATAGATACCGTAAATCCGGGTTTCGAAGAGGAACTCGAAGAGAAAATAAACTTGGTTTCTAGCCTGGAGAAACTGGACTACCTTATTATGAATCATGCTGAGCCCGATCATGCCAATGCAATTCGTTATATTATGGATAAAGCTCCTGGCTCGGTGCTTGTTACAACGGACAGAGGCGTGAAAATGGCAAGCCTTTACCATGAACTTCCCGAGTCGAGGATTAAAGTCGTTGACGATGGTGATACTATTGATTTGGGAGGGAAGAAACTCCGCTTTATAGAGGCTCCCTGGCTCCATTGGCCTGAAACCATGTTTACATACTTGCCTGAAGACAGGATCCTTTTCCCGTGTGATTTCTTTGGGGCTCACACAGCCCAAGGCGTTTATGATGAGGATCTGGAAGACCTTATTCCTCTTGCAAAACGCTATTACGGGGAAATTATGATGCCTTTTGGGAAAATGGGGGCAAAGGCTCTTGAAAAAATTAAGAACCTTGATATCTCAATTATTGCGCCGAGTCATGGGCCTATCTACAAAAACCCGAAGCGTATACTTGAGCCCTATGCAAAATGGACTGCAGGGGAAACAGAAAACAAAGCCCTTATTGTTTATGTGAGTATGTGGGGTTCCACGGAACTGATGGTCAGGACAATTGCAGAAACCTTGCTAAAAGAAGGTATAGATGTCAGGATCTATGACCTTGAAGTCGCAGATACAGGAGATGTTGCAAGAGAACTGGTTGACTCCCGCGCTGTTATCCTTGGAGCTCCGACCGTCCTTGCAGGCATGCATCCTCTTGCCGTTTACGGTACTTACCTGGTAAAGGCCCTCAATCCGCCTGCAAAATATGGGGTTGTGCTCGGATCCTTTGGCTGGGGTGGAGGCGCTCTGAAGCAGGCAGGAGAAATTCTGGTTCCTTCGAAAATGGAAATCGTGGGAACGCTTCAGGTGAAGGGCAAACCCAAGGAAGAGGATTTGAAAAAGGTTGAAGAAATCGGCCGAGAGCTCGCCCAAAAAATGAAAGTATAATCTGAAAAGGTATACGTTCAAATCTGAAATCTTTATTTTAAACTGGCGTGTAAAGTTTCTCAGCCGGTAAAATCCGGCTAATGTATCTGGGAGACTTTACTTAGTCTTTTTCAGTGCTGTTAGCGGAGCTATTTAATGGAAAAATTTCTATATACTCTAAAAGGTTATTTTCGAGACCTGGTACTGGGAAGTTAATCATAACTTTCAGAAGATAGTTTCTAATAGGTCTAAAGTTCCATTTTTAAAATTCCTTTTATTGTCCTGATTTTTCAAGTTTTTGAGTGGGGGTTTCTTATAATGCAAGGGGAATCTGAACTAAAAAAGGAACTGAACTTACTGGAGGTCACTCTGGTAGGCATTGGCAATATTCTCGGAGCCGGAATCTATGTGCTTATGGGAAAGGCTGCAGGGCTTGCAGGCAATATGGTCTGGTTTTCTTTTCTGTTTGCCGGAGCAACGGCTACACTTTCGGCCTTTAGCTATATGGAACTCGCTTCCATGTTTCCAAGAGCTGGAGCAGAATATGGGTTTGTAAAAAGAGCTTTTGGAGAACGTATTGGCCTGTTTGTAGGGCTACTTGTTATATATTTTGTGGCAATAACTAGCTCTGCGGTTGCACTTGGGTTTGGCAGGTACTTCAGCAACCTTTTCGGGTATGGATATTTAACAGGGACTTTAGGCCTGTTTATTTTTCTCAGCCTTATCATGGTTCACGGGATCAAGGAGTCTGCCAGGCTGGCTATTTTCATAAGTCTTATCGAAGTCTTCGGGCTTCTTATTGTGATTTATACGGGTCTCCCTTACCTTGGAAAGGTAAACTATCTTGAAACTCCTGATCTGGCAGGAATATTTAAGGCTTCAACCCTGATCTTTTTCGCATTTCTCGGTTTTGAAGATATTGTGCGATTATCTCAGGAAACGAAAGAAGCCGAAAAGACAACTCCAAAGGCTCTGCTTATTGCCATCTTTTTTACAGTTTTCCTGTACATGTGCGTGGCAGTAACTGCCGTCAGTGTGCTTGATTTTAGGGTTCTCGGATTTTCAGAAGTTCCCCTTGCCGATGTTGCGGCTGTTTCTCTGGGGAGTAATGCTTTTGTTCTTATAACTTGGATCGCCTTTTTTTCCACTATGAACACCGTACTTGTGGTTATGCTTGGAGGGTCAAGGATTGTTTACGGCATGGCAGATTCCGGGGCACTTCCAAAAGTTCTCTCAAGGATACACCCCAGTTACCATACTCCGTGGGTTGCAATTTTTGGAGCTACATGTCTCTCAATCCTCTTTGTGCTGTTAAAGGATATTGCAATCGTAGCAAATATTGCTAACTTTATGATTTTTATTGTCTTTTTTATGGTTAATCTTTCCCTGATAAAACTACGTTACACTGACCCTGGAAGAACTCGTCTTTTTAAAGTTCCCCTGAATATTGGTCGTTTTCCACTTCTTCCTTTTCTTGGCTCCCTCTCTACTGTATTTCTTTTTTCTCAGCTAAGTCTGGAAGTGATAACTTACGGTCTTGTGCTTGCAGGAATCGGAATACTGATAGTGCTTCTCAGAACCAGATAAAATGTCTGCCTGCAGCACCTATAAATTATTTCTAATGACTACAAAGTTAACTTTCCTCGAAAAGGCTTAAAACATCTTATTTAGTTAAAATATGATATGAAATGGGTTTTACAGCTATCTTATCTTTTAATTTATCTCTTATTAAAGCTTAAATCCCTAATATCTTATTTTTAGAGTTAAAATCGTTCGTTCATATTCTTGGAGTATCTAAGATTTCTCGTTTCTTCTGTAGGAATAAATGGGTTTTTGATGCCTTTAATACAAAAAAAGAGTATTATTATGCTTTTTTTCATGTTATGACTATTTTTATTAAATATTTATTGATTTCAGTTAGTTTTGTATCTTTATATTTACTGAGAATTAGTTTTATATACATTAAATTCTATTTGAATCGCTTTATCCCGTTCATTATCAAAATAATTGATTTTAAACTTAATAATCGTTACAAACTATTAAGATACTAAAAATTATTAACCTGTACTTACATAAATTTGATTGTGAATACGTTTCAATTTTGAAAGGGAGTAGATATGAGAAAAGAGCATTATGCATTCCCGCTGGAGGATTTCATTTCAAGAGATGAATTTAACCGAATCAAAAAGTTCTCCCGGGATAAAGAAACCCCATTTTTAACTGTTGACCTGCAGAAGATAGAGCAAAGCTACGACGAACTGGTAGAGCATATGCCTTTTGCAAAAATTCACTATGCTGTAAAGGCTAACCCTATGGATGAGGTTGTGCTTGCTCTGAAGAATAAAGGCTCAAATTTTGATGTAGCAACGATTTACGAACTTGATCAGCTTCTCAGGCTTGGAGTAGAACCTGAAAGGGTCAGTTACGGCAATACTATCAAAAAAGAGAAAGATATAGCGTATGCATATGAAAAAGGAGTGAGGCTTTACGTTACCGACTCTGATAGCGATCTGAAAAAGTTAGCTAGAAGAGCTCCGGGTTCAAGAGTGTTTTTCCGTATCCTTACTGAAAGCGACGGGGCTGACTGGCCTCTCTCAAAGAAGTTCGGTTCGCACCCTGACTTGATATATAAGCTCATTATGAAGGCTGAAAAATTGGGCCTTGAGCCTTATGGGCTTTCTTTTCATGTTGGTTCTCAACAGAGAGATATTGGCCAGTGGGACAATGCCATTTCCAAATGCAAGTATCTTTTTGAGGCAGTAGCTGAAAAAGGCATAAATCTTAAGATGATCAACCTTGGTGGAGGTTTTCCTGCAAAATACCAGGCTCAGGCTCATGACCTTGAAACATATGCCGGGGAAATCCGCCGCTTTTTACACGAGGACTTTGGAGAAGAGCTGCCTGAAATTATTATAGAACCCGGGCGTTCATTGGTTGCCGATGCCGGTATAATAGTAAGCGAAGTCGTAATGATCTCCAAAAAGGCCAGATTCAACCAGTACAAGTGGGTTTATCTTGATATTGGCAAATTCGGGGGCCTTATAGAAACCCTTGATGAATGCATAAAATACCCTATCTTCTGCGATAAAAAGGGTTGTGCCGAAGAAGTAATTCTTGCAGGTCCGACATGTGACAGTATGGATATTCTATATGAACATCACAAATATACTTTCCCTCACACAATGCGAGAGGGAAACCGCGTATACATCTTTACGACGGGCGCCTATACCCAGAGTTATAGTTCCGTGAGCTTTAACGGCTTCCCCCCGCTCAAGGCTTACCTTATTTGAAAATCTATTCGAAGACTTATTCGCAAAAATTTTAAAAAACTGTTTGACTTCAAGCCTTTTCAAAAAAGGCTTGACCGAAAACGGCGTGACGGCATGGTCAAGCAATGCAACAATTGAGGCTCAACGTTGCTGATCCAACTTGTGCTCAAGCGGACTAATTTATAAAATAGTACTGTAAGTTGTCTATGGTGGAAAACGTGGAATAAAGGAGCATGGTTACTTTTTTCTATGGTTACTTTTTTCTATGGTTACTTTTTTCTATGGTTACTTTTTTCTATGGTTACTTTTTTCTATGGTTACTTTTTCTAGACTTAGATGTTTTTATCTTATCTGGATTGAATTTTTTCAGTGCTGTAAATAGAAAGAATTAAATAAGTCAGTGAATTTTGAGTATATCCGTTGTGCTATTTGTCCTTGTGGTTATAAAATTAGATGCAGATTAAGAGTAATAGGGTTTCCTCTTAATTCTGGACTGGATCGCAGGTAGGGACTTGATAAGCTCCAAAAAAGAGATTTTTAATGAAACTTATTGATAATTTAGCTTTTGAAAATTATTATTTACTTGTATTTATATTTTAATTAGATGTTTTAACGTCATTAAAAGTTTCGAAGCCGAACAAATCCAAGATATGTTTAAAAATTTAGATTACGAACTTTTTTTTGTGCCGGTTATGATATATATTCCCACGCAACTATAAGGGTATAGATTAAGAGTAATAGGGTTTCCTCTTAATCTTTGGGTTGGATCGCAGGTAGGGATCCGAGAATAGGGACTCGGTAACCCTACCATCTACTTCTAAATTAATTTCAAAGCTAATTTACTATTTTTCATAATGTTCTCATTTCTAATAAACCTTATGACCGTTCCTAAATTCATATTTTTATTTATAGTGTCGGCTGCCGCGTCATAAATTGGCGTGCAGGTTAAATAATATTTCATTTTTCTGTGGTTTTACCTCAAAACCAAGATTCATAAATTTCATTATATTTTTGACATGTTGTGCGTAAGGCAAGGTATATAAGACCTTATACAATCAAAAGTGCCGGATTTTTATAACTTAGCTCGTCTCAAAACTCAAAACTCAAAATCACTTTTCTGAATCCAAGATTTCGAACAATCAATTTATTTTTTGATCATGATAATTTTCAATGATATTAAAAATTGTATTAATAACAAAAATAAATGACCTAAACAAAATTAAGATTACGAATTAGTTTTTGGGTCGGTTATGATATATATCCCCACGTTGTTATAAAATACGTGTAGATTGAGAGTAATAGGGTTTCCTCTCAATCTTTGGGTTGGATCGCAGGTAGGGACCCGAGAATAGGGACTCGGTAACCCTACCATCTACTTCTTGATCAATAAAGCGTTTTTTCAACAAGGTATTTTTCCAATAAAATGCTTTTTAAGCTCCATCACTGCCTTTAAGCAAGCACTTTTAAAAATAACTTATATAAGCTAGTCTTTTTCTTAAAATGTGCTCAGCTTTAATAAAGCTTATGATTGGTTTCAAATGTATGCATATTTCTGATTATCTGTTTTTTACTATCAATTTTGCTTCACGATTAAGTTTTTCAGAAATGTATTCTCCCCAAGAGTAAATTTCTATGCAGGAAAATCTGAAAAATGATATGAGACTAAATCAGGATACTTGAGTAATTTAAGAAGACAAAATCACTTTAAAATGGACAAATTACTTGAAAATTGCTGAAAAGTAGCTTGAAATTAAAAGTAAATTGAAATTACTGAAAAAATGTCAGCAGGTAGAGAAAAATCTTTCCCACCTGTTGCTAAAATCCTTATACCTTAACGTTTTCTCTTGCCCACTGTGCCCCAGCTTTGAGAACCATCTGGTTAAACTCGATAACTTTAGGTTTCCCTGCGAAGTTTTCAGCAAGGGCTTCCTTGAAGACTTCCTCTTGTAGGCCAGTTGCATTAAGGCCCATAAGGACTCCAAGCATGAAAGAATTGGCAGCTTTCTCAGACCCGGCTTCCTTGGCTTTTTCGGTTGCAGGGACGGCAACGGCTTTTACATGAGTAGGCTTTTCGACTTCTCCGATAGACGAATCGTAGAGAATAAAGCCCCCCTCTCGGACTACACCTTGAAACTTTTCAAGGGAGGGCCGATTCATAGCTATCAGGATATCTGGAGTGTAGACCGTAGGAGAACCTATAGGCTGGCCTGAAATCACGACCGAACAGTTTGATGTGCCTCCTCTCTGTTCAGGGCCATAGGAAGGGAACCATGAGGCGTTGAGGTTTGCTTTAACTCCGGCCTGCGCAAGAATTATACCCATACTGAGAACACCCTGCCCTCCGAAGCCAGCAATTTTTGTCTGGATCGGGGCAAAATCTTTTCTGGAAGATTTTTCCTCTACATCTACCTCAATGCCGTAAAGCTGATTAAGGGTCTCAGTTGTAAAGTCACTGACTCCACGATGCAGGGGTTCAACTTCTTCTGATCTATCCCTGAAGTTCTTGACGGAAAATTCCTTTTCCATTTCCTCATTTATGAAGCTGATAGCCTTTTTCGCATCCATCTTGAGGTTCGTAGGGCAGGCTGCAAGGACTTCAACAAAAGCGTATCCTTTGCCATCGCGCTGGATTTCAAGTGCCTTATGCACAGCTTTTCTGGCTTTCCTTATGTGGGAAATGTCCGAGACTGAAACTCTTTCAATGAATACAGGAGCCTTAAGATTGTCCAGCAGCTCGCATATGTGAAGAGGATAACCTGCAAAGCGGGGATCTCGGCCCTCTGGGCATGTTGTCGTCTTTTCACCCACAAGGGTTGTAGGCGCCATCTGTCCGCCTGTCATTCCATAAACAGTATTGTTTACGAAAAAGACTGCAAGCTTTTCACCCCGGTTTGCGGCCTGGAGAGTCTCATTCAGGCCTATGGAAGCAAGGTCTCCGTCTCCCTGATAGGAAATTACCACAGCGTTTTCTTCGGCCCTTGAAACTCCTGTCCCAACCGCAGGTGCACGGCCGTGAGCGACCTGGATGTTGCCTGTATCAAAATAATAGTAAGCAAAGACTGCACAGCCCACAGGACTGATCATAACGGTCCTGTCCTGAATTCCAAGATCGTCAATTGCTTCTGCAATAAGCTTGTGCAAAACCCCATGCCCGCAGCCGGGACAGTAGTGAGTGGCTGTTGAGGCTACCGCTCCTTTGCGAGGGTAGTCCGCGTACAGGGCTTTTGGTCTTCCTATTACTTTTTCTCCATTAATGATTTCCGCTGCCATTTTCATGCCTCCCCTGCAATTTTCCTGATTTTATCCATAATCTGGTCAAGGGTCATCAGGTTCCCTCCCATACGATTTACAAGCTCTACAGGCTGTGAGCAGTTAATTGCAAGCCTTACATCATCTATCATCTGTCCATTGCTCATCTCCACGGAAATAAAGGAACAGCCTTTGTCTGCCAGGGCTTTCAACTGTGCCTCAGGGAACGGGAAGAGAGTTTTTGGCCTGAAAAGCCCGACTTTAATACCTTCCTGTCTGGCAAGATCTACGGCTGACCTACAGATCCGGCTGCTTATTCCATAAGAAACAAGGACAATTGAAGCATCATCGGTCAGATACTCCTCATAATCGACTTCATTCTGCTTTATGAGCTCATATTTTGCCTGCAGTTTTTCGTTGAACTTTCCAAGTTGATCAAAGTCTAGAAAGATAGAGGTTACAAGGTTAGGCCTGGTTTCGGCTGTACCGTTGACCGCCCAAGTAGTATCGATCTCAGGGACAATAGCTTTCTTTGGGAATTCAAGCGACTCTATCATCTGTCCAAGCACCCCGTCTGCAAGCACCACAACAGGGTTCCTGTACTTGAAGGCAAGTTCAAAAGCTTTCATGGTAAAATCGCACATTTCCTGCACTGAGTTCGGTGCAAGCACGATGTTTTTGTAGTTCCCATGCCCTCCACCTTTTACTACCTGGTTGTAATCCGCCTGCTCCGGCCCTATATTTCCAAGGCCCGGGCCTGCCCGCATAACATCTACAATAACGCATGGAAGCTCGGCACCGGCAAGATAGGAAATTCCTTCCTGCATCAGGCTAATTCCGGGGCCTGAAGAGGATGTCATAATTCTGTGTCCCGCAGATGCTCCTCCATAGACCATGTTAATTGCCGCCTCTTCGGATTCGGCCTGGACGAATTTCCTGCCAATTTTCGGGAAATATTTGGATGCATCATGTAGAATCTCACTTGCCGGAGTTATCGGGTATCCGAAGAAACAGTCACATCCAGCATAGAGTGCACCGACGATCACTGCGGAGTTGCCTTTTATGAGTTGTGTTGCCATAGTTTTCCTCCTTTTTGCCTTACCTGGCTTCCTCTTCTTTCAGGGGAATATGAATCTCGATTGCAAGCGGCTCAGGGCAGGTATAATAGCAGCTTGCACAGCCTGAGCAGCCTTCTCCTTTATATTCCACATAATGGTAGCCCCGAGCATTCAGGTTTTCACTCATGAAAAGCACATCTTTGGGGCAGGCTAGAAGGCAGCGCCCGCAGGCCTTACACTCCAGATTATTAATTACAGGGTATGGTTCTTTTTTATCATTCTTTGACATATGAAATCCTCGTTTTGTCTATTTTTAGTTGTTCTCTGGGCTCTTCTCAGGTTTCAGGTTCATTCCCGGGCTTAGAGTATCCAGATTTTTCGGTTTTTCTTCCCAGATTTCTCCAGCCCTTCTTTTTTCAGCCGGTTTTCTGTGACAGAAAGAAGAGCCTTCATTTATCCATGTATTCAGTTATCTTTTACACTGCAAAATTTACACTGCAAATCGTATAATCTGTTATATGCCGCAGTTAGCAGGTACATTTAGATAGAGTTATAATGTGAATCCTGAGTCGTATTTCTCAGAGCAAACTTTCCAGAAAGTTTAAGGTACTTATTTCTTTCTTTTTTTCCTTTTTTGATTTGACCCAAAATTCTCGACTTTCGGACCAAACCATGCCTTGTTTACTTTCTGATTAGGCCCAAGTTTTCCAGGTTATTTCTTCGGGTTTATTTTTGGTCTTTATCTCGGATCTCAACCCTGCGGATTTTTCCACTAATGGTCTTTGGAAGCTCATCCACAAACTCTATGATGCGGGGGTACTTGTAGGGGGCGGTGACACTTTTTACGTGTTTCTGAAGCTCTTTTTTAAGCTCTTCTCCGGGAGTGTATCCTTTTGTAAGCACAACGGTTGCCTTGATAACCTGGCCTCTGATAGGGTCAGGAGCACCTGTAATCGCACATTCGAGCACTGCAGGGTGCTGGATAAGAGCGCTTTCTACTTCAAAAGGTCCTACTTTATATCCTGAAGTCTTTATGATATCGTCAGCTCTTCCCACAAACCAAAAATAACCGTCTTCGTCCTTCCAGGCCATATCCCCTGTATGGTAGTAGCCATCATGCCAGGACTCCTCGGTTTTCTTAGGATCTTTTCCATAGTGGACAAAGAGCCCTACAGGTTTTCCTTCCTTTGTGTTGATTACGATTTCTCCTTCTTCCCCAACCTCACAAAGCCTGCCATCTCTGTCCATCAATTCAATTTTAAAGCCAGGAGAAGGCTTTCCGATAGATCCGGGCTTTGGTTCCATCCAGGGATATGTTCCGATAGTTACAACAGTTTCAGTCTGCCCGAAACCTTCCATCAGCTTTATTCCAGTAAACTCTAGGAATCGATTATATACCTCAGGGTTAAGAGGTTCTCCTGCAACGACCGCATATTTCACGGAACCGAAATCGTACTTTGAGAGCTCTTCTTTAATAAGGAATCGGTAGATCGTTGGCGGGGCGCAGAAAGTTGTAACCCCGAATTTCGAGGCTTTTTCAAGCATGTTTTTGGCTTCAAACCTATCATAGTCGTAGACAAAGACTGCACAACCGGCTATCCACTGCCCATAGATCTTTCCCCATACGCATTTTCCCCAGCCGCTGTCTGCAACCGTGTAATGCAGGCCGTCATCTTCCACGTTCTGCCAGTATTTTGCGGTCAGAATATGCCCGAGAGGATAGGTAAAGTCATGTTCCACCATTTTCGGGAAACTAGCTGTCCCTGATGAGAAATAAGCAAGGGAAATATCGGTATTTTTTGTACCAGATTCGCCTGAAGGGCGTTCAAAATCAGGGGAGGCTTCTTCGAGTTCTTTCCTGAAATCAATCCAGCCTTCCCGGATGTTTTCTCCAACAACTGCTTTTTTGAGTGGGATGTTCCCGCATTCGGAATGTGCTTCATCTATCTGTTCAGGAACTCCGTTTTCCGAAATGCAGACAATCATCTTTAGTCCGGCTTTTTGTATTCGATATACGACATCTCGCGTTTTGAGCATATGGGTTGCAGGCACGGCAATGGCTCCCAGTTTATGCAGTCCTACTATGCAGTACCAGAACTCATATCGGCTCTTCAAAGTAAGCATTACATAGTCGCCTTTACCTATCCCATGCTTTGCAAAAAAATTTGCAGCTTTATCGCTGTAGTACTTCAGGTCTTTGAAAGTAAAGATTTTCTCTTCCCCGTAATCATCACACCAGATCATTGCAATTTTCTCGGGGAAATCTCTTGCATAGACATCAACCACGTCATAGGCAAAGTTGAAATTTTCAGGAACCAGGATTTTAAAATTTTCCTGGAAATCCTCAAAGGATTCAAAATCGGTTTTGGAAACAAATTGGCTAAGCAAAGAAGTCATTCTGGACACCCGTTTTATTTACTTATTTTTATAGCTTCTATATTTTGAAGGCCTCATGTCCTCATTTGAGTTTAAAGGTTTTAGCCCGGATATCGAATTTCTTATCGAATTTAAGACTAAATCACATTAACTCAAATTACATTAACTCAAATCACATTAACTCGAATCACATTAATTCAAATCAAATTAATTCGAACCATATAAATCAAATTAGTTTAAACCAAGTTACATTAAATTTTATCAAACTAACTGAATTGGACTTACGAGCATAAGATACAAAATCAAGTACAGTAAAGGATGTGATTTAAATTCATATTTTGAACAGTTAAACGTTATGCTATTGATCTTTCAATTTGACTGCGTAAGCCCTACTGAATCAAGTTTAATCGAATTACATCAAGTCAAGATGAATTGACGAATTAAATTATTACATTATAACTGCCAGGAATTTGGCTGTCTCTCCTTCCAGAGCTTCCATGGCGTGTTCGTAAGTGGAGTCAAAATAAATGGAATCTCCTTTCTTCAGGACAATCTCGTTATTGTGGATATAGACTTTCAGGCTTCCTTCCAGTACATAGTTAAATTCCTGTCCTGGGTGAGAATTAGTCTCAGGTTTTGTCCCAGATGGTTTGGGTTCGACTGTAACTATAAAAAATTCAGCTTTTTTGTGAATGAATTTTTCAGCCAGGTTCTGGTACTTGTACTGCTTCCTCCTTTCAACATTAACCCCTTTTTCATCTCGTGTGACGGTAAAAATATTCATTCGAGGCTCTTCCCCTGTAAGGAGAGTAGCCATGTCTACATGCAGCTTGTGTGCAATTTCAAAAAGTATACTTGCCGGAATATCCTCAGTTCCATCTTCATATTTCCCATAAATTTCAGCGGATACCTGCAGATATTCTGCCATGTCTTTTACCGTGAAATCCGATAGTTCACGCAGTTCACGTACTCGATCTGCGATTTCTTTTATTTTTTCCTGCATGATACGTCTTCTCCAACTGGATTTTTCAAGAATTAACTAATATCTGCTTAAAAACCTTTGGCTTTGCAGACTTTATGCCTGTTTGAAAGAAGATTTTTTCTTCCAGAACCATTAAGAATTATCATTGATATACATTATGTTTCAGTTCCCACAGTCCTATCACTATATGAGAATAATAGGAAAACTGAGCCATAACAGAATTGAATCTGAAGTTTCGAAATAAGTTTATTTATTGAATCCGAAAAACAGGGGACAAAGTCTAATTCTTTTTTAACTTGTGTTTTTGAAATTGGTTTTGAACGTACATTTTTGAACGTAACTAAATCAGATGTTAAGCTTCAGCTTTTACTTTTAAATTTAAACCTAACTCTATGATTCAAATTTAGAGAAATTTACACAAAATCATTATTTTACTTTTTTACTCTGAGTTTTTATGCACATGGCTGTTTGGAGATAAATCTCTTGGAAAGCCTATTTTTTCTAAATAAAGCCTTTTTAAAGATATTTAATTTTAATATCTATTATGTAATATTTATTTTAATCAATAATCTTATATGTTATCCTTTTAAAAATAAAGCTGTAAATTCCCGGATTGATGCGCTGATTAAAATGATAAAAAGTCGAACTTTCAGATGGATCTGTTTATTTGCAATTTTTCTGGCTCTCATTGCAATTTCAGAAACCGGAGCAGCAGATAATATCTTTGTATCTCCGGGAGAATCTATTCAGGAAGCAGTAGATAACGCCTTACCGGGCGATACTATATTTGTAAAGCCCGGAGAATATAACGAAAGCGTTCAAATCAACCAGGATAACCTGACAATAATCTCATATTCAAAAAATCCTCACAATACGGTTATTACAGGAGCGAATAGAGAGAGCAATGTATTCAAAGTAATTGCCAGTAACGTAACAATTAGCGGTTTCTCAGTAACTGATAGCAAATGTGGTATTTACCTGAATGGTGCTAAAAACTGCATAATAAACAATAACATTGTCTCGGGGAATAGCATCGGAATCTGTCTATCTAAGTCTGAAAATAATACCCTGAGTAACAATATAGTGTCTTCAAATGCCGATTGTGGTATCAAGTTCTTTACTTCTTCAGGCAATGAGATATATAGTAATTACTTTAATAATACTAACAATGCAAAGGATGATAATATCAATACCTGGAACCTGACCTCAGGCAATTGCTGGAGTGATTACACAGGCAAGGATGAGAATGGGGACGGTGTCGGAGACAATATATATGCCGTTAACCGTCGGGCAAAGAGTATGGATCACAGGCCGTTAATGAATTTCACTCCGGAATTTCCTGTTATGCCAGAAGCAATTTTTACTTCCAATGTAACAGTCGGGTATGCCCCCCTTACAGTTGAGTTTACGGATGTCTCAGAAAATGCCAGCTCGCTGTCTTGGAGTCTTGGAAACCTGGAGACTTCAAACTCTTCGGACTTTTTGCATACTTTTGCCAATGAGGGTAATTATACTGTTATCCTGAATGTAACGAACGAGAACGGTAGCGACTCGACCGATGTGACTATAAATGTTTTAAAAGCTCCGGATCCTTCGGTTCCAGTACTTCCGGAGGCAAAGTTCGGTGCCAATGTGACAGTCGGGTACGTTCCTCTTACAGTTCAGTTTTTTGATTTTTCCAAGAATGCAGATTCTCTGTCCTGGAGTTTTGGAGATGGGAAGAAGTCCTGCTGCCCGTATCCAATACATACTTTCTGCTGTCCTGGTAACTATACAGTCTCCCTTAAGGCAAAGAATGATAATAGCAGTTCTTCAGCCTGTGTTGTTATTCAGGTTCTGAAGCCGACAAACCAGTCCTCTACATTAGATTCTGTTAATCTAGAAGATACCGAAGACACAGTTAATCTGGAAAAATCCAAAGATCCGGGCTTAAGCCGGAAAAGCGAGAGTAACGGTACAAAGGAATTTTTGAATAAGGAAAGTCTTGAGTCGGTTGAAAACTTCGTTCTATCCTTTACTGGAACCCGGCAGCTTGCAGAGGTAGGACCATCGGTAGAGCACGAAATCCTCAGGCTTATGGACTCAGTTAAAAACTTTGCAGATGACTCATTATCCAGAAGAGACGTAAAAATATTTCTGTGCGTGTGATATTTTTTGGATTTTTAGGATACCTATGGGGCTTTCCGTATTTAAAAGAGGCAGAAAATAAGCTAATACTCATGAAAAAAAACCTTTTTTCAACTGAAATAAGCAGTCTTTTGAGCAGAGTTCCTATCCCACCTCTACTTTATTTATGGAATTTCATATATCGCGTAGAGACGATTCAGTAAATGCTTACTCCCTTAACCGAGGGCAGTTCGAGGATTTTGTCAACAAGTTCTCCAGGCACTTTCTTATCGGTAATAATCGTAAGTCTTGGGTTATCAGTTAGATAGGGGTCATCTGATACAGCTTGGCGGATGCTTACTTTGCTTCCTGAGATCAAGCCTGCAACCTCCGCAAGGATGCCCACGTCAGCTGCGTCTTCCGGGATAATAATGATCACTCCCAGACCAAGGGAAGGGGCTACGTCTTTGAGGAAAGGGATGGAATGAACATTTTTAAAAATAGTGCTTAGAAGGTCGTCTGAAACAATGGTCTTTGTAGTTGCGTCAACAACTCGCCGGTCAACGCCTGCTTCTTTTGCAAGTTGGGTATGTGCTATCTCAATACTTCCGGAGGTGACCTTCCCTTCCTCATTAACCTGAAACCCGCGTTCAAAGAGCAATTTAAGTACTTTTGCCTGCGCAGGATATTTTTCAAACTTTTTGAGTAATGTATGCCACATATAAATTTATGTTTAAACCTAGTTCCCTGATATATAGTTTCTTATTATGATCCATTGTCAGCTAGGTAATGATTTTTCGGGATAAGATTTCCAAATGTTCTTGACGTTAACCACTGCTTGCGTTAATTTGATGTACCAGCAGAGCACGAGTCTTTACATGGAAGTTTCCAGCGCAGGTAATAAGCCGGAGTCCGAGAAAACAAGCTATCAGCGCCTTCTTATTGCCGGTCTTAAGAAAGAAATAGAAATGGCTCGCAAACTTGACCCCGAAAAGCTTGCAGTTGAAATCCGAAAAATCGGTTTCTTCTGCCAGCACTGTGGGAAATGCTGCAGGCGGGCTTTCGGAGACAATAGAGTAGCTGTGATTCCCTCCGAAATCGAAAAAATTCGGGAATATACAGGCCTCTCAAAACTGGAGGTTGCAGGACCGTTTGTAAATGAGGTTACTCTACAGGATGAGGTCTGGGAGGATGAAGAAAAACATCCAGAAACTTCATTCAGTTCATCGGAGGATAACGAAGAGTCATTTTCTCTTGAAACTCTTGAATTTCTTCGGGATTATATCGATTGTGAGGGCAAGATTCACGCCTTTGGATGGATTCTCAGGCGGAAGAAGAATGGAGATTGCATTTTCCTTGAAAGAGATTCACACAAGTGCCGGGTTTATCCTGTGCGTCCTATGCTCTGCAGCACTTATCCTTTTTATATTGAAGGGCTGAGACTACAGACCTGCGAATGTGAAGGCCTAGGGTTTTCGATCTCTGCAGAAGACAGCCGAAAGATGGCAGAAGATCTCCTCTTAAGGTATATTTCGGAACTTGAGGACATGCTTGACATGTATGAAAACTTCGTGGACTTCAGCAGAGGAGGAAAGGGTCTCGAGCTTGCAAAAAAAAATCTTGAGAATGGCACATGTATCTATATAATCCACGATAGTATGGGAAGTACCGAGATTAGTGAGTAATAGCAAAAAGTAACAAAGCTTTAAACTTTTCTGGTCAATCTTTTCTTTCCTAAAGCTAAATTTCTTCTATTTAAGGCAGGTAGTCTGTTTATAAGCCTGAAAGATTTTTAATCTTTGTCGACCAGCATCATCAATTAAATTTATTTATTAGAAAGAGCCAGTTATTCCCCATGACCGGGATGTCTGGTAATGAAAATCGTCCGATGACCGTTTCGGAAAAGATCTTTTCGAAGGCCTCCGGAAGTCCCGTAAAAGCCGGAGATTTCGTACTGGCAAATATAGACCTGGCAATGACTCACGACATTACAGGTCCGCTGGCAGTTAAAGGCTTTTATGAGATTATGAAGGACAAAGAAGAGAAGAAAGTCTGGGACCCGACGAAAATAGTGATCGTATTTGACCACCAGGTTCCTGCAGACTCCATTAACGCCACAGCAAATCATATTATGCTCCGAGAATTTGCTGAGGAACAGGGCATTTTAAATTATGATGTATACGAAGGAGTTTGCCATCAGGTTCTTCCCGAAAAAGGGCATGTGCTACCAGGAGACCTTATAGTTGGCTCGGATTCGCATACATGTGCATATGGTGCACTGGGGGCGTTTTCTACAGGTATAGGGTCTACTGATATGGCAGCGGTTTTTGCCACTGGTAAACTCTGGTTCAGAGTGCCCGAGACTTTCCGTTTTGAAGTGGAAGGTAAGCTGCCAGAAAGAGTTTACTCTAAAGATCTTATCCTCCACCTGATAGGTGACGTAGGAGTAGAAGGAGCCAGGTATATGGCAGCCGAGTTTGGAGGCTCAACAATTCGCTCTCTTTCGATCCCAGAACGTATGACTATGTCCAATATGGCAATCGAGATGGGTGGAAAGGCAGGAATTATCGAAGCCGATGAAGTGACTGCAGAATACCTCAAAGAGCGGATTCTGTATTACGAATTCGATCCATATTGGAAATCCGATGAAGGCGCAACATATGTGGGAGTTCGGCACTACGACATATCCGACCTAGAACCCCAGGTAGCCTGTCCTCATAATGTGGATAACGTAAAACCCGTAACCGAGGTCGAGGGCACTAAACTTGACCAGATCTTTGTGGGTTCCTGCACGAATGGAAGGTTCGAAGATATTAAAATCATGGCCGATATTATGGGTGACGAACCAGTAGCTAAGGGCGTTCGCCTGCTTGTAGTTCCCGCTTCAAGAACCGAGTACCTGAAACTCTTGAGAGCCGGGTATATAGAAAAACTTATGAATGCAGGTGCAATCGTAGAATCCCCTTGCTGCGGGCCCTGTATGGGTGGCTCTTTTGGCCTGCTTGGGGCAGGAGAAGTGGGCCTTGCAACTTCGAATCGTAACTTTAAGGGCAGAGAAGGAAGTTCCGAATCTTTTGTATATCTGTCTTCCCCTGCGACTGCAGGAGCATCAGCCCTTACCGGAGAAATCACTGATCCAAGGAAAGTTTGAAAAATCTCCTGTTTTTACTTTTTTGGATATTTTTCTCAATTTGAATTTTAAAATATTTATCCGTGTTAATTAAACAGGTGTTAAAATGTCGGATGCTGACCTATCAATCTTGAACAGGGTATATGAGATCATATTGGACCGAAAACAAAACTATGACGAGCACTCATACGTCTGCAAGCTTTTAAACCACCGCAAAGGTATGAACAAGATCCTTGAAAAAGTAGGAGAGGAATCAATTGAAACAATCCTCGCAGTTAGGAATGAAGACCATGACGAGATTGTTTCGGAAAGTTCGGACCTTATCTTCCATCTTCTGGTAATGCTTGCGGCAAATAATGTTACCCTTGATGAAATCGCAGCCGAGCTCAGTGCCCGACATGAAACCATGAAAAGGGATTAAAGAACCGGAGGTTTTTACCTCCCGGTTTGAAAATGCAGGCAATCCGATGTTCTATAAATATCGAGTTTTTCTGGCTACTTTTACTAATTACTTTTATAGTTCTTTCTGCTCTTTCAAAGAACCGTGAAAAACCTTAATTTTTCAATACACTGCCAGTTCGTTCAGGACATCAGTCTTTGATAGTGTGCCTTTGGGCACGCCATTAATGGTTACGATAAGCCTTCCTACGTTGTACTTATGGAAAAGTTTTACTACATCGTAGAGCTGCATATCTCCATCGACTGTGATAAGTTCTTTTGTCATAATGTCTTTGACTTTTACGTTCGGTTTTCCCTGGGCAATTGCATGAGCAATATCAGTGTAAGTAATGATTCCCACGATTTTTCCTTTATCCTCTACAGGAGCTCCGTGGACGTTATTCCTGATAAAAAGTCTCGTTGCTTCCTGGATACTTGCATTCAGGTTCACAAGTAAAGGAGGATACTTCATGTAATGTTTGACATGTTTTTTAGGTAGAGAAATCATTTCCGTAATATTGAAAAGAATCGAATTGTTAGTGTCATCCCTTCCTGTGACTTCTCCACGGATTATCAGTCGGTTTACAGGTGTGGGGCCTACCTGAAGCTTATCGTCCATCACAAAGTCTTTTGTGTTTCCTAATACGCGGACGACTCCACTGCAGGCATCAGGATTTCTGACCGTGGTAAAACTGATATCAGCAGCTGTAGCTCCATTAACTAACGCATTGTTCCTATAAAGGGGAACCACGGATTCATTTTTCAGTTGCTGAATTTTTAATGCATCGTATGCTGCTCCTGTGGGTTTGTAGCCTCCTTTTGGTCCAGGTACTCCCTCTACAAGCCCAAGAGCTTTTAGTAACTGCATCTGATTGCGGATAGTTCCAGGATTACGTTTGATTACCTCGGCTATTTCTTCTCCTTTGATCGCCCGGTCCTTTTGCCGCTGAAGGTTGATTAATGCAATAATAATATCTTTTTGAATCGGAGTGAGTTCCATACTACCACCATTAATTTCATATACTTTTATAAGAATGATCTACGAAACTTATACATAGATAATGTAAGTTAACGCACTTATTTACCATAATTAATGATTATAAATCTTGTTACAAATTGATATTACAAATATAAATACAGTCCGGTTCTGCTTTAAATTTCTACCTGGTTTTCACTTTATATTCAGAGTTTATTACCAGGATCTGTAATTATAAATTCAAAATTGAGCAATAAATTCCTCTCAGGGAATCGCCTTCAAGAATCTCTGTGAGACTCTTGCTTGCGAATTTATTCTCTTGAGGTTCTTAATCTATAATAACGTATATATAACTTGGCAGAGTCCCCAGAGGGTTAGAACATAATGATCTTCGAGAAAATTCACACAGTTCCCACTTCCGAGGAATTAATCAATAAAGCCTTTAAGCGGTCAGCGCGAGCTATGTCCGGGAAAACGATAGATAGCAGAGAAAGCCGATTCAGGGCCAATGAGTCCATGCTCCTGACAGCGGCAAATATTCTGACGGATAATCTTGCAAATATAGTCAGGCGGTTCCCTAGTTTTGAGCGATTGCCCAGATTTTATTATGAACTCACTGATGTCCTTGTAGGAGTAGAAAAACTCAAGATGTCTCTCGCATCCGTGGACTGGGCTAGCAGGAAGATCCATGAGGTTTCAAGAAGTTATGTTGGGAAAATCCGGAATTCGGATCTCCCGGAGCCTATCCGGAAAGAAGCCTTCGGAAGGCTTGCCTCGATTATCAAGTCTATTAACAAAGATCTTCTCTTCCTTAACGAAGCCCGAAATACCTTGCGGAAACTTCCTGATGTGCAGGATGAGCCCACAATTGTGATTGCTGGCTATCCTAATGTAGGAAAGTCAAGTTTTGTCTCAAAAATTACAGGAGCAAGCCCGGAAATCGCTCCTTATCCATTTACAACAAAAGGAGTAACGATCGGGCATTTCACGCGGAATGGAGTGCGTTACCAGGTTATGGATACACCTGGGCTTCTTGACCGCCCTATGTCCGAGAGGAATGATATTGAAAAGCAGGCAGTTACTGCGATTCATTACCTTGATGCAGTTGTAATGTTCATCATTGATCCCAGCGAAAGCTGCGGATACGAAATCGAAGCCCAAAAACGCCTGCTTGCGGAAATTCGTGAGAACTTCAAACTTCCCCTGCTTGTGGTTGCAAACAAAGCTGACAGGTCCGAATTCCAGAAGCAGGATGAAGTAGAGTTTAATATTTCTACACTTACCGGGGAAGGAATTGATGACGTAACGGACAGGCTTATACAGATGATTGAACAAAAACGCCTTTCCTCTTCTTCCGAGGAACCAGATACCGAGTCTGCAATCTGATCCAGCAGAGTTACCACCCGAGTTCTGCAACCTTTTCGGAGGAAATTTTGAGAGCTTTTTAAAAGGTTTGACCGCAAGCCTTTTCAAAAAAGGCTTGAGCGAAAACTGTGTTATCAACTGGTGCAATGGTTGTGGCTCAAGGAAGCTGAATTATGGGCGAGAATAGAGTGAATTCTTTCGATGTTAACACTCGCCCAGAAGTAAGTCTATAAGAAGTAAGTCTATATTATGACATTAATCTTTTAACTTGTGAGTTGAATTTTTTATTTATAAAGTAAATCTTTTGAGCTATTAAATTAAGATTTTTAAGAATCAATAGGATGATTGCGGTGCTATATTTCCACAAAGTGTAAAAAATGGAGAAAATATCAGTCCATATCTTCCTGAGCTTTTAATTAACAAATTTAAAGAGCGGGCTGCTAGACACTTTAGTAAAGTATTTGAATCGCCATAATATCCACACCAGATATCGGCTTGGAAGTTCTCGCTCTGCAAAACATTTCTTAACTGGTATATATCCATCAAATGTTCTGCCCAGTTACCGGTGTAAGGGTCACAGGTATTTGTGGGATACTGGGGATATTTTTGCTTAAAAGTAACAGATCCACTAGTTAAAAATTCATTTACTGCTTTTTTAATATCATATTCAATCAGCCCTCTGGTAGCGGCAGCTAAATAGACCACTTGATTCTCGGACAGGCCTGGATTCAAATTTTTTATCATTTTTTTTCTAATTTTTAAATATGATTCCAGAGGATCTCTTTCTTTTCTACCAAAAATCGATTCTCGGTCTAAGAGTTCGCACCTATGATGATTTTTCACGAGCTTCCTCTTGATCAAAGGATTATAAGGATTTGCACCAGAGGAAAAAAACACCCTTAAATTATTATCGTCTGAAATCAAAGATATTTTCTTCAGGAATTCTTCTATATCATAGATGTGTTCTATGACATCATAATTGGCTATTGCGTTGCAGTTAATCGATTTCGTCTTTAAAAAATCGATTACTTTGTCAATATCTCCTGGAATATAATAGTCAGCTTGATCTCCAATAGCTTTTCCTATTAATTCTGCATCTCTAGCGGAGACATCGTAAATATCGTTGTAAATAACTGTTCCAATATTGCACTCTTTTGCGAGGAGGGATAACATGCCAGAACCTCCTCCATAATCCAAAAAAACAAGTTTTTTTAAGGGTATGTCTATCTTTGTGATTGACCATACCAATATATATGCATATCTTTGTAAATTAGAACGTAAGTTCTTTAATAAGGAGCCAAAGTATCTTTTGTTATAATCTGAAATATCTAAAGTTTCTATATCAATTCCTTCAAGTTTATAGTACAAACGGTTTGCAGCTTCATTAACTATTTTTACTGTTGACTTGTCGTCAGGCAAATTGCAGAATTTGAATATATACTCCATAAAATATGACTTCCCCTCTACATTTTAGACAAATTTATGCTTAAATTTCTATGGAATAATTTTTTATATAAATCTCTGTAACATGATTTGCTTAAGTACGTTACATTTTTGATTTATTTATAGAAAATTGACCAGAACTTTAATTATCTATCTAAAATTTCTACTCCAATTCACCTATTCTAACATTTATATTATTTTCTATTTTGTCTTGTCAACAATAACTAATTAAAAATAAAATTTTCTTCCATTTTCTACCCTATCTCACAGAGTAAATTTGCAGAAATCCCAAAACTCGAAAACATGTAACTTTCTATGGTTTAAGAAAGAACATTTTGGATGGCCAACTAGCTTCATTTATGTAGAGAGTTTTTATGGGAGTCTTTATTGTACTGTTTTAGATTCTTCTTATATCTGTATACAAATATATTTATGATGATGTATTCTTATGAAAGCTCACCTTTTGGAGTCTTATCTGTTAGCATTTTCTTCATGTAAGCAATTATCCTGAAACTAAATAAATGGCCTTACTTTTTCCCCGGGAAAATTTCCGGATGAATATGAGTAAAAGGTATATTGAGAAAAGTCTAAGAAGGTATTATAGCTCCAGGTAAATATTTATAATGTATTGTGACTTTTATTGGGGTCATTGAAACATATCTTCAAGTTTTCTAGAATAGGGGGACAAAAAACTTGCTGGATAATGAAATAAAGAATCTCAGGCATCCTGCCGAAATACCTCTTTTTTTTATCTGCCTACTGATCAGTGCTTTTATTTATGTCACATTAATGACAGTTCCAATTTTATATCCCGAAGAACTCGGGATTGAATATATACTGGTAATCCCAGTATCGATTGCTTTTCTTTCATTCGTTTCTGGACAGACTTACGGAGGAATGATGGCAAATGCAATCAAACTCTCCGAAAAACAGTTTCCTGAACTCTACGAAATCATAAAACGTCTTTCTTTTGAGCTGAATCTCAGAGAAGTTCCGGATGCTTTCTTAATCCAGGAAGGAGGGCTAATAAACGCATTTGCTACCCGTTTATACTTCAGGAGAAACTATGTAGTTTTTTATGCGGACATAGTTGAGGTAGCATACCGGGAGGAAGACTTTGATTCTCTTGAGTTTATAGTTGCCCACGAACTGGCTCACATAAAGGCAGGGCATGTGACCCTGCTTTACAATCTCTCAATATTTCCGATTGCCTTTGTGCCTATCCTCAAGAACTTTTTATGGACTGCCCTGAGCCGGGCCAGGGAATATACTTCAGACAGAATTGCAATCCGGCTTGTTCCTTCAGGCAAAAAAGGACTTATAGTACTATCAGCAGGCGAACATCTTTACAAGGCTGTTAATTATGAAGAATATCTTGAAACTACAATGAGTCCTGAGGGGTTCTGGATCTGGTCAACCAATTTGCTGTCAACACATCCTGCCCTTGTCAGGAGGGTGAGGGCAATTAATGAGAATAGACCAGGTAAAATTTTTTGAACGGAGGTGTAGATCGATTTGAAAGTACTTGTAGGCAAAAGGCATAGATTCAGGCAAAGAGCATAGATTCCAGGAAAATTACTGAATCAGGGAAAAAATAAAAATATAACAGGAAAATGATATTATAAAAGCACAAATCTGTATAAAACTATACTAAACTTTAAATTATAGTTCAACTAATAATATTTCAAAAATGTCACTATTGCTTGAAATCGTAATTATTTTTGTGCTGATCGCATTCAATGGCATATTTGCCATGTCAGAATTTGCCATTGTTTCTTCCAAGAAAACCCGTCTCAAACAACGGGCGGAGGAAGGAGACAAACGGGCAGAAACTGCGCTTATGCTCGCAAATGAACCAACTCCTTTTCTCTCAACAATCCAGATAGGAATTACTCTTGTGGGAATCTTTGCAGGTGCCTTCGGCGGAGCTACAATCGCAGAAGGACTTGCAGCTTACCTTGCGAAATTCCCTACTTTGGCCCCATATAGTAGTGCGCTCAGCATTACTTTTGTAGTCTTTGTGATCACCTATTTGACCTTAATTTTTGGAGAACTTGTCCCAAAAAGGCTTGCACTCAACAGTGCGGAATCAATAGCTTCTAACGTTGCAAAACCTATGTTCTATCTATCTGTTATCGCAAAGCCGTTTGTGATAATACTCAGTAGTTCTACCGAAGCTGTGCTCAAAATTCTGAGAATCAGGAAGACTACTGAACCTCCTGTAACAGAAGAGGAAATTAAGATTATGTTTGAGGAAGGAACCAAAGCTGGAGTGTTTGAGACAGCCGAACTGAGCATGATAGAAGGCGTGCTTGAAATTGGTGACCGCCGTGTTGATTCCCTGATGACGCATCGTACAGATCTTATTGCAATCGACCTAGAGAAACCAGCTGATGAAAATCTACGGAAAATGAGTGAAAGTGGCCGATCAAATTTTCCTGCATACGAAGGGAAACTCGACAATATTGTAGGTATGGTATCAGTAAAAAGTATCCTGGCAACGTTTCTGGAAACCGGTACTGTTGATATTAGAGCATCGGTCACAAAACCACTCTTTATACCTGAAAGCGTTTCTGTCCTGAAGCTTCTTGAATCGTTTAAAGAGACCGGAGTGCATATTGCTCTTATCACTGACGAATACGGGAGTATTCAGGGCGTAATCACTCTGCACGATATTCTTGAAGCAATAGTGGGTGAAGTCCGTTCCCTTGGCGAGCCTGTGGAGTCACAGGTTCAGATTCGGGAAGACGGCTCATGGTTGATCGACGGGGATACGCCTATTGAAAAAGTCAAAGATGTACTGTCTGTGGATTTTTTTCCAGGGGAAGGACTGGGTTATTATCGGACCATTGCCGGGCTGATTATTTACATCCTGCAGCGAATTCCAGCAACTGGAGACCGTATTGTTCTTGGAGAACTAAGGTACGAAGTTGTGGATATGGATGGCAATCGTATCGATAAGGTACTGGTAACGCCAGTTACTAAAAAATAAAAGAATAGACGTTCCTTAAACTCAAAAAGAGTAAAGAGAATTTCGATAAAACTTATTATTTATGGAAATCAAATATTGGTACTCGAAATTCTCAATCCTGATTTTTATCAGGCTTGAATCAATGATCAAGACCTTTAAATGGTTTATTTGTTGCAGGTGGTCTTTTCACAGCTGCGGGCACATTTTTTTATGCAATCCTGGACACAAACATCTTCACAGTTGTTGCAGCAGTCGCCTTCGCAGGTTACTTCGTCACAGTTGTCACAGCAGTCTTCTGTACAATCAATGTTGTCACAGCATTCTCCGGTACAGTCCTGACCACAGGTTTCTTCACAGTTGTCACAGCATTCTCCAGCGCAATCCTGGACACAAACATCTTCACAATTGTTGCAGCAGTCGCCTTTGCAGGTTACTTCATCACAGTTGTCACAGCATTCTCCAGCGCAATCCTGGACACAAACATCTTCACAGTTGTTGCAGCAGTCGCCTTCGCAGGTTACTTCGTCACAGTTGTCACAGCAGTCTTCTGTACACTCAACACAGTTGTCACAGCATTCTCCGGTGCAATCCTGCTCACAGATTTCTTCGCAGTCTTCACAGCAGTTTCCAGTACAGTCGGTATTGTCACAGTCGTCGGCTGTGATGTATACATAAGTGTATTCAGAAGAGTCATCAGTGGAACATGCCGCTGAGGCTGCAGAAACTCCTAATGTTAATATCATTAATACAACAGAAATAGATGCTATAGTTTCCCAGATTGATTTTCTATTAAGACTCATTTTTTTCCTCCTTATCTAATTATATTAATACAAGAATATCAGAATGCACTGGGCATATTAATATATAAACTTACTTACTTCTATATATTTTTATAAAATTCAAAAAAGGAACTTAAAGCTTTATAATGCTTTATCTCAGGGTCTGAAAGCTTATAAAATTACAAATTGTGCTTAACTATGTCTCTCGTGATTTAAAAATTAAATGAAAGTCTTCTCAGAAAGTCTTATCTCTTATAATGTTGATATAGTCCTCTATACTCGAAAAAGCCTGCTGTGTAATGTTTTTTTCCTCATATTTTGCTTCTTAATTACCTAATTTCCTTAAAAAGCTCCGGTTTTCCTATTCTAAAGAAAAGGTAAAATAATAAGTGTCAAATATGTATCTCAATTACGTTATTCACCTGTTGTCTCTAGAGAAATTGGAATGTCATATCTGACTTGCGCATTATTAAAAGAAGTTTATATTTTATATTTGTAATTGTAGAACTTTCGATATGGATTGTTTATATATTTTCCATGTAATCATGAAATGAGCAAATATAAGCAGATATATTCGAGTATTAGATATCCTACTTAGCTAGATAAATATTACCAAGGTGTAAGAAGATATCCCTATCTAGTAGGTAAATATGCTCTAGAAGTGGGTATATACACACTTCATAAATAATCTATTAATCTTGGATTATAAATATTAAAAGACATAGTAAAAGGAGAAGAAGTTACAATGAAATGCATATCTGTACATTTTACAGTAATCTTATTTTCCCCTCACTCTCGTACTTTCTAAATCCTGTACTTCGGTTTTTACTGTATATGTTCCGAAATCCAGTTTCCTATAATCTCCAGAGCAGCCGGAGAAATCGTTTCTTCTATTTTTGCGTACTCTGAGGGAGACCCGGTTTTAGCGGTCTGGAATAAATGGTTGAGGCCTGGCAGTTCTTTAACTGTGTAGTCTTTATTGCCACCTGCTTTGAGAGCTTCATCTATGGTTCTGAGGTTTTCTTTAGGCGGAACCTGAAGGTCTTTTTCGCCGTTTATTGCAAGGACCGGGCACTTTACCTTCATCAAGGTAGGGGCGGGGTCGTATGTCAGGAAAAAGCGCATCCAGGGCGAGAGCAGATTCTGGACCTGAGCATTAATCTGAACGTCAAGGTCATCTTCAGAGTAACCTGAATTCTTTTTCTCCTCTTCGCTCATGTTTTCTACCTCATTCACCATAAATTTGTGAAGTTTTTCTGCGGCTATGGTTTCATTTTGTTTCTCTTTTATCACAGAGTACATACTTTTCAGAAGCACATCATTCCTGGCTATAGTTTCATTATCTACACCTTCTGCCCTGTAAATAAGGTCACTCTGGAGGTATGAAATTTCTTCCCCGGTAATTCCCTGACCAGCCATGAGTACAATGAATGCGATATCCTGAGATTTTACTGCTACCATAGGGGCAATCAGCCCTCCTTCGCTGTGTCCGATCAGTCCGATTCGACTTGGATCGATCTCTTTGCGATTTTTGAGGTATTCAACTCCTGTGAGTACATCTCCAGCAAAGTCCTCAGTTGTAGCCTGTGAAACATTCCCTGTCGAACCTCCAATACCTCGATCATCGACCCGAAGCACCGCAATTCCCTGGCGTGTCAGATAGTCCGAAAGTACAAGGAACGGGCGATGACCCGCAATTTCCTCATTACGATTTTGCTGGCCTGAACCCGTTATGAGTATGACTGCCGGGAAAGGCCCCTCTGACCTCGGAAGAGTTAACGTTCCTGCCAGCTTTACTCCTGCTTCTTTATTTTCATAAACAACTTCTTCTTCGGTATACGGATAAGGCTTTACAGGGTCCTGCTCTCGGTGCATTTCAGGAGCTTTCTCGACCTTTTCAAGCACAAGTGGAAACGCTGATCCTGACTGCTTCCATTCTCCCTCTATGGTTTTGTTATTCTCCTTGTATATCCCTTCAAAACTTCCCGGTATGGACTTTACTCCAAGGTTCAAGTTACCGTTTTTATAACTAACACTCTCAACAGGTATACCGCTTACTCCCTGATCAGGGCTATCCATACTGGCATTGATAGACCCATCAGAGTTAGTAGAAATGTTGAACACAATCCTTAACTCCAACCCACCTGGAACTGTTAAATTTCCCATCCAGATGCCTTCAATATCTTTGAGATCTTCAGTATTCGTGTTATTTGTATCGTTTAGTTGTGAACTCTCTTTCTGTGACCCATCTGACTGTGAAACACATCCAAGGCTTACGATGATAATGCTCGATAAGACAACACAAATTATAAATTTACGTTTCATAATAATTCCTTTCTTTTATATCTTTTATTTGAATTTTTATATTCATTCTCCCAAAATTTATTTTTAAATATTTGGTCCTATAATTTATCAACTTTTTTACACAGGCATAGTCTCAGATCAGACAAAATCTCAGCTATTAGAACCCCAGCCAATTCAATCACTGAAAAGAGTAGCTAATCTGATATCTTCGCCGGTTGTGCTCTCAATGAGATGATGGATTATTCCTTCCTCGTCTAAAGTCGGAAGGAGAAGGTATATTTAAAAGAGAAATGAAAACTTATCTTCTGAAAACCTATAATATGAGAATTATAATTCTCAGCCGGTAAAGGTCAAAAAGGAAAATTTCTTCGAGAAAAGTTAGTTAAATAGTCAAAAAAGAACTTATATTAAAAAGAAGGAATGTGAAAATTTACCTTCTGAGAATCATAGTTCTGAGCCGGTCAGCAGCGCTTGCGGACTTATCAGCGATACCTCCTACTCTTTCCACAAGCCCTATCAAGTGACAGACGCCTGAGCCTCCTATAGCATCCTCGTTTTCGAAGATCTTTTTTAGAAGGGCGGTTTCAAGCACATCCACATCATGTTCCAGTTTTTCGACTTCAGGGATAATGGTCATTGTTTCCTTGATTTGCTCCTTGCTGAAAGAAGTCGCAAGAAGCTTGTAAAGCTCGCCTGCGAGTTCATTGTACAGTCTTGCTGTCTTCAGGGAGGTGTTCATCAGTTCCAGAAAGCCTTCTTTGATTTCCTCAGGAATAGTCCTACATGGCCTCAGGGTCATCCAGTAGGCAGCAGCCTGGGCATAATCGGCAATAGAGTCCTGCTGCTTAAGGAAGGAAAGGAGGTCTTTTTTGTTCACGGGCAGTCTTACTGTTGAGGGAATGCCTGCCCTTATCTTCTGTTTAAGTTTATCAGCCTCATGTTCCAGTTTGTCAATCTCACCTGTCCTCTCCTCGAGGATGGCCTGGTTTCCTGCGCAGTAGGCTTCCATTGCTTCAGCCAGCTTTTCAACTGCCAGCACTCCCTTTTTTGCGTGTGCTTCCAGAGGCACAAAGGGAGATTCAGCGACCACGTCAAGGACAGAACGGATGTAGTCTTTCATAAGAAAATCACCTCAAATCCTACAAAGATTAATGCCGATGTAAGAGCAGCTATAGGAACTGTTGCTACCCAGGAAGAAATAATCTTCCAGATCACGCGCAGGTCAACGGCTGCAATTCCGCCTGCAAGCCCAACCCCTATGACCGAACCGACAAGCGTATGTGTAGTCGAAATCGGAAGGGAGCTAAAGCTGTGAAACAAAACCACTGATGCTGTTGCAAACTCTGCGGAAAAGCCACGTGTCGGTGTAAGTTCCGTGATCTTCGAGCCGATGGTTTCAACCACTTTATAACCCCAGGTGGCCATTCCTATTACCATACCAAGGCCTCCCATTACAAGTATCCATACAGGGACTTCAACTCCTAGTACACCCATGACCTTGAGAGCAGCAGTGAGAGGACCTACAGCATTTGCCACATCGTTTGACCCATGTGCAAATGCCATGTAACAGGCAGTTATGAGCTGTAAGGATATGAATTTTTTCTCAACAAGTGGAAGATCCTTAGCTCTATGAAGAAACAGTTTCCTTATCACAGAAAAAGTAAGATAAGCAAGAACAGCCCCAAGAGCCGGAGATATAAACCAACTGGCAATAATTCTCGTAAGTTCCCCCCAGTGAATATCTGAAAAAGAGATAATTCCGTTATGGGCTGCAATCAGCCCAAAGCCAAGTACTGAACCAACGATAGAATGGCTGGTTGAAACGGGGAGGTTATAAAAGGTCGCAAGGGTTACCCAGAAGCCAGCTGCAAGAATTGCAGCCAGCATACCCAAAACCACAATGTCTGGTTGGACAATACTGATCATATCAATGGGAACAATTCCTTTTGCTATTGTCGTAGTGACCCTTTCTCCAAAAAGCACTGCACCCAAAAACTCAAAAACTGCCGCAATAATAATTACCTGCTTAAGTGTTAAGGCACCTGTTCCAACCGAAGTGCCCATAGCATTTGCGAGATCGTTTGCTCCTATATTCCAGGCCATGTAAAGGCCCGCTAAAATAAGTGCTATGACAAGTAAATCCATTTTTTCCGCTCCAAAAATCTTAAACTTCAAACTTGATATAATTGTTATAACATTTACTTTTTTTAAATTTTAATAATTAATCTTTATGCAGTTACTGAATATTTTTCAGAATCTCGAGCCTGTATGGTATTTCAGACCATTTCATTATATTTTATATTTTCCATATATTTTAGAGCACTCTATATAATCTATAGATCTATATACGTCTATTTTTGGTATATTTGTGTTCTTTACTTCAAGGTTAGGAATTCAAATCTTCAATATGAAGACAAAAAAGACAAATTCTAAGAGAACAAAGCTTTTCCCTTATTCTAAATAACGTAAAGTTTTTATTCAGATATGCCTTTTCGAAAATCTATTTAAATTTTAAAAGGGAGTTTTAAAGGCAAGAAGGATGTGAAACCTGGAGAACATCTTTGAAAAACTTCTCTATCATCTGTTTTTACTCTTCTAGGTTTATTCCTGCGATCTGGTTTTCATAAAGAGGCCTTTCAAGGAAGTCCTTTAATAGAAATTCCGAAAATGGAATTTTTGGAAAAAAATTTAAAAATAGATCTTTCAAATAGATTTTAACAAAGGGTTTAAAATCTGCTGTAGATTTTCTTTTTGGGAAAGTGGCAAGATATTCTAAAAAATGCTAACTGCCGAAGGGTTCAGTTTTAGGATTAGTTCTCTTCATTTGTTTTTCGGTTTATTTAGCTGGTTATTTAATAATTATTAAAAGGTATTTAATAGGAATAACAGAGAATTTTTTCAGACTCCGAGCTCATGAAATTCATGATCTTTCGGTTCTTTATTTCTTATATTCTCTTTGAGCAGGTCGAGCACTTCTTCATCCGAAACATCGTACCATCTTTCGTAAGCCTGAGCGACAGCCCTGAAATAGGCAGGAGTCTCAAGCACCACGAGCTCATCTACCTTTTTCTGAAGCTCTTCTGCAACCTCTCTTCCTGCTACAGGCACTGCAACCACAATTTTTCCGGCTTTCCTGTTTTTGCAAAGTTCAATGGCTGCCCGCATTGTAGAACCCATCGCAATGCCGTCATCGATAAGAATTACGGTTCTTTCTGCAAGCTCTGGAAGGGGATTTCCTCCTCTTAGAGCTTTTATGCGTCTTTCTATTTCGGCGATCTGCTGTTGTTTGATCCTCTCAATGGTTTCCTCTGGAAGCCAGTAATGTGCATTTTCTAAAATAAACGCGCTCCCGTCCTCGGCTATTGCTCCAAATCCGGCCTCTGGGTTGTTAGGGAAAGGCAACTTCCTTGCGATAATAAGAGAAAAATCAGTATTAAGTTTCCCTGCAACCTGTAGGCCAACTTCCACTCCACCGCGTGGAATTGCAAGAATAACAGGATTTTCTGCTCTGTATTTCTCAAGAGCTTTTGCAAGTTTTTCCCCTGCATCTTTACGGTTTCTGAACATAGATTCACCTTCAACTTAAGTATACTCCTTTCTGTACAAGTGTCAAAGTCAAACTATCCTCATAGGCCGCCTGTAAATCTCAACTGAAGAGCCTGAAGGAAGAGGCGTTTCAGGCAGACAAAGCTCCAAAACTTTTCTTGCAACGTCTTCGGGCTTGAGAACAGGCTCATCTGAAAAAAGCGAGTGGTACATACCGGTATCCACGCCTGCAGGGCAGACTGCATAAACCTGAATCCCACCTCCTACTTCGTAAGCAAGAGACTCTGTAAAACCGATTACCGCAAATTTTGAGGCGCAGTATATTGATAATTTTGGTATCCCGTGCTTTCCTGCTCCCGAGGATATATTCACTATCCTGCCTTCCCCCCTTTTAAGTAAATGGGGAAGGGCATACTTTGTGCAGAAGAACATTCCTTTTACGTTTGTGTCCATAATTTCGTTATATTCTTTGGTTGAAGTTTCCACAAGATATTTTCTGTATGCTGCTCCTGCATTGTTTACAAGGATGTCAATTCTTCCAAAGGCGTTCATTGTCTTTGAAACCATATCAATGACCTCCTCTTCTTTTCTGATGTCAGTCTTTACTGCAAGAGCCCTTCCACCTTGCTTTTCTACTAGTCTGGCAGCTTCTCGCATTTCTCTTTCAGTCCTTGCGACAATTACAACATTGGCTCCCTCTTCTGCCAGTGACAGGCAGATAGCCCTGCCAATTCCTCTTCCCCCACCGGTTACAATGGCTGTCTGACCCTTCAGTTTCATAGCTGTCACTTTACAGTCACTTTATTAATTATCGGGCAGGACAAGGATATATCTTTGGAAGCAATAGTTCTTAACTGCTATCAGGAGCAGTTTTTCTCTTAAAAAGGAAGAGGGTAATTCCGACAAAAGGATGCTAATAAAATCTTGCAAAATATATAAGATACTGTGAGTCTGTCAGAATTACCGGATGTCTCCCCTTGTTTTCAACCATTAAAGCTGAGGTATTGGAGGAGCCTGTATCTCGATTATCTTACCAGATGTAACTCTTGAATCCGGTGAGGCAAGTTCCAGAACCTTTTCCGCGATATGCTCGGGTTTGAGTGGTGGTCTGCTTGAATAGATCGACCTGTACATATCTGTATCCACAGCTCCCGGACAGACTGCGTAGACTTTTATTTCTCCTTCCAGCTCGGCGGCAACGGATTCCGTTATGCCGTTTACCCCGAACTTTGAGGCGCAGTAGACGGAAAAATCCGAAAGTCCGTGTAATCCTCCTACTGAGGATATGTTGATTATTTTTCCATTTTTACTTTCTCTGAGGTATGGAATTGCATACTTCATACAGAGAAAGACTCCTCTTAAGTTGGTATCCATGATTTTATCGTATTCTTCAAGGGTGGTCTCTTCCAGCTTCTTTTTGTAGGCAACCCCCGCATTGTTGATAAGAATGTCAAGCTTGCCGCATTTATCAATTATAGTTGAGATCAGGCGTCTGACGTCCTCTTCACTCTGCACGTCAGTCTTGATAGCTAGGACTTTACTCCCCATTGCTTTTAATTTATCTATTGTATCTTTGATTTCACTATCATTCCTTGCTGCAATGATGACGTTTGCTCCCTCTTTTGCTAGAGAAAGGCAGATAGCTCTTCCTATCCCTTTGCTTCCCCCAGTTACAAGAGCTGTTTGACCTGCTAAACTCATTGCTACCCCTTTTATCTTTTTATTTCCGTATTCTCACTTAGTTTTCTTTTATCCGCCTATTTTCCCTTTATTTGTGTTTTCCCTTTGACTGATTTATCTTTCATTTATTTGCTTCGTTCTTTTTATTGGTCTATTTTTATCTAAGGACTTTTATTTAATAAAAAATAAAAGGATAAAAAAAGGGATATATTTTTTGAAATTAAGTTTCTGAAAAGAGGTTCTTTAAATGAGGCGAGCCTTTAGCGTTCTCAACGCTGCTGGCTGCCAACCGTTTATTCAAGATACTGACGGTCAATATAACAGTATTTCCAGTCTTCCCCTGGCTGGAAAGATTGAATTATCGGGTGTCCGGTCTCTCCATAGTGCTTTGTTGCGTGCCTGTTTTTTGACTGATCGCAGCAGCCCACATGCCCACAGGTTAGACAGATTCTCAGGTGTACCCATCTGTCTCCGCTTTTCAGGCATTCCTCGCATCCTTTTGAACCCGGCTCCACGTCTTTTACTTTTATCATATCCTTGTGTGTACAGACCATAATATTTCCCCACTTCTACCTTAATCTTTATACCCCTTAAACATGATCCCGATTGAAATCATGTAACTGTAACCTTGGTAAACCTCCACCTTGCAATAAGAAACATTATTGTCGCAAAAGCTAGAAGAGCCAGAAAGGAAACAATAACCTCTCCCTGCGTGTAAGTATAACGAAGCCCGATTGACGAAAAATCGCTCCCTATTGCAAAGTACCTGATTCCGCTGACAAGATGCGTTAGCGGATTGACTGTGGACAGAGCCCGAAGCACAGGGGGAAAAGAGTTCGCAGGATAAAGTGCATTGCTTGTGAAAAAGAAAGGCATGGTAAGCAGGGTTATTACGGCTTGCATTCCTTCTGGGCTTTCCATTGTTATTGCTATTGCAGCTGAAAGAAAAAGAAAACCTAGAGAAAATGCTCCTATAAAAAGCATGATACAAAAGAGTGAGACCAGAACCTGTGTAACTGTGTAGCCTTCAAAAAACTGGACTCCAAGTAAAAGCCCAAAAACCATTATAACAGTGGCCTGGATAAAGGACTTTGTCATAGCTGAAAGCCCTATCCCTACAATTATATGAATTCTTGGCAGAGGGCTTGAAAGGGTCTCCCGCATAAGTCCCCAGTTTTTATCAAAGAGCAGTACTGTACCTCCAAAGAGACTTGTGAAAAGCGTGGTCATGGCAATAACTCCTGCACCTATAAAAGTCAAGTAGCCCACAGCTCTTACCCCGGGAATAGTCGGCATTGTTGCAGTCAGCCTATCAAAATTATTTGACATTGCTACTCCAAAGAAAGCCAGCCAGAGTGCAGGTTGGACAAGGGAGGTAAACAGGAGAGTTCGGAACCGTAAGAACCTCAACATATCTCGCCAGTATATAGTAAGAAAGCCTTTATGCATCTCTTAACGCCCTCCTGGTTTCACCACTACAGTTTTTTCGGTTCCTGTATCCCTGAGCTCTCTTCCTGTATAGTGGACAAAAACGTCATCCATTGATGGTTTTTTGAGGTTTACGGCCCTGATCTTAATTCCTCCGTTCCGAAGTTTCTCCATTATCTCAGGCAGCAGGTAGGTACCGTCTACATTGACCATGACAACTATTCCTTTTGGTTTTTCCCGAACTCCTTTTACAGTATCCAATTTAGTTAACAAATTGGAAGCTCCCTGATTATCGCTTGTTTCCAGATATATAAGGTCCTGGCCAAGCGCATTTTTTAGCTCCCAGGGCTTGCCTGTGGCAATTATCTGTCCGTGATCTACAATACTTATATAGTCGCTTAGCTGGTCGGCTTCATCCATATAATGGGTTGTCAGGAAAATGGTTGTTCCTTGCCGGTTGATGTCCCGCAAGTAATCCCAGATTCTTATTCTTGTTTGCGGATCAAGTCCGATTGTAGGCTCGTCCATGAAAAGTACTTTAGGGCGGGTCATGAGCCCCCTTGCAATCTCAAGCCTGCGCTTCATTCCGCCGCTCAGATATCTTGTCAGGACATCCCTTTTTGCTTCAAGCTCGACCAGGTTGAGTAATTCGTCAATACGCGCCTGTCTTTGAGCTTTTGGCATTGAATAGAGTCTTCCGTGGTATTCCAGAATTTCCCTTACAGTCATGTCTCTATCAAGAGTCAATTCCTGAAAAACAATCCCTATCGATTCCCTCACTTTTTCAGGTTCTGTTCTCAAATCATGACCTGCAATAATTACTCTTCCCTTCTGCATAGGCAGGAGGGTAGTAAGAATATTAATTACAGTACTCTTCCCAGCTCCGTTCGGTCCCAAAAAAGAGAAGATCTCCCCTCTTCTTACCGTAAAACTGATGTTATCAACTGCTTTTATCTCACCGAAAAAATATTCAAGGCCATTTACCTCTATGATATTGTCTTCCAGAGCCAGTACCCCATTTGACTTTTCCCATAGGGAAGATTGAACCTTCAGTCATAAATAGATTTTTTGCTGATGGCAATTTCATATTCCTCAAAAAATAAATTAAAAAAGTAAAGTCAGTCTGAAATCTCAATCCTTCTGAACCAATATGGATTATTTTTGAGTACCGGGACAGAGTCTTTGATTATCGGATATAGAAACTATTTCTTTGAAATTGATATATTCCCTCAGATCCGATTTTAGAATTCTTTCAATTTCTTGCCAGTTGCTCTCTGTAGTTTCGGTAAACATGTACCCGAAAAAGCCGTATTTTTCATGATTGACTTTCCTGAGTTCCAAGGGCTTTTCGAAGTCTGAAAGCAGTTTCTCATAATCAAAAGCCTTTACTTCCTTCAAATCGAGATCTGCCGGTTTGTTAAGCATAACAAGACAGAAGCTCTTTCCCTCTTTGTCTGCAAGAATTTTATCCCAATCCGGCTCAAGCTGTTCGAGAAAATACCTGTAAGTGTTAATCCCATATGCAAAATATGCAATATCGGTCGTGCACCAACCGGCAAATCGCATGGGGTTCAGTTCGATCGGCTGGATTCGCCTGTCCTCTCCTATCCTCAGTTCCAGATGAAGTGGAAAATTCCTGAGCTCGGCAAGTTTTCCAATCTCCTTTAAAAGGTCCTCGACAGCTTCCCTGTAGGTTTCTATAACAGTTTTTGAAGTAAAATATACTCTGTCACTGACATCGTTTTCCGAGGAAAAGATATGTTTGAAGATATTGAGGACTACCGGTTTTCCTTCGCGATTGAAATAAGCATCAACCGCAAACTCATTCCCTTCAATATTTCCTTCGATAATGAAATTCTCCACATCCAGAACCTGCGCCGGATAAAGCTCCCGGATCTCCTTAACCTCAGCCTTTATGGAATTCAGAGCTGAATCCCATTCCGCGTCAGTGGAAACTTTATGCACTCCTAGACTGAAAAATCCCACGGCAGGCTTTATAATAAACGGTTTTTCGATTTCCTCAACTCGGATTTCATCCAGTTTTTCAAATTCAACACCTTTGAAATATAATTCAGGATAAAGCCTTTCCAGTAGCTCCCTAAACTTCACTTTGTTCTTGAAAAGCTCGATTTTCTCAGGTAGCTCTGTAAAGCTGAGATTTTCAGAAATCCAGCCAATAGAATTCTCGGAGTTTAAATAAAGAGTACATTCGCCCTTTTCTTTTATGAATTCGATAAATTCAGCTTCTTCAAGAAGGTTTAGCCTTTTTTCAGTCTTCAGTCCGACTGCTATTTCGTTTTTTAAAACAGGAATCTGCAATTCCGCAGCAGTGTTTTTTAAAAATTCGGAGACGTAGGGATGGTCAAGGATCATCATTTTTCTAACCTTTCTTATTCTTTCAACTTGGAACCTGAAGCCAGATAATAAAATAGGTTAGTAATAATTTTTATGGAATTTTAAAAAATCATCATGTGGTCTCAAAGCGTTTCTAGTATCATAAGCCAATATGCATTTCCTATCGATTGTCAGCTTTTTATGTATATAATAAAAACTTTGCACCTTATTGTTCAATTATTCTTAAAAATCGTATATTTTTAGGAAAGTATATATTTAAAGCATGTGCTCTCCTTCAAAAAATATAAACTCCCATCAAAATATCGAAAGGGATATAAATGGTAAAACTAAGGATTTTTGTAAGTTCCACCTATTACGATTTAAAACAGATCAGGGATAACCTTGACAGTTTTATTGAAAATATAGGATATGAAGCAGTTCTTTCTGATAAAGGGAAGATTCCTTACAATCATAATAGACCACTTGACGAATCCTGTTATTCAGAAATTACCAGCTGTCATATGCTTATTTTAATAATAGGTGGGCGTTATGGAAGTCCTTCTTCTGAATCTCGAAAGGAAAATGCTGACGAAATTTGCCAGATGTATAAGTCAGTTACGATGAAGGAATATCAAACAGCCAGGGACAAAGACATTCCTATCTTTATTTTCGTTGAGAAAAATGTATATTCCGAATACAGGACTTATTACAAGAAGAACCTGGATAACCCGGCAAAAATTAATTATGTATATGTTGATAGTATAAATGTTTTTAAATTGCTTGATGAAATTAATTCTCAAACACGAAATAATCCAATAAAGGAATTCAATAAGTTTGAAGATATCTCTAAATGGCTAAAAGAGCAATGGGCAGGCTTATTTGCGGAACATCTTCAAGAGCAGCATGAACAAAAAATGATGGCGTATAGATCCCATTTGAATAAACCGCCCTGCATGGAACTAAATGATTGTAATGACAGTAATTCATATGGCGTCTGGAGAACCTGGCAGGAAAATGCAATAAAAATAAGAAATGTTTTAAAGGGTCCTGTTACTGACCTGCATTTCAACCCGAATGCAGTCCTGTGCATCTCACATGGAAGCCTGAATGGGCTTTTTACAGGCTCTCTCGTGGCCCATGGGCTTTTTCCTAGAACTAAAGTACTGTCTTTGTGGGGAGTCAGAGACGGTCAAGAAAACATGTTTAATAATGAGGTTAACAGACAAATGCTGCAGGCATTAAAATCTGAAGCCGGAAGAAAAAAAATCACGCTACTTTTAATTGACTACAAAATTGAAACTGGAAGAACGGCGAGTCAGGCAATTAAATTCGTAACTGGCGAACTTGGGTCACATACTGATATTGTGTTATGTCCTTTATTCTGTATAAGTAAAGAAAATATCGATGACAATGAAACAATTCTGGACAAAAAAAATAGAAAGGTCCTCCGCGATTTCTTGCCATTCAACTACAGAAATGAAGTTGGAAAGGGACTCAATATCGAAGAAGATGATTTTTATGACATAGTATGTGTTGGAGAAAAAATTCCCAAACATCCCTTCTATTTTAATTGAGATCAATTAAATACCCGCAGCCTGCTGCGGGAATGAAATCCTTCTTTTATTAATCTAAAAACTGCCCAACTATTGCAATTTATTTATATTTTTTCCGAAACCCAGGTTTCTATTCTGTTTTATCTAATTTCTGTTTTCAATCCGGCTGCTATTTCATTTTTTAAAACAGGAATCTGTAATTCCGCAGCAGTACTTTTTAAAAATTCAGAGATGTAGGGGTGGTCGAGGATTAACATTTTTTCTAACCTTTCTTATTCTTTCAACTTGGAACCTGAAGCCAGATGATAAGAGGTTAGTAATATTTGTTGTGGAATATTTTATTACAGGTAAAAAAGAAATCTGAGCCAGTCAAACTAATTCATTTCTTAAAATAAGTTATAATGGATCATATTTTATCTACAAGCATGGTTACAAATCTTTTGATCAAGGAAAAAAGATATTCATTGTAATGGTCAACAATAACTGAAAGAATTAGTCCAGCTACTCCTACTGTAATCCTTTTTGGATCTAAAATCCAATTCAAAAATTCAGATAATTTGCTGGATTGAGGTATATATCCAGTCTCAGTACCTGCATAAGGTATTATTTTGAGCCGACAGAGATCCATTTGTCTCGCTGAATCTTCAATAATTTTCTGAAGCGGGCCTTCGATATTATTTACTATTTCAATTAATTCTTTGCGACACTCCTCAAAAGCTCTTCCATATTCTCTTGTTCCATGCTTTTTGTATTTGTCCAGATTTTGTATGCATCCCATTAATTTATAAAGAGACTCAATAAAGAGTTCTCCTTTACTGTGCTCTTTATAAGCACTTTTGGCAATTGCTAGTTTTTCATTCCAATTTTTCAATTTATCTTCAAACTGAGGTGTTTCTTTCTGCTTTATAACTGCAAGCATATAGTCAAGCATTTCCGAAAGACATGACATTGAAATCGAGCAGGCATTACACAACTGATTATCTTTTGGAGATGCTTTGGCTGCTTTTTCATAGCATCTGGATGCATCCATTATACAATCAACAATTTTCATAAATCTTTCAATATTGTAAGATTCCTTATTCCAGATTCTCTTAATTATATCTTTGTAAAAAGGAGTTTTAAATTCAAGCTTCCGAATTTTAGCTCTTCCTTTAAGCGTATAGCCTTTAGTTAAAGAAGTGTTCTTGAAGCTCTCTCCTGCCTGTTTGCCTGCTTCAATGTATTCATCCCCCGAGATTTCAGCATATTCTCCACTCTTTTTATAATCTTTTAAATTATAATATTTATTTGTAAAATTTTCATAAAGCCAAGCGAAAGAAAGATGTTCCTTAACGGCATCTCCATTTTCTCTGAACAAGCGAGATGCTATTCCTATTTCCTTAATAGCTTCCTCTTCTAAATTCTGGGAAAATAGAAGTAAACCATAAGCACCGTGGCTATTTGGCATTTTGGGGTCTAAATTTATTGCGATTCTGTACTGTTCCTCTGCTTGCTCAAGACGCCCTATTTTTTGGAGGAGAATTCCGTAATTTGAGTG